>NZ_CP129137.1:600000-900000 GCF_030406905.1 Streptomyces sp. HUAS CB01
AGTTCGGCCGGCGCCCCGGCCGCGGGTGACTGCGGTACGACGACCACGCCCGTGACTCCGAGGCCCGTGAGTGCGCCGACCAGTTCGCCGGGGCTCCGGGCCACGCCGCCGAACTGGTCGGCGCTCGGCCGGACAGGCGGCTCGGCCACGGGGTCCGAGGGCTCACGGACGGGTCTACCGGTGGGACGTCCGGGCGGGGGGTCCGCGGATGGGCGTGTGCCTCAGGCGGCGGTCCAGACGGTGGTGATGTTGCAGAACTCCTTGATCCCGTGGTCGGACAGCTCGCGGCCGTAACCGGACCGCTTCGCGCCGCCGAACGGCATCGCCGGATGCGAGGCGGTCATCCCGTTGAAGAAGATCCCGCCGGCCTCCATGTCCTGGACGAACCGCTCCATGTCGCCGGCGTCCCGTGTCCAGACGTTCGAACTGAGCCCGAAGGGCGAGTCGTTGGCGACGCTCACGGCCTCGTCGAGACCGGACACGCGGTAGACGGTCGCGACCGGGCCGAACGCCTCCTCGTGGTGGATCCGCATGTCGGGCGTGATCCCCGCGAGGACCGTCGGCAGGTAGTACCAGCCGGCGGGTCGGTCCTCGGGGCGGCCGCCGCCGCACAGCACCTGCGCCCCGCGCCGTACGGCGTCGTCGACGAGCTGCTCCACGTCGTCGCGGCCCTGCTCGGTGGCGAGCGGGCCGACGTCGGTGGACTCGTCCATGGGGTCGCCGACGCGGAGTGCCTCCATCCGGGCACTGAAGCGCTCGGTGAAACTGTCGTGGACGTCCTCGTGGATGATGAAGCGCTTGGCCGCGATGCACGACTGCCCGTTGTTCTGGACCCGGGCGGTGACGGCGACCCGCGCGGCCCGGTCAACGTCGGCGGAGGGCATGACGACGAAGGGGTCGCTGCCGCCGAGTTCCATGACCGTCTTCTTGACCTCGTCACCGGCGATCGAGGCGACGGACCGGCCGGCCGGCTCGCTGCCCGTGAGCGTCGCCGCGGCGACCCGGGGATCACGCAGTACGCCCTCGATCGCGCCCGCGCCGACCAGCAGCGTCTGGAAGCAGCCGTCGGGGAACCCGGCCCGGTGGAAGAGGTCTCCCAGATAGAGGGCGGTCTGCGGGACGTTCGAGGCGTGCTTGAGCAGGCCGGTGTTCCCGGCCATCAGCGCGGGGGCCGCGAACCGCACGACCTGCCACAGCGGGAAGTTCCAGGGCATCACGGCGAGCACCACCCCGAGCGGGCGGTAGCGAACCGTCACGCCGGAGGCGCCCGAGTCCTTCACGTCGTCGTCCGAAGGGTGCTCGTCGGCCAGCAGTTCCTCGGCGTGGTCGGCGTACCAGCGCATGGCCTTCACGCACTTCGCCGCCTCGGCCCTGGCCGCGGCCAGGGGTTTGCCCATCTCGCTCGTCATGGTGCGCGCGATGTCCTCCTGGTCCTCCTCCAGCAGCGACGCCGCCCGCTTCAGCAGGCGGGAACGCTCGGAGAACGAGGTGGTGCGGTACGCACGGAAGGTCGCGTGGGCGGCGGCCAGGCGGTTCTCGATCTCCTCTGGGCCGATGGCTTCGAAGGTCTTGAGCGTCTCGCCGGTCGCGGGGTTCACACTGGCGATGGCCATGGCTGTGTCCTCCTTCGGCCGCACTTACGACCCTGCCGCGCCCGGGGCGACGGCGCAACGCGACGAGGGGCTCCGGCCCGGCACCACTCACCAGTCCCGGGGTCCCGGAACTCACCAGTCCCGGTCCGGGCACTCGGGCCCGGACGTGGGCAGCCCTCGATCGTTCACCCGAACGGGCAGCGGGTGCCCCCGCGGCGTAGGCTCGGGAGCGGCGGATCACCCGGCCGGCCGCGTTCCCCCGGGAGTCGACGTGAGCGCACATCGCCGCAGGACCTGGACACGGGCGTCGTCCGCGGCGTTCCTCGCGGTCGCACTGGCGGCCGGCGGGACGGCGTACGCGGGCGACGACATCGAGACGCTCACGGCCCGGCAGATCGCGGAGAAGGCCCGCGAGGCGCTGCTCGGCGCCCAGTCGGTGCACATCACCAGCAAGGGCGACCTGCGGGAGCCGGGGTCTCCGAACGAGCTGGACCTCGCCCTGGACCGCTCGGGCAACTGCGCCGGGACCGTCAGCATGGGCGACGAGGGCTCCGTGGAGATCATCAAGCGCGGCGCGACGGTGTGGATGAAGCCGGACGCCGCGTTCTGGAAGAACCAGGTACCGGGCGGGGGCGACACGGTCAAGGAGCTCGTCGGTGACCGCTATCTGCGCGGCACGACCGACAACGGCCTGCTCAAGGGAATGACCGAGGTCTGCGACCTCGACATGTTCGTCGACCGGCTCACCGGCGTGCCCACCGGCGACGTCGACCTCACCAAGGGGAAGAAGACGAAGGTCGAGGGCGTCGACGCCATCCCGCTGTCGGGGAATCTGGCGGGCCGGACGATCACGCTGTACGTCGCCACCGAGGGCAAGCCCTATCCGGTGCGCCTGGTGGTCACGAGCGCCGGCGCGGCGAAGGCGACCGTGGACTTCACGGACTACGACAAGCCGGTGCCGACGGCGACTCCCCCGGCGGACGACACCGTCGACCTGTCCACTCTCCTGGGCTAGACGCCCTTGCTCCGACCGGACCGGCCCACTCCCAGGGGTGAACCCGACCGAGGACGTTCACCCGGCCTCCGGCACCCCGCGGGCCCGATGGCGGCGGCCGTCGCGCCCCCGCAGACTCGGCGGCATGTCGGGCAAGCGAAGCGCCGGTCTCCTGCTGTTCCGGGGCACCGCGGCGGATCTCGAGGTGCTGATCGGGCACATGGGAGGCCCCTATTGGGCCGCCAAGGACGAGGGCGCGTGGTCGATTCCCAAGGGCGAGTACGGCCCGGAGGAGCAGGCGGAGGCGGCGGCACGGCGGGAGTTCGAGGAGGAGCTCGGACTGCCCGCACCGGACGGCGAGCGCATCGCGCTCGGTGAGAACCGCCAGTCGGGCGGCAAGACCGTCACGGTCTGGGCGGTCGAGGGCGACCTCGATCCGCGTTCGGTGGTGCCCGGCACTTTCACGATGGAGTGGCCGCCGCGGTCCGGCGTGCCGACGGAGTTCCCGGAGGTCGACAGGGTCGGCTGGTTCCCCCTGGAGCGCGCGGCGGAGCTGCTCGTTCCGGGCCAGCGGATCTTCCTGGACCGGCTTGCCCACCACATACGCGGCGGCCGCTGAAGCGGCCGCCGCCCCCGAACCGGAGGAAACACCCCGTGTCCCGTTGCTTCAAGACCGTCGCCGCGTGCGGCGCGGCACTGCTCGTCGCGGCCGTTCTGCCGGCCACCGCCACCGCCCGCCACGCCTACGAGGGCTCCGTGAGCGCGCGCGAACTCCTGGCCAAGGTCAGGAGTTGCACACAGATATCCGACGGACTGTTCCGGACCGACGCGGACCAGGAGGAGTCCATACCGGTGTGCGGCACCAGTTCGGTGGTCTTCTGGAAGGCGGACCTCGACATCGACTGCGACGGGCTGAGCAGCCCGGAGTGCAACCCCGACACCGACGAGTACTGGCAGCCCGAGACCGCGTACTGGGACTCCGAGGGATACCCGCTGGACTCCGCCGACCTGCCGTTCATCGTCGTACCGGCGGCGAGTCCCCTGTGGGACTACGGCTACTCGCGCATCCGCGGGGGCACCGTGGCCGCCGTCATCTACCGCGACCGGCTCGTGTACGCCGTGGTCGGCGACGCCGGACCGACCGATCTCATCGGCGAGGCGTCGCACGCCACCGCCCGGGCGCTGGGCATAGACCCCGATCCGGCCGTAGGGGGCGTCAGCTCCGGTGTGACCTACATCCTGTTCCGGGACTCGCAGGTCGCCCCCATCGAGTCGCACCGGGCCGCCGTGACACTGGGTGACAGGCTGGCGCGGAAGTTCGTCGGTCGCTCGTGAGGTGCCGCGGGAGGACGATGGGAGCGACGGACCGGCGAGGAAGGGCGGCACGATGACAGCGGACGGCGGGACGCTCGGCGGCCGCCCGGCGCAGGGCCCCGGAGCACGCGCGGCGGCGTCCGCGCCCCGTGCTCACGGCGCGCGCTAGCGGCATCCGGCCGTGGACCCGGTGGAGGCACTGGACCGGATCGCCTTCCTGCTGGAGCGGTCCGGGGCCCCCACGTACCGGGTGCGTGCCTTCCGGACGGCGTCCGCGGCGGTCGCGGCCCTCGGCGAGGGCGAGGTCGCCGACCGGGCCGCGGCCGGCTCGCTGGAGTCGGTACGGGGCCTCGGGCCCAAGACCGCCCAGGTCGTCCGGGAGGCCCTGGCCGGCGAGGTGCCGGCGTATCTGCGGCGGCTTGAGGAGGACGCGGGCGCGCATCCCGACGAGAACGCGCCGGGGGCGCGGCTGCGCGCGGCGCTCCGCGGGGACTGTCATCTGCACTCGGACTGGTCCGACGGCGGCAGCCCCATCGAGGCCATGGGACGCGCCGCGGCCGCCCTCGGGCACGAATGGGCCGTGCTCACCGACCACTCCCCCAGGCTCACGGTCGCACGCGGG
Organism: Streptomyces sp. HUAS CB01; assembly: GCF_030406905.1. NCBI lineage: Bacteria > Bacillati > Actinomycetota > Actinomycetes > Kitasatosporales > Streptomycetaceae > Streptomyces > Streptomyces chengbuensis. The sequence goes on from NZ_CP129137.1 coordinate 604,523, forward strand.
CTCAGCCCGGAGCGGCTGCGGGAGCAACTGGACGTGGTCGCCGAACTCAACCGGACCTGGGAGCCGTTCCGGCTTCTCACCGGCATCGAGTGCGACATCCTGCCGGACGGCTCGCTCGACCAGGAGCCGGAACTTCTCGACCGGCTGGACGTGGTGGTGGCGTCCGCGCACTCCAAACTCCGCATGGAGGCACGGCCGATGACCCGACGGTTGGTCGCAGCGGTGACCGACCCGCTCGTCGACGTCCTCGGCCACTGCACGGGAAGGCTGCTGAAAGGGCGTGACGGAGGCCGCGGAAGACCGGAGTCGGAGTTCGACGCGGACGAGGTGTTCGCGGCGTGCGTCGAGGCCGGCACGGCGGTGGAGATCAACTGCCGCCCGGACCGGCTGGATCCGCCGCGCCGGCTGCTGCGGCGTGCGGTCGAGGCGGGCACGCTCTTCACGATCGACACCGACGCCCACGCTCCGGGCCAGCTCGACTGGCAGATCAACGGCTGCGCACGGGCCGAGGAGTGCGGGGTACCGGAGTCGCGCGTGGTCAACACCCGCGGTGCGGACGCGGTGCTGCGCTGGACGCGGACCGGGGAACTGCAGGGCGCGGGCTGAGCGTCACGGAGCCGTGGGGGCCGCGCGCCCCCGGACCGCCTCACGGGGCGGCTGCCGGAGCCGCCCGGGGGGCGGGGCGGGGACGGGGCGCGCCGCGGTGGGCCCCCGCGGCCGGCCGCTCCCCGGCACGGATCGTTCCGGTCCCGCCCGGTCGCGCACGCCCACGGCCTCGTACCTTCCCGGTCGCGCACGCCCACGGCCTCGTACCTTCCCGGTCGCGCACGCCCACGGCCTCGTACCTTCCCGGTCGCGCACGCCCACGGCCTCGTACCTTCCCGGTCGCGCACCCCCACGGCCTCGTACCGGTCGCGCGCTCCCCGCCCCGATCGTCCCTGCCCGGCCGCGTGCTGTCCCACCCGAGAAGTGCGACCTTGGAGTGGGACGTCGCAGCGCGAGAGAGGACGGGGATCACCGTGGCCGTCATCGACAGGCACGAGGAAGTATCGGTACAGCTGACCGGCGCGCCCGAGGACGCCGACGCCGTCTTCGCCGCGCTGCTCGCGGCCTATCCCTGCGACCGGGACGCCGAGGAGCACCCCCACCAGGAGGGCCGGGGCGACCACCCGACGATCTGGTCGGCGACCTACGACGTGGCGCCCGCCGACACGGCCGGGGCGGTGGCGGCCACGGCCCTCCACGGACCGGTGGGAGCCGAGCTTTCGGGCTCCTACGCGGCGGTGGACCGGCTCGCTCGGGCCATGACCACGGGTTTCGTGGTCGAGGTGGAGCACGCGGTGTCGGGGGACGGTGAGAAGCAGTTGCGGCTGCGGCTCGATTCGTCGCCCACCGCCGGCGGCTGAGGGGGCGCGGGAGACGCCGGGCACACGAGCTCCCGTGCCCGGCGGGGGTCCCATGCGGGCATCCCTGGGCTACGCATGCCTTGACAGGCATATAACCATGCAGGCATATTCGGTGCCATGACGGACGCCATCTGGTCCGCCCTGGCGGACCCCCACCGGCGTGCGGTGCTCGATCTGCTGCGCGACGGCGACCGCTCCGTGGGCGAACTGGTCGAGGTGCTCGGCCAGTCGCAGCCGAACGTGTCCAAGCACCTGAGGGTGCTGCGCGAGGCCGGGCTCGTCCGGGTGCGCAAGCAGGCGCAGCACCGGATCTACGCGATCGAGCCCGGCCCCATCGCCGATCTGGACGGCTGGCTCGCGCCCTACCGGCGTCTGTGGAACGACCGTCTCGACGCACTGGGCCGCCTTCTCGACGACCAGGGCGGAGCCGGTGCCCGGCAAGGCACCGGTGCACAGTCAGAGGAGCCACTTCCATGAACCGCGGAGCCTTCATCGACTTCGAGGGCCGCCCCGCCGTCCGCTTCGAGCGCTCGTACGCCCATCCGGTGGAGCGCGTCCGGGCCGCCGTGTCCGCACCCGAGGGCCTCGCCCACTGGTTTCCTTCCCGGGTCCGGCTGGAGCCGCGGGAAGGCGGGCGGATCGAGTTCTCGGACGACCCCAACAGCCCTGCCACGACGGGCACGGTGCTGGTCTTCGAGCCGCCGCACCGGCTCGCCTTCACCTGGGGCGGCGACGAGATCCACCTGGAGGTCGCGCCGGAGGGCGAGGCCTGCCGGCTGACGCTCACCAACGTGCTGGCCGCGCGGAACACCGCCGCGCGCAACGCCGCCGGCTGGAGCGTATGCCTGACGGAACTGGACCGGACCCTGGACGGTCTTGCGAGCGGCGGACCGCACGGCGAGTCGGCCGAACCGTGGAAGCCGTACTACGACGCGTACGTCGCGGACGGCATGCCCGCCGGCGCGGAGATTCCCGGTGCGTCGGGGCAGGAGGGCTGACCCGCCGCCCGCGGCAGGCGCGCGCGGGAGTCGCGGCCCGGCGCCTCGGCCCGCGCCACGCCGGGGCGGGTCCCGTGGCGGACACGCCGCACCAGCCGCTGTCCGGGGGCCGGACATGCCGGCGCCCGCCGGAAACCACCGTGAGCGGGGCGCGCCGGCGCGCTCAGGACGCCTCGACGGCCGCCTTGATGCGCCGGGCGAAGGCGTCGGCGTCCTTGCGCGCCGCGCTCAGCGCGAGCCCGACGAGCAGCTTGCCGAGACCGTGGCCCTCCAGGGTGTTGAACACCGTGAGCCGGGTCCGGCCGGCGTCCACGGGCTCCAGGTCGTACCCGCCCTCGGGCGCCGTCACCAGGTTCTTCGAGACCTCCGTCCAGCGGATCCGGCGCGGCGGGTCGAACTCGCTGATCCGGAACTCGCGCGAGGTGGTCATCCCCGCGTCCTTGACCTTGCTGCGGTACACCGTGCCCACACCGGTCGGACCGTCGGTCGTCCTCGTCATCTCCTGCACCCTCGGGCTGAACTTCCGGTCGTTCTCACCGTCCGCGAGGAAGGCGAAGACCTCTTCGACCGGGCGGTCGATCACGACCGTCCCCTGGAACCGTCCGGCCATGCTGCCTCCCTCTCCGTCGACGCCGAGGCGCTTGCGGTGCCCGTTGTCCCTCCAGCCTGCGCCGGGCCCCGGGGAGGGGCCGATCAGCCTGGGCCGTACGGGTGACGCGCCGCCCCAGGCCGGGGAACGGGTCGTACCGGTAGTTCCCGGACGCTGTTCCCCACGAAACTGGCGTGCCGGGCCAGTTCCGGCTCCGGAACGGCGAGGTCCAGGTCCGGGAACCGGGTGAACAGCCCATCCAGGGCGACGGTCGCCTCCATCCGCGCCAGCGGCGCCCCGAGGCAGTAGTGCGGCCCGTGGCCGAGGGAGAGGTGGCGGGATGCGGACGCCCGGGTGATGTCGAACCGGTCCGCGTCCGGCCCGTGCGCGGCCCGGTCCCGTCCGGCGGCGGAGTATCCGGCGAGGACCGGGGTGCCCTTGGGGATGACCGTGCCGTCCAGGGTGAGGTCCCGGGTCGGGTAGCGGAACGGGAAGTAGCTCACGGGGCTGTCCCAGCGCAGGGTCTCCTCGACGACGTCCGCCCAGGTCGCGCCGCCCGAGCGGACGAGGTCCAACTGGTCGCGGTGCGCACAGAGCGCACGGACCGCGTTGGTGATCAGGTTCAGTGTCGTCTCGTGCCCGGCGACGATCATCAGCAGGAGCGTGCCGATGAGTTCGTGGCCGCTGAGCCGGTCGCCGTCCTCCTCGCGGGCTGCGATCAGCGCACTGGTGAGATCGTCGCCCGGGTCCTTCGCCCGGGTGGCGGCCACGGTACCGAGCACGTCGACCAGCTCCCGGTTGGCCGCCATCGCCTCCTCGGGGCCGATGTCCGTGGCGACGACCTGGTTCGACAGATGGTGGAGCCGGTCCTGGTGCTCGGCGTCCACGCCCAGGAGTTCGCAGATGACGCCCATGGGCAACGGCATGGCGAAGTGCCGCCGCAGATCGGCGACTCCGCCGTGCTCCGCCGCGGCGAGGCCGAGGCCGTCCAGCAGCCCGGCCGTGACCGTCTCGACACGGGGGCGCAGTTCGGCGACCCGGCGTGCGGTGAACGCCTTGCTCACCAGCGACCTGAGCCGGCGGTGGTCGTCCCCGTCGGCCGTGGTCATCCCCCGTACCGTGGCAAACGTCCTCAGCGGCCAGCCGTCGGCGATCCGGCCCTCCCGCAGAGCGGTGAAGTGCTCGGCGCCCTTGGCGACGTCGGGGTGGGCGAGGAACTCCCTGAGCGCGTCGTGCCCCAGGACGGCCATGCCCGTCACCTCGCCGGGGAGGACGACGGGGACGACCGCGCCCCGCGCCAGCAGCCGGGCGTTGTCGGCGTGCGGGCAGCCGCCCGCAGGGTCCATCCGGTGCGGGGCGCTCGATGAGGTGGTCAACGGGCCTCTCCTGTCTGTGGGGCGGCTGTCCGTGGGGCGGCCGGACGGCCGGGACGGGTGGGGCACGCGGGCGCGCCCGGTCGGGGGGCACGGGGCAGCTGCGGGTCGGTGAACCGGACGGGCAGCGCGGCGAGCCCCTTGCTCCAGGGGGACGAGACCCAGGCGAGCTCCGACTCGTCGACGGCCAGCTCCAGGTCGGGCAGCCGGTGCCGGACGGTGTCCACCGCGGTACGGGTGATCAGCCGGGCCGGGTCCTGGGCCGGGCAGGTGTGCGGCCCGGCACCGAACGCGAGATGGGAACGGTTCCCGGTGACCGGGCCGCCCGGGGGCAGCACGGCCGGATCGGCGTTGGCGGCGGCCAGTCCGAGGATCAGCATGTCTCCCGTCCGGATGGACTGGCCGCCGAAACTCAGGTCGCGGGTGGCGTAGCGGGCGGGGAAGTTCTGCGTCGGCGGGAAGCGCCACAGCACGAGGTCGAGCGCGTCGTCGACGCTGAGGTGACCACCGGTCAGCGAGGAGTGGAACGCCGGGTCGCAGAGCAGCACGCGCAGGGTCGTCGCGATCCAGTTGACGGTGGTCCGGTGGCCCGCGACGAACATCACCACCAGGTTGTGCAGCACCTCCTCGTCGGTGAGGCGCGCCGGGTGGTGCAGCAGGGCGGAGGTGATGTCGTCGCCGGGGCGGGACCGCTTCTCCTCGATGAGGGCGAACAGGATCGCGTTGATGCGTCTGCTCGCCCTGCCGGGGTCCGCGGTCGCGGCGACCAGGCCGGTGATGGCGTGGACGAGCCGCCCGCCGGTCCGTTCGTCCAGCCCGAGCAGGCCGGTGATGACCTGCGTCGGGAGCTGGAGCGCGTAGTCGGGTACGAGGTCGGCCTCGCGGCGCTCGGCGAACGACGCGATCAGCTCCTCGGCGGCGGACCGTACGCCGCGCCGCAGCTCGTGCCCGTTGATCCCGGCGAGCGCGTGGGAGACGGCGGCCCTCATCCTGCGGTGCTGCTGGCCGTCGGCGAACAGCAGTGCGGGCCGCCAGCCGACGAACGGCAGGATCGGCGAGTCGGGCGGCACCCGACCCTCGCGCAGGAGGCTCCATCGGCGCGGATCGTGGGAGAAGTCCTGTTCGTCGCGGGTGAGCCGGAGCAGCTCGCGATGGCCGAGCACGAGCCACGCCTCGATGCCCGGCGCGACGGTGACGGGCGCCACCGGGCCGTGGTTCCGCCGGAGTTCCTCGTACAGCGCGGGCATCGCGTCGCCGTCGAGGTGCGGCCCGTACAGCGCGGTGGCGGTGGGGCGCCGTCCGCCGAAGCCGGACGGCGGCGGCGAGTAGCCGTGCGGGGTGGTCATGGGGACTCCCTGGTCATGAGGACTCCGTGGTCATGAGGCTCCCTGGTCATGAGGACTCCGTGGTCGGTCATGAAGAGTCGCGTGTCGCGTGTACTGCCCGGCCACGTGGGCGGCGAGTGCTCCGCGGCCCGGCGGAGCCCGTGGTCGCGACGGATCCGCCGCCCCGAGGTGTCCGTCGTCATGACGATTTGGTGGCGGCGTGGACGAGATGGCGTACGAGCGCGACCAGGGCCGGCACCGATGAGCGCGGATCCCGGGCGTCGCACCTGACCGGCAGGGTGCTCGGGAGCAGGTCGAGCGCGATGCGCAGATCGTCCTCGGAGTGCCGCGGGCTCCCGGGGAACGCGTTGACGGCCACGGCGAACGGCAGGTCGAGGTCCTCCGGATTGCCCAGGGCGTCGAAGGAGGCGGCCGGATCGCAGGTGTCGACGAGGGAGAGCGCGCCTTTGGCCAGATCCCGCCAGGCGGGCAGGAAGCGCTGCTGCCCCGGGGTGCCGAACAGATGGAGCACGAGGTCGCCGTCGAGCGTGATCCGGCCGAAGTCGGGGGCGACGGTCGTCGTCTTCGTACGCCCGTCTTCGTACGCCCGCCCCGGGTCTCCACCCGCGCGCCGGTCCGGGTCATGAGTGCTTCGGCGGACAGCGGCCGGATCTCGGACACCGTACCGATGAGCGTCGTCCTCCCGACTCCGGGCGGACCGACGACGAGGATCTTCGCCGCGCCCGCGACGCCGGGTGCGAGGCACTTCCCGCCGGGCTCCGCCACCGGGTACGGCACCGGGGCGAGTCTCGCAGGACGGCGGGGCGCCGTCGGCACCCGCGCGGCCGCCGGTGATGACGTAGGGGCGGACCGCTCGCGTGGTGGTGCGTCCGTCCGGCCCGTCCGTCATGCCGGAGGGTGCGCCGGATCGCGGGGCCCGGCGCCCGGATGGCTGCCCATCCTCGCCACCAGCACCTGCATCAGCTGGGCCACCGGACCGACATCGGCGTCGGTGCCGGTGGCGACGTCGGCACCGGCCCCGGCGCGGGTGAACAGGCCGAAGCCGTGCTCCGACTCCGGCGTCAGCCGGCCCACCCCGGCACCGCCGCCGAACAGCAGCGCGGCCGTGGACCGTCCGGTCATCGTCATCGTCATCGCGGCGCACGCCGCGGCGAGCGCCCCGGCCTCCGGTACGCCGAGCAGGGCGACGGGTCCGGTGAGGTCGCCTGCGGGGGCGTGCCCGAGCCGCAGCCCGTCCTCGGACACCACCACGGCGTGGCGCCCTCCGGGGACGTCGTTCAGCGGAAGCAGCATCCGTCCGAGGTCGGGCAGTCTCGTCACGGCTCCGGTCACTGGCGGCCTCCCTCCTGGTCGGTCTCGTCGGCCGTCGGCGTGGCGTCCCCCAGGGCGGCGCGGCCCCCGCGTGTCCCGGAGACGACGCCGGAGATGGAGGCGCGGGCCGCCTCGGGTGTGCAGGGGGCGCCGGGGTCCGCGGGCGGCGTCGCGCCGCGGCTCTGCTCGGGACCGGGCTCGCGCCCCCCTCGCCTGCTCCGGCGCCGCGGGAGCGCGCCCGGTGGGGGCGTGCCGCCGTCGGCGGAAGCCGGACCCCCACCGGGTGCGGGTGAACCACCGGGCCCCGCAGTCCCGGGCGCAGGGCCGTTGCCGTGCACCGGACCCCCACCCGGAGCCGAAGGACCACCAGGCCCCGGGGCCCCCGGTGCCGTGGTGCCGGGTCCCGGAGCGACGCCCGGTGCGGGGGACCCGATGGCCGGGACGCCGCCGGGCGTCGTGAAGCCGGAGGCCGGACCGCCGCGGGACGTCCTGGGGACCGCCGGGTCCGGGTCGTCCTGCTGGGGGTGCGGCTCTCCCTCCCCGGTTGCCGGCCGCGACGGCTCGTGCCCGGATGCCCGCCGGCCCGGCGCCGGTTCGTGGCGGGGTGCGGCGGGGTGGGACAGCGGCTCGGTGAGCAGCCGGTGGGGGACGAGGGTGACGGCCCGGGTTCCGCCGTGCGCCGAGGCGGACGTGAGTTCCACGCTGAAGCCGAGCTCGCGGCCCCAACGGCCGGCGCAGGCGAGTCCGAGGCGCGGCACCGCGCCGAGCCGGGCCAGATCCAGGTCGTCCCGGAGCTGGGCCGTGGCCTGCGCGAGCACGTCCGGCGGCATGCCGAGGCCCGCGTCGTCGATCTCGACGACGGCCCCCGCGGCCACCTCCCGGACGGTGACCACGACCTGGGTGCCGGACGGCGAGAACACCGTGGCGTTCTCGAGGAGTTCCGCGAGGGCGTGCATCAGTCCCTCGACCGCGAGCGGCACGACGTGGAGGGTGTGCCCTCCGTGCACCTCGACCCGGTCGAACTCCACGATGCGCGACCGGGCGCCGCGCACACAGTCGTGGAGGGTCACCGGCCGGCTCTCCCGTCGCGCGGGCCAGATGCCGCACAGCACGAGCAGGGTCTGGGCCTTGCGGGTCATCTGGGCGGCAGCGTGGTCGGCCTTCGTCACCTCGGCCATCAGCCGGGGGTCGTCGATGGAGCGTTCGAGGTGGTCCAGCACCTGCTGCTGCACGGTCGCCATGGCGTGCATGGTGCGGGCGACGGATTCGAAGGCCGCCTGCACGGAGTCCCGCAGGGCCCGCTCCCTGCGTACGGCCTCGTCGGAGCCGAGGGCCGTGACGACTGCGGCCAGGGCCCGGACGAAGTCGGCGCCCAGTTCGGTGTCCGAGCCGACGGGCCCCGGCACCCCGTCGAGCAGGCGGCCGGCGCGCGTGCGTTCCGCGATGGCCGGGGCGCGGACGGCGGCCAGATGGGCGATCTCGGCCTCACGGGCGGCCGCGAGGTCTTCCGCACGCACACGCACGCGTTGCTCGGCCCGCAGCCTGCGGCGCAGCGACAACGCCCACATCAGCAGCGCCAGGGCGGCGACCCCGCCGCCCCCCGCGATCAGCGGCCCGACCATGACACGACGCTTCCCGATAACGCGACCACGCCAGAACGAGTCCCTTCCAGACCGCATACGGGCTCCCCCGGCGATCGGGGGCATCCAGATCCTACGGTCAACCAGCCAATCTTCGAACGCCAGTTGTGCAACTGCCGTCACTTTCCGCCAACGCGGATCCGGGGGTTCGATGGCTTTCGGTGGCGGTTTGTCGCATAGTGTGAGCTCGGCACCGCCTCGCCCACCGCGGGCGCGGGAAGCGGGTCGGACAGGGGGCCGTTCATGCGAACACAGCGCGTGCCGGCCCTCGTCGTCGCCGCACTCCTCGCCGTCCTCGGGTTCCTCGGCGGCATGCCCCCGGCCGTGCAGGCCGTCGCCGCCGGTGCGGCGGCGCCCGCCGCCTCCTCGCCGGACGCGGCCGCCGCGTCCCACCACACCGCGCGTGCCGTGCGCTCCGACGGCGTACGGACGCGGCACGACGCACCGCGGCGGACGACGGCCGAGGACGCCCACGGCGCGCGCCCGCTGCTGCTCCCTCCCGCGCCCGGCGGGCTCCTGTCCGACGCGCCCGCGTCGGGGCCCGCCGTCCACGGCAGGGTCCGGGTGACCGGTGCCCGCGAAGGCGTCCGGACGCCGGCCCGTGCCGAGCTCCCCGATGTGCGCGGCCCTCCGGGGACGGCCGGTCACCGGTCACGTCCCACATCACCGCCGGCGCGTCCCTCCTGAGGGCGCCCGGCGCCCTCACGGAGGAAACCCATGACTCGCACCACCGTGGTGCGGGCAGTTCTGGCTGCGCTCGTACTGCTCGCATCCGTGTTCATCGCACTCACCCAGTCCCCCAGACTCGGTCTGGATCTCCAGGGCGGCACCCGCATGGTGCTCGAAGCCCGTGACACCGCCACCGCGAAGGCGGACGCCGCCACCACCGACCGCACCGTCGAGGTGCTGCGGCAGCGCATCGACGCGCTCGGCGTCGCGGAGCCGACGCTGACCCGCTCCGGCGAGAACCGCATCGTCGTGGAACTGCCGGAGGTCCAGGACCCGCGCCGTGCGGCCGAGGTCCTCGGCCGCACGGCGCAGCTGGCCTTCCACCCCGTCGAGTCACCGCCCGAAGGGGGAAGGACCGGCCGCGCGGACGAGAAGACCGGCCCCGAAGGCGGGAAATCCTCTCCGGAAGGCGAGGCGTCCGGCCGGCGGGTGCTGCCCGACGAGCAGGGCAGGCCGCTCGCGCTCGGCGCCGCCGCACTGTCCGGGGCGGGGGTGGAGGACGCCGTGGCCCGGTTCGACGCCCAGCAGGGCACGGGCTGGCACGTGGCCCTGGACTTCCGGGGCGACGCGGCACACGACTGGGCCCGGCTGACGGGACAGGCGGCCTGCCATCCCGTGCAGGACGACCGTCGTCGCGTCGCGATCGTGCTCGACGACAAGGTGATCTCGTCGCCGCAGGTGGACCCGTCGGTCGGCTGCGGCTCCGGTATCGCCTCGGGCTCGACGCAGATCACCGGCGCTTTCGACGCGGCGGAGGCCAAGGAGCTCGCCCTGCTCGTCAAGGGCGGCGCGCTGCCCGTGCCGGTCGAGACCGTCGAGCAGCGGACCGTGGGCCCGACGCTCGGTGCGGCGGCGATCGGCGCGAGTGCCCAGGCCGCCGTGGTCGGGGCGTCCCTCACGGCGCTGTTCATCACGTTCGTCTACCGGCTCTTCGGCGCGCTGGCCGCCGTGGCACTGGCTGCGTACGGAGTGATCTCGTACGCCGTCCTGGTGGGCCTCGGCGTGACGCTGACGCTTCCGGGACTGGCCGGATTCGTACTCGCGATCGGGATGGCCGTGGACGCGAACGTGCTCGTCTTCGAACGGGCGCGGGAGGAGTGCGCGAGCGGGGCCCGGCGGTCGTTGCGCAGCGCGATGTCCGCGGCCTACCGCAAGGCCTGGACCGCCGTGGCCGACTCCAACGCCACCACGCTGCTCGCGGCGGGGCTCCTCTTCCTGCTCGGCTCGGGGCCGGTGAAGGGGTTCGGTGTGACACTGGCGATCGGCGTCGTCGTGTCGATGTTCTCGGCGCTGGTCGTGGCGCGGGCGCTGACCGACGTCGCCGCGCGGTTCCCGTTCGTGGACGGTTTCCGGAACGTGAGCGGGGTGGGCAGGCCGGGCCGCGTCCGGACGTTCCTGATCCGTCGCGGCCCACGGCTCATGCGTGCGCCCCGCCGCCGGCTCGTGGTGTCGGCCGTGCTGGTCGCGGTGGCCCTCACGGGCATCCTGGTGCGCGGGCTGAACCTGGGGGTCGAGTTCACCGGCGGCCGGCTGGTCGAGTACGCCACGGGCCGGCCCGTGGACGCCGAGACGGCCCGGTCGGCCGTCGCGGGGGTGGGCTTCCCCGACGCGGAGGTCACCACGGCCGACGGCAAGGACATCTCCGTGCGGGGCGCGGGCATCGACGACGACGGGGCCGCGGCGATCAGCGGCGCGCTCGCCGAACACGGCGGGGGCACGGCGACGAAGGTCCGCGACGAGCTGATCGGCCCCAGCATGGGCGAGGAACTGCGGCGCAACGCACTGATCGCCCTGGGCATCGCCGTGGTCGCCCAACTGGTCTATCTGGCGGTGCGGTTCCGCTGGACGTTCGCGATGGGCTGCGTGGGGGCGCTCGTCCACGACGTCGTCGTCGTGGTCGGCGCGTTCGCCTGGCTGGGGCGGCCGGTGGACGGCATCTTCCTCGCGGCGCTGCTCACGGTCATCGGCTACTCGGTCAACGACTCCGTCGTGGTGTTCGACAGGGTCAGGGAACTGTGGCGGAAGAATCCGCGCGGCGCGCTGCCGGCCCTCGCGGACACGGCGATCCTCCAGACGGTGCCGCGCACGGTCAACACGGGGGCGGGAGCCCTGTTCATCCTGGCGGCCCTGGCCGTGCTCGGCGGCGATTCCCTCGCGGACTTCTCCGTCGCGCTGCTCATCGGGGTGTGCGTGGGCACGTACTCCTCGGTGCTCACCGCCGTCCCCGCGGCGCTGCTCCTCGAGGCCCGGCACCCCGCGGCCGCCCCCACGGGCCGCCCTCGTGCCGCCGCCTCCCGTCGCGCTCGGCACGACAACGGCGCCCGGGTGTGACGGTGGGGACGACGGCCGTGCCGGGCCCCGGGCCGGCTGATCCGCGCACGTCCGGCCGGCTCCGTGCGTACGCGCTCCAGTGGACCGGAACACGGACCGGCCCGCCGGGCGGTGTTCACCGTCCGGCGGGCCGGGGGCCGGTCCGAGGGGGCGTGCCGGTCAGGACGTACCGGCCGACTCGATCGCCTTCGCGAGCTTCGCGGTCTGACGGCCGTGCAGGTCCTTCGGGAGGTCGGCCTTCTTCGGGTCGAGGAGGTTGAGCGTGAAGAACACCGCCACGTTGCGCCCCTGCCGGACGGCGGTGATCTGCATGGGCATCGCGGAGCCCTGTGCGGTGCCGGTCATCCTCCAGGAGACGGCCTCGTCGCCGCCCTCGGGCGCCTCCTCCTCCTTCACGGCCACGTACTTCACCGTGGATCCGCCGCTGTTCCCCGACGTGGTGAAGCCGGCGCCGCAGGTGGCGAGGGCCTTGCGGACGTCCGTGAAGGTGCGCCGGGCGTCGTCGCCCTCGTACGAGAAGAGGCTGACCGTCGTGGTGAGGCCGGGCGTTCCCGTGGAGACGTAGGAGCGGCTGGCGAAGTCGACTGCCTCGGGCGTACGGGCCGTACCGGACGCGGTCATGTCCGCGAGGGGTCGGCACTCCTCCCGGTCGGACTTGGGCCGCACGTTCGGCGGGCTGATCTCCTGGGCCTCGTAGGAGCGCAGTTCGGTGTCGGTGACGAGCGCCTTCCTGATCGTGTCGCCGCGGAGCACGGCCATGCCGGGGCCGGCCTTCTCCGGGCCGGCGAGCGGTTTGCCCGTCGGGGAGGAGGAGCCCTCCGGGCCACCGGAGGACGTGCAGCCGGTGAGCAGCGCGGCGGCCGCGACGCCGGCGAGCGCGAGCGCGCCGCCCCGCCGGAGGGCCGGAAGTGTGATGTGGGGCATGGGAATCCTGTCGGTTCGGTACGGCGGCGGGCGACTCGCGGTTCCGTGGCGCCGGGCGTCCGTTCCCTCGAGCCCGCTCCGCCGCCCGCGGGGGACGGGTGGCGAGGAAAGTGTGTCCCGGATCACCTCGCTGAACCGGGAGGGTCCGGGCGCGGTTGGGCCGTTCCGGTGGCCGTGCGCACCGGATTTCACCGGACCCGCCGTACGACGCGCAGCAGGTGTTCCTTGCGGTCGAGCGGATCGAGGTCGGTGCGCGGCCGGGTCGGGGCGGCTCCCGCGACCGGCGCGCACCGGGTGAAACGCGCGCCCGGTCACGGCCTCGCCGCGGTTCGGCCCGGGCAGCCGCTGCTCCGGACGACGCAGGCGGCGTGCGGCGGCCGCTCGATCAGCCTCGTCCCCGGCGTCGACGTGCGCCGGGGTTCACGGTTCGCTGCGCCCACGGCCATGTGTGCCCTCGGGGCGGGCGGAGACTGCGCGGCGAGGGCCGACGAGGCGACCTGCGCATGAACCGCTCCTGCGCCGTCCGCCGTCGCCGGAGGTGCGGCGGACGGCGCAGGAGCGGGCACCCGTTTCCGGACCGGACGACGCCTGCTACGCGACGGGGACGGGCTCCCCCGCGTCGCGCAGGACGCCGATCAGCACGGTGACGGTCTCGGCCATCGCGCGGCGTCCGACCGACAGGTACTTCCGCGAGTCCACGGCGTCGGCGTTGGCGGCGAGGTAGTCGCGGATGGCGGAGGTCATGGCGAGGTTCAGGGCGGTACCGATGTTGACCTTGGCGATGCCACCGGACACGGCGGCCTTCAGCTCCCCGTCCGGTACGCCGGACGAACCGTGCAGCACGAGCGGCACGTCGAGGGCACCGGCGAGCCGGGCCAGGAGCCCGTGGTCGAGCGCGGCCGTGCGGTCGGTCATGGCGTGCGTACTGCCGATGGCGACGGCGAGGGCGTCGACCCCGCTCCCTTCGACGAACGCACCTGCCTCGTCGGGGTCGGTGCGGGCCCCGGACGCGTGGGCGTCCAGCGGCGGGGCACCCTCCTTGCCGCCGACCTCCCCCAGTTCGGCCTCGATCCAGAGACCGTTGGCGTGGGCCCATTCGGCGGCGGACCGGGTCGCGGCGAGGTTCTCCGCGTACGGCAGGTGCGCGGCGTCGTACATCACGGAGCTGAACCCCGCGTCGACCGCCTGGCGCAGCAACTGGTCGCTCTTGACGTGGTCGAGGTGGAGGGCGACGGGCACCCCGGCCTCCGCCGCCGCCTCGGCGGCGGCCCTGGCGAGCGGACGGACGCGGCCGTAGCGGTACTTGACCGCGTTCTCGCTGATCTGGAGGACGACCGGGGAGCCGGCGGCCTCCGCGCCGGCGATGACGGCTTCGGCGTGCTCCAGCGTGATGATGTTGAAGGCGGCGACGGCACGGCGCTCGGCGGCGGCCGCGGTGACCAGCGTTCCGGTTCGGGCGAGCGTCATGGGTCAGGCTCCGGAGAGGATGACGGAACGGGTCAGATGGCGGGGGCTGTCGGGGTCCAGGCCCCGCGACTCGGCGACGGCGACCGCGAGCCGCTGGGCTCGCACGAGTTCGGCGAGCGGGTCGAGACCGCCGGCGACCCACATCCCTCCGGTGGCGTGGACCTCGTCGGCGAGCCCGGCGGGCGCTTCGCCGATCATCCAGGTGACGGTGCCGCGGGTGGTGACGCTGATGGGGCCGTGCCGGTACTCCATGGCCGGGTACGCCTCGGCCCAGGACGCCGACGCCTCGCGCACCTTGAGCGCGGCCTCGTTGGCGAGGCCCACGGTCCAGCCCCGGCCGAGGAAGGTGAACTGCGCACAGCCGGTGAGCCATTCGGGGAGCGGCTCGGCGAGGGCGTCCCGGCAGTCGTCGACGACGGCGTCCGTGTGCAGGCCGGAGCCGGCGCGCAACAGCGTGAGGGCGGTGGTCGCGAACCGCGTCTGGACCACCGACTCCTCGTCGGCGAAGTCGAGGACGACGGTCTCGTCGGCGGCGGTCATGACGGGTGTGGCGGGGTCGGCGGTGATCGCGGTGGTGCGCGTGCGTCCGCGCAGCCGGCCGAGGAGTTCGAGCACCTCGGTGGTGGTGCCCGAACGGGTGAGGGCGATCACCCGGTCGTAGGAGCGGCCGACGGGGAACTCGGAGGCGGCGAAGGCGTCCGACTCGCCCTGTCCCGCGCCCTCGCGCAGGGCCGCCGCGGCCTGGCTCATGAACAGCGAGGTGCCGCAGCCGACGTACGCCACCCGCTCGCCGGGGGCCGGGAGGGCCCCGCTCTGGGTCGCGGCGAGCCCCGCGGCCCGGTTCCAGCACTCCGGCTGGCTCGCCAACTCCTGCGCGACATGGCTCATATGTGTGCTCCACCCTTCGAGTGTGTGCGTGTTTTTGCAAGATAGCGCGCACTTTCAAGCATCTTCAAGCATCCCGGCGGTACTCGCGTGCGCTAGGGTCACCACGGACGTACGAGGAAGGGAGCGGTGGATGTCGCGCGACGCCCGCTGGAAGGCGCTGCTGGAACTCCTGGTGGAGAAGGGCCGGCTGGACGTCGACGAGGCCGCGGCGGCCCTGGACGTCTCGGCCGCGACGATCCGGCGCGATTTCGACCAGCTGGCCGAGCAGCAGATGCTCGTCCGCACCCGTGGCGGCGCGGTCGTGCACGGCGTGTCCTACGAACTCCCGCTGCGCTACAAGACGTCGCGGCACGCGGCGGAGAAGCAGCGCATCTCCGCCGCCGTCGCCGAGCTGATCTCGCCCGGCGAAGCGGTCGGCTTCACCGGGGGCACGACGACCACCGAGGTCGCACGTGCGCTCGCCGCGCGGCCCGACCTGGCCACGGGCAGCCCCGCCCTCACGATCGTCACCAACGCCCTCAACATCGCCAACGAGCTGGCGATCCGGCCCCAGTTCAAGATCGTGGTGACGGGCGGTGTGGCCCGGCCGCAGTCGTTCGAGCTGATCGGCCCGCTCGCCGACGGGGTGCTCGGCCAGATCACCCTGGACGTCGCCGTCCTCGGTGTGAACGCCTTCGACGCGGTGCACGGCGCCGCGGCGCACGACGAGGACGAGGCCGCGATCAACCGGCTGCTGTGCGAGCGGGCCCGGCGGGTGATCGTCGCGGCCGACTCCACCAAGCTGGGCACCCGCGCCTTCGCCCGTATCTGTGCGACGGACGCGGTGGACACGCTGGTCACCGACTCCGCCGTGTCCGACGGCACGGCGGCCGGGTTCACCGAGGCCGGGGTGACGGTGGTCCGGGCCTGAGCCGTCTGCCGGGCTGCCGCCCCCGACCGGGGCCGGGACCGTGGGCGCGGCAAGGCGCTCGGCCGGGTCACGGCTCGCGTCCGGGATCCGAGGCGACTCCGGGGCGCGAGCGCGGCCCGGGCTCCGGCCTCGTCCCGCGTGTGCGCCGCGCGGGGCTATAACTGACGCATGATCATGCATGTGGTTCCGCTCGACGACTGGCTCGCCGTCCCCGAGCGGCCGTACGCGCCCGCGTCCCTCTCCGCGGAGGGCTTCGTCCACTGCTCGCCCGACGAGGCCACCACGCTCGCGGTCGTCAACGCCTTCTACCGCGATGTGCCGGGCCCTCTGATGGCGCTGCTCATCGACGAGACGAGGCTGCTCGCACCGGTCCGCCTCGAACCGGCCGACCCGGTGCCGCCGCCGGGTGTCACCTCCGGCACGCTGTTCCCGCACGTCTACGGGCCGATCGACCGCTCGGCGGTCGAGGGCATGCTGGAGATCCAGCGCGACGACACCGGCCGGGCGGTGGGCTTCGCTCCCTGGGCGTGAACCGCGGGGTACGGCCGAACCGCGGGTGCCGTCCCGCCCGCGCCGCTCCGCGCGGCGCAGGGCACCGCCGTCCGAGGGGACCGGGACGGAGGCCGCGGGCCGCACGGCGGCTCCGGCACCGTCGGCCGTCAGCGCCGCTTCCGGGCCCGCCACGCCGTCAGAGGTCCTTGTCCTGCGGTGGCGGCCAGCGGCGGGCAGCCCCGCTGCCCGGGACCAGCCGGTCCACCACCTCGGCGAGTTCGCTGCAGGCCAGCTCGATCTTGCGGCGGACCGTGAGCTGCTCGCTGACCACGGCGGAGAGCAGCAGACCGGTCAGCGCCGCAGAACCGTTGAGCGCCTGGAGGACGCTCATCACGGCGAGCATCCCGTGCCCCCCGAACGGCCCCTGGCCCTCGGTCGCGGCCGAGATCGCCAGGACCGACACGATCAGCACGCACGGCGCGGCGCCGAACAGCTGGAACCGCAGCGCGGCCCACATCAGCAGCGGGAAGACGAGGAACAGCAATGAGACGGGCGTACGGGTGACGGCGTACGCGACGACGGCGACGCTCACCACCAGGCACACGGCCTCGGCCCAGCGGCCGAGGGACATGTCGCCCGGCCACCGGACCGTCCGGCAGACGAGCAGCAGCGGGGTCACCACCAGCACGCCCATGGCGTCACCGACCCACCACGCCGACCAGATCGGCCAGAACCCCTCGGCCGGGATCTGGCCCGAGATCAGGAGCACCCCGGCCCCCACCGTCGCGCTGATCAGCATGCCGGCCAGCGCGCCCAGGAACACCAGGGCCAGTCCGTCCCGCAGGCGGTCCAGCTCGGTGCGGAAGCCGACCCGCCGCAGCATCAGACAGGCGCAGACGGGGGCGAGGCTGTTGCCCGCGAGAATGCCCAGCGAGTGGGCGCGGAACGGGCTGATGGCCAGGATGACGAGGAGCGTGCCGAGGGCGATACCCGGCCAGATCCGCAGACCGAACCAGAGCAGGCAGGTCAGGGCGATCCCCGTCGGCGGCCAGAGCGGTGTGACGATCGCCCCCTCCACGACCACCTGCAGTGTGAGTCCGACGAGCCCCGCCGCGTAGTAGGCGACGGCGACGCCGAGCATCAGGAGGACCACTGCGCCGATTCGGCGGAGGAGCTGGTTACGGGCCACGGCAGCCATCACACAACGCCGCCGCGCATGGGCGTTGCCGTGACACGCGCCGACGGGCCCGTCGAGTCAGACGGGCGGCGGGGGCGGCCGCAGTCTGCCGGCCGCGGCGTCATGGCGCAGGACGAGCACCGCGGCGTCGTCGGTGTGGCCGGTGAACTCGGCCGCCTTCATCACCTCGGCGGCCATGTGGTCGGCGGTGACCGCCTCCGCCGCACCGGCCCCGACGACCCGGGTCACCCGCGCGAGTCCCGTCTCGATCGGTACGGCGGGACCCTCGATCACCCCGTCCGTCAGGAGGACGAACGACCCGGCCTCGGCGAGCGTGCGCCGGGTCACCGGGTACACCTCGCCCGGTTCGATGCCGAGCGGGAGGCCGCCGGGGTCCTGCATGGGTTCACAGCGGCCGTCCGCCGTCGCCCGGATGCCGGGGACATGGCCGGCGCGGGCGCTCTCCAGCACCCATTCCGAGGGGTCGAAACGGAGGAAGCTGCAGGTGGCGAACAGATCGCGGGCCACGGACACCAACAGGTCGTTCGCCCGCGCGAGGACCTCGCCCGGGTCGGTGGCCGCCAGCGCCACGGCCCGCAGCCCTATCCGGATCTGCCCCATGAAGGCCGCGGCCTCGACGTCGTGGCCCTGGACGTCGCCTATCGAGAACCCGAGCGATCCGTCGGCCATCACGAAGCCGTCGTACCAGTCCCCGCCGATGTCGAGCCCGTCACGTGCGGGTGTGTAGCGCGCGGCGGTCTGGAGCCCGGGGACGGACGGCAGGGTCTCGGGGAGCATCTCGCGCTGCAGGGCTTCCGCCAGATCCACCCGGGCCCGCTGACGCTCCGCACCCTGCCGAGCCTTGGCGGTGAGGAGACCGAGCGTCGCCAAGAGGTCGTCGGCGCTCGCCGACCGCGGAGGACGACGCCGCGTCATGGACCTCTCCGGAGCATCTGTTCCTACGGAATCCGTCGTTCATATTACGTCCGGCACCGCTGGACCGCTTGATGAAAAGGCCTTCGGTCAAGAAGATGACTACTCACATTGTTGAGTAGTCTGCCTGACGAAGGGAACCCCATGGACACCGCCGACCGTTTCCGCGCCGCCGTGGAGAAGCGCGACCCGTCCGCGCTGGACGATCTGTTCACCGAGGACGTCCGCTTCTACAGCCCCGTGAAGTTCACGCCCTTCGAGGGGAAGCCGATGGTCCTGGGCCTGTTCGGCGTACTCCTGCGCACGTTCGAGGACTTCCGCTACATCGGCCGCTTCGACGGCTCCGCCGAGACCAGCGCGGACGGCGGCGAGGCCCCGGCGGAGATCCTGCTCTTCCGGGCGACGGTGGGCGGGAGGGAGATCCACGGCATCGATCTGCTGCACTACGACGCGTCGGGCCGCATCAAGGAGTTCACCGTGATGGTCCGGCCGCAGTCGGCCCTGCGGACCCTGAGCGAGGCCGTGCTCGCGGGCCTCGTCGCCGACGGTCTCGTCACCGACCCGGCCTAGGTCGAGGCGGGGCCGGGGTCTCCGGCCCCGCTCGATCGTGCCTGGGCCGGGCACGGAGGCGGACGCGTCCGGAGGCGGTTCACATGGCGGGACCCACAGCTCACCGGTCGGAACGACGGCCGACGGTCGCCGTCCCGGGCACCGGCCTCGTGGGCGCGGCGATGGCGCGCTCCCTGCTGCGGGCCGGCCTGCCCGTGCGGGCCTGGAACCGCACCCGCGAGAGAGGCCGAGCCCCTGCGGCCCGACGGGGCCCGTCTCGCGGACCCGCCGGCGGACCCCGTCCACCGGCGCGGACGTCGTGCTGACCGTGCTCCAAGACGGCCCCGGGTGCCGGCCTCGATGAAGGAAGCGACGTCGGCCCTGTGCCCGGGGACGGGGGGCGCAGTCCGCGACCGTCGGCGACGCCGCCACGGCCGGCCCGGTTCGCCGGTGACCAGGGCCTCGTCTTCGTGGACGCACCGGTCCCGCGTACCGGCAGCCGGCCGAGGCGGGTGAGCTGCGCGTGCTCGGAGCCGGTCCGCCCGCAGCGCGCGATGTGTTCACCCCCGTCTTCGACGCCGTCGGGGCCGCACCGTCCGGGTGGCGGACGACGGGGCGGCCGCCGCCGCGAGCCGGCTGAAGCTGGTGGTGAACAGCTGGGTCGACGCTCTCAACCACGCCTCCGGTGACGCCCTCGGCCCGGCCCGGGCCCTGGACGTCGCCCCGGGACTCGTCCTCGACGCCGTGTCAGGAGCCCCCTGGACAACGGCTGTCTGCGCGCCAAGTCCTCCGCCGTCCCGGAGGACGATCCCACGCCCGGTGTCACCGTCACCAACGCGCTCAAGGACGCGCGCCTCGTCGCGGAGGCCGCCGGACGGACCGGGCTCCGGCTGGATCTGGCGGAGGAGGCGTGGCACGCCTGGAGCGGGTCGAGCGCGCCGGGCAGGGCGACGACGACGTGGCGGCGTCGTACTTCGCGCCGTTCGAGAAGGGCGAGAAGGGGCCAGAAGGCCGAGGCGCGGGCCGAGGGCGCCCGCCCGGGCTGAAGTTCGCGGGGCCGGGGCGTGGACCCGCGGTCGGCGGGCCGGAGTCCGGCCGACCCGGTCCCCGGGCGCGGTCAGCTGGGCCGAGGCGGCGCCAGCTCCTGGGCCTCCATTCTGCGTCGTACCAGGCGCTCGTGGTACAGCCGCCCGACGAGCGCCCCCCCGTACACCACGAACCCGACGCCGACCAGCCAGGACTGCACCACCAGCACGGTCCCGATCGGCCCGTACGTCACCGCGTTGGTCGCGATCAGCGGTGAGAACACGAACTGCGAGAACACCCGCAGCCCGAGCAGCCCGAGCGCGGTCGCCGCCGCTCCCGGCGCCAGTGCCCGCCAGCGCAGCCGGCCGCAGAGCAGCAACCGCTGCGACCACCAGAAGAACAGGAAGGTGCCGATCAGATCGGCAGCGGGGATCAGCGCCTGCACCGCGATGGAGGAGCGCGGCGGGGTGGGCGTGTTGACGAACAGCAGCAGTGCCGCGACCAGCATCGCGAGCCAGACGACGTGGCGCCACATCGTGTGCCACCGCGCGGTCGGCAGGTCCCACACCCGTTCGTAGCCCGTCTGCACCACGGAGCCGAACGTCACCCCGAACGCCGCCAGCGCGGCGAGGCCGAGCGCGGTGGTCCGCTGCAGGGCCTCCCCCGGCAGGCCGAAGAGCTCCTCCACCTCCTCCTGCGACACCTCCGAGACGCCGAGGCCCTGGACCAGCCACCGGGCGAAGCCCTGCCCGCTCGCCGGGTCGGCGGCCGCGACGACCACCAGCAACGGCACGAGGGTGAGGAAGCAGAGCGCCGCGAAGCCCATGGCGCGGTGCAGCAACTCCATCTCGCGTCCGCGGTTCCAGGCGAGCCCGACCACGGAGGTCCGCACACGCCGGTGGAGCCGGGCGAACCAGTGGCCGGTCCGGCCGTCGTCCGGATCACCGAATCTGAAGGGCATGTGGCGTCGGTACCCTCAAGCGCGGCGTGAGCAGTCCGGTGTGCCGCCGAACGGGTGCCCGGGGCCCGCCGAGGCCGTACCGGAGCCGACGGCCCGCAACGCCGGTACGAATTCCCGCAAGGCCGCCGAGACCCGGAGGGCACGCAGGCCGGAAACGGCGCCGAGACCCGGAACACCGGTACACAGGTCCCGGACCGGCGCCGGGACCGTGCCCCCACCGAGCCCGCGCTCTGCCGTCGCCGGACCCGGACGGCGACCGGTCGCCCGGGAGGGCGGCCCAGTGCTAGAACTGGGGACATGATCGGACGTCCCCGCCGGTCCTGGTGGACGGCGGTCATGCCGTCCAGCCGCCCGCGTCCGCCCGGCCGGCGCGAACGCCCGGGGTGGCGCCGCCGTCTGCAGTCCCTGCTCAGCGTGCACAGCCTCGCGACCCAGGTGTTCCTGCTGCAGGCCGTCGTGATCATCCTGCTGGTCGTCGCCGCGGCGGTCGCCCTGGTCCTGCAGGCGCGCTACGACAGCTACGAGGACGCCCACAACCGTTCCCTCGCCGCCGCCGAGGCTTTCGCGTACGGCCCCGGCACGGCCGCGGCCCTGAAGTCGCCCGACCCGACGGCCATCCTGCAGCCCGCCGCCGACAAGGCAGCGCGGGGCGCCGGGGTCGACTTCATCTCCGTACTGAGCAGGGACGGTGTCCGGTACACCGACCCCGAACCGCAGTTGATCGGCGATCGGGTGGAGGGGGACATCTCCCGGGCGGCCGCGGGCGAGGCGTTCACCGAGACCTTCGAGGGCGAGCCGCACGGAGCGGTCCGCGCCGTCGTCCCCGTGCTGGACGGCAGCCGGAGGGTGGTCGGCCTGGTGACCGCCGGCATCCAGGTCGCGAACGTCGGCGAACTGCTCGACCGCCAGATGCCGATACTGCTGGGCTCGGCCGCCGGCGCGCTCGTCCTCGCCACCGGTGGGGCGGCCCTGGTCAGCCGGCGGCTGCGGCGCCAGACCCATGGACTCGGCCCCGCCGAGATGACCCGGATGTACGAACACCACGACGCCGTCCTGCACGCGGTCCGCGAGGGCGTACTGATCGTCAGCGGGGACGGCCGGCTGCTGCTCGCCAACGACGAGGCCAGACGCCTGCTCGACCTGCCGCCCGACGCCGACCGCCGGCCCGTGAGCGAGCTGAGACTCGGCCCCGGCATCAGCCGGCTGCTGGTGTCGGGCAAGGAGGTCTCCGACGAGGTGTTCCTGTCCGGCGACCGGCTGCTGGCCGTGAACACACGGCCCACCGCACCGTACGGCGGGGTGACGGGCCTGGTCGCCAGCCTCCGCGACACCACCGAGCTGCGCGCCCTGTCGGGCCGGGCGGAGGTGGCCCGGGAGCGGCTGACACTGCTCTACGAGGCCGGGGTCCGGATCGGGACCACGCTGGACGTGCGCCGAACGGCCCGGGAGCTGGCGGAGGTGGCGGTGCCCCGGTTCGCGGACTTCGTCACGGTGGAACTGCTCGATCCCGTGCTGCGCGGCGACGAACCCACCGGCCTCGGCGCGATGCGCCGCACGGCGCTGAGCGGCATCCGCGACGACCATCCGCTGCAGCCGGTCGGCGACGCCATCCGGATCAACATCACCCCGATGAGCACCGCGCTGGCGAGCGGCCGGGCGCTGCTGGAACCCGATCTCGCCG
The DNA here is from genome assembly GCF_030406905.1 of Streptomyces sp. HUAS CB01. Lineage (NCBI taxonomy): Bacteria > Bacillati > Actinomycetota > Actinomycetes > Kitasatosporales > Streptomycetaceae > Streptomyces > Streptomyces chengbuensis. The sequence goes on from NZ_CP129137.1 coordinate 627,254, forward strand.
CGTCCAGGACCTGGGGCAGCGAGGACCCGGAGGGGCGGCGGCAGGCACTCGCGTACGGCATCCGTTCGCTGATCACGGTCCCGCTGCGGGCGCGCGGCGTCGTCCTCGGCCTGGTCAACTACTGGCGCTCCGACGACGCGCCGCGGTTCGACGAGGACGACACCTCGTTCGCGGAGGAACTCGCGGCCCGCGCGGCCGTGGCCATCGACAACGCCCGTCGGTACACCCGCGAGCACGCGATGGCCGTGACGCTGCAGCGGAGTCTGCTGCCGCGCGACCTTCCGGAACAGGACGCGCTCGGCGTCGCCTGGCGGTACCTGCCCGCGCAGGCGGGCGTGGGCGGCGACTGGTTCGACGTCATTCCGCTGCCGGGGTTCCGGGTCGCCGTGGTGGTCGGGGACGTGGTCGGGCACGGGATGCACGCCGCGGCCACGATGGGGCGGCTGCGCACGGCCGTGCTGAACTTCTCGTCCCTGGACCTGCCGCCCGCCGATCTGCTGGCCCGCCTGGACGACCTCGTCCTCCGCATCGACGCGGACCAGCCCCCGGGAGCCGACAGTGAACGAGCCCAGGTGACGGGGGCGACCTGTCTGTACGCGGTCTACGACCCGGTGGGCGGGCGCTGCACCATCGCCCATGCGGGCCATCTCCCTCCGGCGGTCGTCGACCCCGAGGGCCGGGTGGTCTTTCCGGAGCTGCCCGTGTCGCCTCCGCTCGGTGTGGGGGGCCATCCGTTCGAGGAGACGGAGCTGGACCTGGCCGAGGGCAGCCGCCTCGTTCTCTTCACCGACGGACTGGTCGAGGACCGGCAGCGGGACATCGACGAAGGGCTGGCGATGCTCCGCGACGCCCTCGCACGGCCCGGGCTGACGCCCGAGGAGACCTGTGTCGCCGTGATGAGCGCCCTCCTGCCCGACCAGCCCGGCGACGACATCGCCCTCCTCGTGGGCCGCACACGGCTGCTCGACCGCTCCCGGACGGCGCAGTGGGACGTGCCCCTCGACGTCTCGGCCGTCTCCCGGATCCGGGCGGAGACGGGCCGGCAACTCGCCGACTGGGGCCTGGAGGACTCCTCCTTCGTCACCGAGCTGGTCCTGAGCGAACTGCTCACCAATGCCATCCGGTACGGCACGGAGCCGGTACGGGTGCGGCTGCTGTACGGCAGGACGCTGGTCGTCGAGGTGTCCGACGGCAGCAGCACCTCTCCGCACCTGCAACGCGCGGCCGCCACCGACGAGGGCGGCCGGGGGCTCTTCCTCGTCGCTCAGTTCTCGCAGCGCTGGGGGACGCGTTACGTCAGCCCCGGCAAGATCATCTGGGCGGAACTGGCTCTGGGCGCGGAGCTCCCGGCGGAGCCGGTGACGGTGTTCGACGAAGAACCGGCCTGGTGAGCGGCACCGCACGCCCTTCCGGGCCAACGATCCCGCTGGTACGACGCGACCCCGGCCGTCGGCGTGCAGGAGCGATCGCGACCGGGGCAAGGCAGGGGCGGCCCTGCCCGGCGTGCCCGTGTCCAGGGGGCACGGGCACGCCGGCCACGGGGCCGTGTCAGGGCTGGACCACGGGCCTGGCCTCGACGCCGGACGCGGGCTGCTGGTGCCCGCCGCTGGCGATCATCCGCACCTCGCCGCGGTCGCTGATCTCCGCCTGCACGATGCCGGTGTCGTCGGCGTAGATCGGATGCCCGCCCGGCCCTTTGCGCTCGGTGCGGTGGACGACCACCGCGTCCTCGCCGTCGGTCGCCGAGGCAACGCCTCCTGTGAATACCAGTTCGAAATCCGCATCCCGACCCATGAGGCCTCCTCTGCGACACCGCACCTCGCGTCCGGCTTAAGCACCGAATGGCAATTATGCGACTTTTATTCTATTTGCTCATGGTGAAGCCGGGGGCGCGTTCCCTGCCACGCGAGTCAGGTCGTGTGCTCAGGCCGCCTCGTCACGCGAAGCCGAAGCGGCAGTCCTCGCGCCGATCACGTACCGCCCGCGCTTCGACTCCGGGAAACGGGTCAGCATCGCGCGCAGCTCCCCGGATCCGACGTAGGCGCCGAACGGCTCGGTACCCGGTTCGAGCCGAACCCCCTCGGCGAGGGGACCTGCCACGACGGGATCGAAACCGAAATCGGTGACGAGGCGGGCCACCGTGGCGAGGTCGTCCGGGGCGTCGCCGGCGATCGCGATCGCCTTGCGTCCCGCCGATCCCGCAGGCCGACCGCCGTCCTCGAGATCGTGGTAGCCCATGTGGTTGAACGCCTTGACCACCCGGGATCCGGACAGATGCGCCTGCACGATCTCGCTCGAGGACGTGAGCGGGTCGGTGAGGTCGTCGCGGATGCCGTCGACCTCCCACCAGTAGTTCATGGCATCGATGACGAGCTTGCCCCGCAGCGCCTCGGCCGGAGTCGTGCGGTACTTGCCGAGCGGGAGCGCCAGGATGACGACGTCCGCCTCGGCCGCCGCCGCCGCGGCGACCGGGACGGCGCCGGGGGTGAGGACTTCGACGGTGAGCGCGATCCCGGCCGGGTCGCCCGATCCGGCGATGAGCACGCGATAGCCGGCCGCCAGGGCCAGACGGGCCAGCACGGTGCCGACCTTTCCCGCGCCCAGGATGCCGACCGTCCGCACGGCAGAGGGGGTGGTGGCGGTGATGTCCATGTCCGCTCCTTTCATCGACGTCAGCCCGCGAGGATGTCGCGGACCATCGGGAGCACCTTGGTGCCGTACAGCTCGACCGCGCGCAGGCGAGCGCTGATCGGCTGCGCCCCGGCGGTGTAGATGAGGTCGAAACGGCCGACACCGAGCGCCGTGATGGCGCGGGCCATCTTGCGGGCGACCGTCTCGGGTGAGCCGATGTAGAGCGAGCCGTACTCGATCTCGGCGTCGTACTCCTCCTTCCGGAGCGGCGGCCAGCCCCGCAGCGCGCCGATGCGGTCCCGGATGACCTTGTAGTGCGGCCAGTGCAGCTCCCGTGCCTCCTCGTCCGTGTCGGCGATGAAACCCGGTGAGTGCATTCCGACCGGGTGATCGGTCGTGCCGAACGTGTCGGCGGCTCGGCGGTAGAGGTCGACGTAGGGCGCGAAGCGCTCCGGTCTGCCGCCGATGACGGCGATCATGAGAGGGAACCCGTAGCGCGCGGCGCGGATGACCGACTGGGGTGAGCCGCCGACACCGACCCAGGTGCCGAGGTGCCCGGACTCGGTCTTGGGGAAGACGTCGGCGTTGTCGAGGGGAGCCCGTGTGGTGCCGCTCCAGGTGACGGGCTTCTCCTCCAGCAGCCTGGCGAAGATCTCGATCTTCTCCTCGAACAGCACGTCGTAGTCGCTCAGGTCGTATCCGAAGAGGGGGAACGACTCGGTGAAGGAGCCGCGCCCGAGGATGACCTCGGCCCGGCCGTTCGAGAGCGCGTCCACCGTGGAGAACCGCTGGAACACGCGCACCGGGTCGTCCGAGCTCAGCACGGTCACGCCGGACGACAGACGGATGCGGCTGGTGCGTGTGGCGATGCCGGCGAGCACGGTCTCCGGCGCGGAGATCGCGTACTCCGGGCGGTGGTGCTCACCGAGCGCGATCACGTCGACGCCGATCTCCTCCGCGAGGACGGCCTCGTCGAGGACCTGCCGGATGGCACGCGCGTCGGACACCGGGCTGCCTGAGTCGTCCTCCGGCACATCACCGAACGTGTCCAGTCCGAAGTCGGGATCAGACATGACCGGGCTCCTTCGTGAGCAGATGCCTCACCCGAGGGGCGACCTCGCGGCCCAGCAGCTCGATCGTGCGGGCCCGGGCTTCGCGCGGAAGGTGCATCACGTCGTACTTGAGGTCGAAACGGCCGAGGCGCAGCTCACGTACCGCCGTGGCGATCTTGCGCGCCACGGTTTCCGGGGAGCCGACGAAGAGCGCGCCCTCGCCCACTTCCGACAGATAGCGCTCGCGGGTCGGAGGGTAGAACCCGCGCTCGTCCGCCACTTCGGCGACGACCGGCTGCCAGTACCGCCACCAGGTCTCGATCGCCTCCTCGTCGGTGTCGGCGACAAGTCCCAGCGAGTGCATGGCGACGGGTTGCCTGGCGTGCCCGAGCTGTTCGAGCGTCCGGTGGTAGAGCTCGACGTGGCCCGCGAAGCGCCGGGGACGTCCACCGACGACGGCCAGCATGAGCGGCAGGCCGTAACGTGCCGCTCGGACCACGGAGTTCGGGCTGCCGCCCACACCGATCCAGGTGGGAATGCCGCCCAGCGGCATCCGGGGCCGCAGTCTCTGCTCCACGAGCGGCGGCCGGAACCGGCCCGACCAGGTCACCGTCTCCTCGCGCTGGAGGCGCATGAACAGGTCGAGCTTCTCCTCGAACAACTCCTCGTAGTCGGCCAGGTCGTGGCCGAACAGCGGGAACGACTCGGTGGCCGACGCCCGCCCCAGTACGAGTTGGGCACGGCCGTTCGAGGCGGCGTCCAGCGTGGAGAAGTCGTGGTAGAGCCGCACGGGGTCGTTGGTGCTCAGTACGGTCACCGAGGTGCCGAGCCTGATGCGTTGTGTCGCGGTGGCGATCGCGGCGAGCAGGACGGGGGTGGCGCTGTCGTTGTGTCCAGCGCGGTAGTGCTCGCCGACGCTGAACACGTCCAGCCCCGCGGCTTCGGCGAGCTCGGCCTCCTCGATCAGCAGGCGAACGGTCTCGGCATCGCTCAGCGGACGATCGCCGGCGGTGGCGACCTCCCCGAACGAGTTCAGCCCCAATTGGAGCGCTGCGGCCGTCATGGACTCCTCCTCGTGGCTCCCGGGACATGCCGTGTCGCGGGGCACCACACTTGTTGACGCGTCAATCATTGCCCTGATTTAATTGACATGTCAAGCAAAAAGGATCGGACGGGCGGCGACCCCGGCGGGGCACCCACCCGATCCGGGCGCATGCCCCGAGGGCGACACCCCTCCTTGCGAATGCTTGATCCGTCAAGTAAAATGCGCACGGTTGTCTTGCCGAGGAGATAGGTGCGGGTCATGCCCCCGGATGAGCAGTCACCTCCGCGGCCTCTCGATCCGACCGAAGAAGCCTTCGTGCGGGCGTTGGGCCAGGTCATGATGGGGCTTCCGCGCGCGGTCGACGCGGACATGGTGCGCGACGGAGGTCTGCCGCTCTCCGAGTACACCCCTCTCATGCTCTTGTCCGAGGCCCCCCTGCGCCGGATGCGGATGAGCGAGCTCGCCGACGCCTGCAACCTCACACTCGGCGGGATGACCCGCGTCGTCGCCCGACTCGAGAAGCAGGGCTTCGTCCAGCGGGTGCAGTGCGCCGAGGACCTGCGCGGCTGGAACGCCGTCCTCACCGATGACGGGCTGGCCCGTCTGCGGGAGGCGTGGCCGGCCCATCTCGCCAGTGTGCGCAGGCACATGCTGGACGACCTCGCCGACCATGACCTGGCCCGACTGGCGGACGCGCTCCGCCGCATCGCCCGGAAGCCCTGAGACCGCGGGCGCTCTCCTGCGAGACGGACAAGGGCGGCCGGAGCGTCCGTGCCCGGCGGCGCGACCCCTGCCGGCGTCGACGGGTCCGGTACACCGGGCAGCCGGGTTCCCCCGTCGACGTCCGGCAGTTGGCCTCCCGCCGGCGCCGCCGCCGGCGCCGCGGTTCACGGGGGCCGACCGCATCGGCCCGACAGGGCCTTCCGGCGTCAGCGGAGTTCGTAGGCTCGGGCCAGGACCGTTCCTAATCAGTGAGCAGGAGTGAGTCTTGGACCTATTCCTGGTCACTGCGGACATCCCGAACGGTTTTGGATGTCCTGGTTGCCCGCGTGCTCGCCGCGTCCGGCGGCACGGATCGTGTCCGTGGTCCGGGGGTGCGGGGGCGGGGTCCCTCACGCCCCAGGGCACGCCGGTCGGCCTGGACGGTCCGATGCCCGTGCACATCGCTCTGGTGTGCACGGGGCGGTGTCGTCCGTCGCCGGATCGGGTGTCCCTGGGCGCGTCGCCCGATCGCGATGCTCGCCGCATCGTGCCGGGTGGTCTTACGGGTGGGGCCGGCCATCGGCTGTTGCCAGTGCTGGGCGCCCCACTTGCTGGTGTAGGCCGGGTCCACGGCGATGATCGCGATACCGGTGGCGTCGGCCATGGAGGTCAGCCGGGCGCGGAGCTTGCCGGTCGGCATGCCGGAGATGAGCTGCCGGAATCGGCGCTTGCGCCCGTGCTTCTCTCTGGTTTTCTCGGCCTGGAAGTCGAGGTCCTCGACCGCGATGGCCTTGACGCCGCAGGTCTTGGCCCAGTTGAGCATTCGGGTGAGGGCGTGGCGGACCTGGGCGTCGCGGTGCTGGGCGGTACCGGACAGGTCGTAGAAGAACCGGCGCGGTTTCCCGGTCGGGTTGCCGTGGGTGTCCAGGCGCCAGGCGGCGAGGTGGTCGGCGTTGGTGTCGACGCCGATCACACCGTGCGCGAGGGCGGCGGCCATCGGGATGGTCCGGGAGACCGGGATCTGCCAGGACGCGGTCACATACCAGCGGCCCCGTGCCACGTCGTAGTGGATGCGGTAGGCCACCGCGCGGTTCGCCTCCACTCGGTCTGCCCACTCCGGCCCGCGGTGCGCGAAGCCGACCCGGCAGCCGAGTGCGTACCGGCCGTGCGGGGCGTTGGCCAAGTCGGCGAGCGGAGCCGGGAGGTTGATGCTGACCTCGCCGTCCGGGCTGATCCGGATCGTCTCGTTGCCGTAGCGTTTGCCGGATTCACCGTCGGCCTGCAGGAACCGGCGTGAGGCTTCCCACCGCCGGCGCCACTGGTCCTCGGTGAGCTGCGCGGTGTCGAGGTGGTGGCGGGTGCCGAGCAGACGTTTGCCGCCACGCACGACATGCACACGGCCCGCTTCCCGGTCGGCCCGAACCTTCTGGAGCCGGTCCTCCATCACATGCAGCCGTCGCGTCTTGTGGAACCACTCGTGAGCGCAGCGGTAGCCGCCCGGAGTCCGCTTGGTGCCCTTCTGGCCGACCGGCAGCGACAGCCGGTGCCGAATCGTCGTGATACCGGTTTCGAGGGACTGCACGTGCCCGGCCTGGCCGCGCCGGGCGAGCGCCCACTGGTCATGCGTGGCCTTCGTGATTGACCCGGCCCACCTGGACGACGACTCGGCCGTCAGGCCCCGCTTACGGGCCGCCCATGACCCGGCGGAGTGTTCCAGGCCGTCCGTGCAACGCGCTTTGAGGTCCTTCGAGGCGAGCGAGCCCAGGTGGGCCCCCACCAAGCGCAGAACCTTCTCGTCCTCGGGCGTGAGGTCCTTCAGCCGGGTACGTACCGCCACACCGGACGGGCCGAGGGCGACGAACGGTGCGGCGACCGGGCGCAGGTCAGCCATGTTCGGCGGCCTCCAGTGCCTTGCGGGCGCGGTTCTTCGCCGACCTGCGCCCGTACAGGCGGGCGCAGAACGAGGTCAGCACCTCCACCATGTCCCGCACCAGGTCGTCTTCGACCTCGCCGTCGTCCAGCACGAGCAGACGACGGCCCGTCGCGGACAAGGCGGCCTCGACAAGCTCGACGTTCATCCCGCCGAGCCGGTCCTTGTGCTCCACCACCACGCAGGTCACCTGCGAGTCGGCCAGCAGACGCCGGGCCTTGGAACGGCAGCCGTTCACCCCGGAAGCGATCTCCGCCTCAACACGAACGACTCGGTGACCGGCCTTCGCCGCCCACGCCGACAGCCGAGCGACCTGGCGTTCCAGATCGGTCTTCTGATCGTGCGAGCAGACGCGGGCATACAAGCCCAGACCGCCGATGGCCCCGGGCCCGGTATTCGCGTCGATGTTCACCAGGATCGTGCGTGGCCCGACCCTCCCCCAGACTCCGTCCGGGGGTACCCCCAGCCGGTACCGGCAACGTCCCCTCACGGAACCAGCGATACGCAGTCTGCGGATGCACGCCCTGCGTCTTCGCCCGTTCCGTCAGATGCACACTCTGACAACGACACCCACTCATATATGGTTGCGCTCACTTACCCGACTTCGAAGACCAGCAGGTGAAGACCCCGGAGAGCACCGAACAGGAGTCCTGCTGTGCCACCGACCGACCTCGTCCGCCTGCCCGCGGTGATCGAGCTTCGCCAGTACACCCTGCGCCCCGGTCGGCGCGACGAGCTCATCGAGCTGTTCGACCGGGAGTTCGTCGAATCCCAGGAAGAAGCGGGGATGATCGTGCTCGGACAGTTCCGGGACCTCGACGACCCGGACCGCTTCGTCTGGTTGCGCGGTTTCCGTGACATGGCGACGCGCCATCGCGGACTCACGGACTTCTACGACGGCCCCGTCTGGGCCAGGTACGGTCCCGCGGCGAACGACACGATGACCGACTCCGACGATGTGCTCCTGCTGCGCCCTGAGCCGGCCGGCAGCGGACTCGCCGTCTCCCCCGGCAGGCGTCCCCCGGTGGGAGGTCCTGCGCCGAGCCGGTTCGTCGCCGCCACCGTGTGGTCCTTCCCTCCGGGACGGCACGACGGGATCGCCCTGATCCGCGACGGGCTCCTGCCCGTGCTCCTGGAGACGGGGCCCGCGCCGCTCGCCCTCCTGACCACCGAGCACGCGCACAACACCTTCGCCAGGCTGCCGGTCCGCTCCGGCGAGAACGTCGCCGTGCTCATCACCTCGTACCCCGACGAGAGCGCGCACCGTCGACACGCGACCGGCCTGCAGGCCCATCCCCGGACACGGGCCGAGATCCTGCCGGCCATCGAACGGGAACAAACGGCGGCGCCCCGGAAGCTCCGTCTGGCGCCCACCGGCCGCTCGCTCATGTCCTGACTCCTGAGCCGGCGACCCGGGAGGATGCGCACCTGGTCGGGCAACGGCGCCCGCCCCACGCGGGAGGCGGCATTCGACAGAACATCGGTGCCGCACCCACCGTCCCGCCGGACACCGGCACACCGCCGAGCGCGAAGGTTCCCGCGCGCTCACCGACCCCTCTCCAACGGCAAGCCGGAGGGCGGTGGTTCACCCCGACGCCGGTTCCGCCGGCACCGGCTGGGACACTGCCGTCACGGACACCGGACCCGAGCAGATGTCCTCCCGGGCCGCGGTCGGATGGACCGTCGCGCTCGCGGTTCTCGGAGGGTCTACCGGCCTCGCCTGGGACGGGCCGTTCCTCGCCGTCGCCTGCGCGCTTTCGCTGGGTGGCGGCGCCGCCCTGGGCACCCTGCTGTCCCGGCGTCGGGTGATCGCCACCCTTCGGGAGGGCCAGGGGAGGGCCGCGGCGCTCGGGTACGCCGACGGACTCGCGGACATGATGGTGCTGGGCATTTCCGCCTACAGGGCCTCCGTCTTCCCCCTGTCCGGTCCCGACGCAGTGGACCCGGCCGAGCGCATGGCGCGCCGCCGGGCCGCCTACCACCTCACGGCCGCCGAAGGGCTTCCCCACCACATTCGTGAGGCCGCGGCCGCCGCTCTCGAAGCGATCGACGACGGGCGTGACCGCGACACCCGGTCCGCCATCGGGAACCTGATGAAGGCCGTTCAGGAGCAGCGCCGCTGCATGTGACCACAGCCCGGAGCGGAACGGGGAGTCCCCCGCACCCACGGCCGCGCGGGCGGGGCGGGCGGGGCGGGCCAGGAGGGAGGTTCGCAACACGGCCCAGGACCCGGCAGGTGCCCCCACCGCCGGCCACTGCTCACGACGGCGGTCCGCGCTTCAGGCGCCGGGTGTCGTGTCGCCGAGGATCTGCTCGCGAAGGATGTCGGAGTGGCCGCAGTGCTGGGCCAGTTCGCGCAGCGTGTGCAGGTAGACCCAGCGCAGCGGCAGCGGGCCGCGCCGGTTGCCGCGTACGAGGTCGTCGAGCGTCAGGGGTGCCGTCGCCCGGCGGGACGCCGCGCATGCCTGTCGGTAGGCATGCCGGACCGTGGTGATCGTGTCGCTGTCATCGAGGTCGAACGACTCGTCGGGCGAGTCGGGGATGCCGATGTCACGACGGGGGCGACAGGTGATGGCCTCGTCGAACCAGACCTTCTCGACGAACGTGGCGTGCTTGACCAGACCGAGCAGTGTGGTCTTGGACGCGACCAGCGACCGGCGCGCCTGCTCCTCGGTGAGGCCGTTCAGGCTGTCGTGGAGCACGGTCCGGTGCTCGTCGAGGAATGCCTCGAACTGATCGCGGATCGCTGCGTGGAGGACGGGGGGTTCCGCCGACGGGTGAGAGAGCATGACGGCAACGATAGGCTGCGCGGCCGCTCTCTCGAGAGTCCGTCCCCGTGGACCGCACCCGGCACGGTGTGCTCCGAGATGGCCCCTCGGAAGAGAGGGGCGGCACCGGCGCAGACCCCCTCAAGCGCCGGGCGGATGGGCGGAGTTCGGACGCGCTCCGCGGGCAGGGCGCCGGCCGTCCAGGACCCGGTACGCCGACGCCGTTCCGCTGATGGCGTCCCCGCTGCCGGATGCGGGCGAGCCCTCCCGGATGTCCTTGTCGGTGAGGACCGGGGTCTGTTCGGAGCCGGACGGCGCGAACTCCTCGGCGAGGATCTTCTGGTCACGGACCTGGAGCGGTCGTCGCCGGATTCCCCGATCGACCAGGAGCGGCCACGGAAGGAGACCGCCGCCGCAGGCGCATGGTGCGCCGTTCCGTTGTCGATGGACCGCTACGACGTGACGCTGCGCCTCGAGTGCCCCGACACCCGCGACGACGTCCGGCTGCCCTTCCCGACGCCCGTCCACGACATCGACCGGGCCACCCCGCGGTTCCGTGCCCTCCTGGCCGCGGCACGCGGCGCGTCCCGTCCGTACCGCCTGCCGAGGTGACCGAGGGACCGGGCCGCAGTCGCCCTGGCGTCGCTGCCGCTCAGCCCACTGCGCGGAGTGGACCAGGAGTCGGCCGGCGGACGGGTACGGCCGCTCGCAACCGGAAGGCCCGCGCGCCCGTGTGGGCTCGCGGGACCTTTCCGGGTTCCCGGCGGGTCAGTCGCGGACGCCCCGCTTGAAGGCGGCCTTCGCCCACATGTAGCCGAGCAGTGCCAGCCCCGTGCACCAGGCCAGCGCGATCCACGCGCTGTTGCCGATTCCGGTGCCCATCAGGAGGCCGCGGAGGGTTTCGTTGATCGGGGTGAAGGGCTGGTGGTCGGCGAACCAGCGCATCCAGGACGGCATGGTCTCGGTGGGGACGACCGCGCTGCCCAGGAAGGGGAGGAAGGTGATCGGCATGGGCATGTTGGAGGCGGACTCGACGGTCTTGGCGACCAGGCCCATGCCGGCCGAGAGCCAGGTCAGGGCGAGGGCGAGGAAGGCCATCAGACCGGCGGCGGCCAGCCACTCCAGCGCGGTGGCGTCGGGGCGGAACCCGATGAGGAGGGCGACAGCGGTGACCACGGCCGTACCGAAGGCCGTCAGGACGAGGTTGCTGAGGACATGGCCGGTGAGGAACGAGGCACGGGAGATGGCCATGGTGCGGAAGCGGTTGACGATGCCTTCCGTCTTGTCCATGCAGATGCCGAGCGCGGCGCCGATGGAGCCGGTGGCGACGGTCATCAGGATGATCCCCGGGGCGATGTAGTCGATGTAGTCGCCCTTGAGCTGGGGACCCTGGATCCCTGCCCCGAGCGCACCGCCGAAGGCGTAGTTGAAGAGGAGGAGGAAGATGACCGGCATCATGACGATGACCACGGCCACGGACGGGTAGCGGACGGCGCGCTTCATGTTCCGGCGGAACATGGTGACGGAGTCGCGGGCGGCGTAGGTGAGGGCGCTCATCGGGAGATCTCCTGCTGCTTGTCGGAGCCGGTCAGGGTCAGGAAGACGTCGTCGAGGTCCGGCGTGTGCTGGGAGAGGGCCTCGGGGGTGATGCCGGCGCTGTCGAGGATGTCCAGTACGGCGCGGAGGGTGGGGACGGTGCCGTCGGAGGGGATCTGGAGGGTGAGTTCCTCGTCGTTGCGGGCGGTGGCGGCGAAGTGGGCGGCGGCCAGGTCCAGGGCGGCCGGGTCCGCGAACCTCAGGGAGATGTGGCCGCCCGGGATCAGTCGCTTGAGTTCGTCCGCGGTGCCTTCCGCGATCAGCTTTCCGCCGTCCAGTACGGCGATGCGGTCGGCCAGTTGGTCGGCCTCCTCGAGGTACTGCGTGGTGAGGAAGATCGTCACGCCGTCGTCGGCGACCAGGGAGCGGATGATCTCCCACATCGTGCGGCGTGAGCGCGGGTCCAGACCGGTGGTGGGTTCGTCGAGGAAGATGATGCGCGGATCGCCCACCAGGGTCATGGCGAGGTCGAGCTTGCGGCGCATACCGCCGGAGTAGGTGGTGACCGGCTTCCTCGCGGCCTCGGTGAGGTCGAAGCGGGCGAGGAGTTCGGCGGCGCGGCGGCGGCCCTCGGAGCGGGGCAGATGGTGCAGGTCGGCCATGAGCATCAGGTTCTCCTCGGCGTTGAGGAGGTTGTCGACGGCGGCGAACTGGCCGGTGACGCCGATGACCTTGCGTACGGCGTCGGGCTCGCTGCCCAGGTCCCACCCGGCCAGCTCGGCGGTCCCGGCGTCGGCGGCGATCAGCGTCGAGAGGATCTCGACTGTGGTGGTCTTGCCGGCACCGTTGGGGCCGAGCAGGGCGAAGACGCTGCCGGCGGGGATGTCCAGGTCGACGCCGCGCAGAACCTGCTTGTCGCCGTAGGACTTGGTGAGGTTGGTGGCCCGGATGGAGGCGGTCGCCGCGCCGCGGTCGATTTGTGTTGTGGGCATGACAGATAGCTCCTTGGCGGAGTGGAAGGAGAGGAGTGTGCGCCTGGGAGGCGCTGAGGGGTGCGGGAGGGCTCAGGCCTGGGTGCGGCGGATGTCGATGTTTCCGTGGCGGGTGCGGGCGCGGATCTTGACGGTGTCGTCGGTGCTCTCCGGGGCTGCGGACGCGGTCAGGGTGTTGCGTACCTGACCGGAGACCGAGCTGACGTCGAGCCAGGCCGCGGTGCCCTCGCGGACCCCGATGTCGATGGCGCCGTAGGAGGTCTCCAACTGGACCACTCCGCAGGCCACTTCGCCGACGCGGAGGGTGCCGTGGGCGGTGGTGGCGGTGACCGAGTCCTCCGCGCGCCGGATGTCGATGTCGCCGTTGGCGCCGCTGACCCGCAGCTCGCCGGTGGCCGCGCCGACGGTGGTGGTGCCGTGTGAGTTCTTCAGAACGGCGCCACCGTCGACGAGACCGACGCGCAGGCTGCCGGAGCTGGTGGTGATCTCTGCCGGTCCTTCGACCCGGTCCACGGTGATGGAGCCGTGGGACGCGGTCAGCTTCAGCGGACCTGTGGTGTCGAGGCGCACGTCACCGGAGGAGGTCTTCACACGGACCTCGCCGAGCCGGCCTTCGCCGAGCAACTGCGCCCACGCGCCGGACATGTCGATGCGCGAGCCCGTGGGCAGTTCGACCGTCACGTCGACGGTTCCGGTGCGGCCGAAGAGGGTGGGCTTGGGTGTCCTGACGGTCAGTGCGCCGTTGGCGTACGTGACCTCGCTCTGGTCGGCCGCGCGCACGTCCAGGTCCTTCTTCGGGTCGCGGGGCCGGACCTCGACGGCGGTGTCGCGGCGGTCGCTCGCGGTGAAGTGGATGGAGCCGGCCTCCACGCGTGCGGTGACCGAGATCGGTTCGGGAGTGTCGAAAGAAGGCATGGTCGTCCCGTCCTCTTGAGTCGTTGGATCGTCCCCACTGGTGGGACGTGATGCGAATGAAGGGGGTGCGGGCAGGGGGCGCGGTCAGCGCACCCAGCCCGTGAAGCTCTGGCCGACGGTGTGGGTCTTCTCCGCCGTGCGCGGCCGGGTGCCGCCGTCGACCGCGGCCGAAACGGCACGCACCAGCCAGGCGTTGACCGACAGGCCCTCGCGGGTCGCGGCCTCCTCGACGCGCGCCTTGAGGTGGGCCGGCAGACGCAGGTTGACGCGGGCGGTACCGGCCTCGTCGCCGTCGGCCGGTACCGGCGCCGGCGCCGTGAACGCCTCGGCGGGCGGGGCCGGCTCCGCGGAGGCGCCGGTGTCCGCGGGCGGCGGCGTGACCACGAAGTCGGGGTCGAGACCGCGCAGCCGTACGTCGACCGAACCGGGAGCGAGCTCGCGGGTGATCTCGTCCATCGCGGCGGACAGCACGTGGAGCATGGTCAGCCGGGTCGCCGACTCCAGAGGAGCGGTGAGCCTCTCGGCCAGCTCGCGCGCGTCTTCCCCGCCGGCTTCGGCGGCCACCGCGAGTTCACGGCGGATGGTGTCGACATACGGGGTGAGGTCCATGGCGTCATCATGGCACATGTTTGGCGCTACGGGTAGTCCGAATGGCACCTCGAGGCGCCAATACGGGGCGAAGAGGGGGCAGCAAAGCCCGTCGCCATGGCGGACACCCAGGAAACATGCAGGTCAGAGCCCTTCGCCATGACCTCTGACCGCTACCGGCGAACAGTGCGCCACCGTGGCGGCACCGAGGCGCCAAGGAGTGGCGTCACATGGCGCCATGCGGCACACCCTGCGGAAAGGCGCACGCCGACAGGCGGCGCCCATGGCGTGGTCACGCGCGCCGCGCCTCGGGGCCGTCGGGACAAGGGGTGCGGCGCGCGACCCGGTGGGCGTGGCGTCCCGGCCGTGCCGGCAGGACTGTCAGCCCTGGGTGGCAGAGTTGCCGGCGTGCCGATGTGCGACTACTTCTCCGCCCCTGACGATCAGGCTGCCGCCGCGGTCCTCCGGATTCCTGGAGGACCGGGGCAGGCGGAACGCGACGTGGTCTTCCTCAAGAACATCGATCCGGTCGTCGCGATCGCCCGGCTCGAAGCCGTCATGACCGGCTGCAGCTACGAAGAGGCCGACGCGCGACCCCGGTCCGGCCAACTGCCGGCCGACCCGGAGGACGGCCCGCCGTTCGTGGTCAGCCTGACGGACACCCTGCTCGACGCCCTCGCCAGGGCGTCTAGGGACGACCTTGTGCGCTGTGCCGAGCAGTGGTCGACGACCGACGAGCTCCGGCAGATCGGGATCCGGGTCGAGGCCACGACCGGTGTCCTGACAGCCCTGGCCGGACTGGCTCAGCGTGCTCAGGCTTCCGACCAGCGGCTGTACTGCTGGTGGGCCCTGTGACTCACCGGCGTCCGGCTCGCCGGTGTCCCCGCCCGGCGGTCCGCGTCGCCGGCGGGTGCGGCGGGAGTCTCCGGTGAGGGTGAGAACCTCGGCGTGGTGGACCAGGCGTCGATCATCGCGGCCGCGACGACGTCGTAGGAGACGGCGGCCTGCCCCGCCCGGCTCGTGAGAGGCAGGCGCGATGCCCCCCCTCCACCGAGCCCTGCTCGCCGCGTGCCCCCACCGAGCCCTGCTCGCCGCGTGCCCCCACCGAGCCCGCACGGACCGTGCCGCGGCGATCGCTGCGGACGGACAACCGGGGCTGCGCCGGGTCGAGCCGGCGTGCGCCATGGTCCGTTCGCGCGCGCTCGCCGCGGCTGACGCGGTCGTGGGCACCGCTGCGTCCCCGGGAGCCTTCGTTGCGGCTCCCTCGGCGACGCACGCGATGCCCACGAGCGTGATGACGCCCCGCGGTGCCCGGCCGGCCCCGCCCCGGACGGCGCCATGTGTCAGACACGGCCTATGCGACCGCCACCATGCTGGCGAACACCACGACGTTGTTGGGGTAGTAGTGGCGGTCCGCGTCGAACTGGCCGCCACAGGTGACCAGTCGCAGACCCGCGTGGTCGAGGTTCTTGTACACCTCCAGGGTGGGGAATTCCTTCTTCGGGTACTCGGCGATGCGGTCCACCGCGAACTCGGCCGTCTTCCCGTCCTCGCGCGTCACCTTGATCCTGTCGCCGGCCTTCAGCGTCTTCAGCTTCTCGAAGACCGCGGCCTTGCCGTTCCAGGTCACGTGCCCGGCGATCACCGCCGGCCCCTGGGAGCCGGGCGTGGGGCCCGGTTCGTACCAGCCCGCGAGATCGGGGTTCTTCGGGGTCGTCATCGTCCCGTCCTTGTTCTGTCCGAGCGACTCGAGTTCGCTCTGCACGCCGAGGGACGGGATGGACACCACCCGCGGCGCGGACCGGGCGAGTGCCGCCACGGCCTGGCCGGCGCCCGCACCGGCCGCCGGTTCCTGACCGCCCGCCGGGGCCTGTTCCGCGCTCCGGCCCGAGCCGGCCGCCGGTGCCGCCGTGTCCTGGGCGCCGCAGGACGTGAGCAGCAGGACCGCCGCGAGGGCGAGCACGGACACGGTGGCACGCAGTGCCCCGGGCCCTGCGCCGCTGCCGGAGGAGCGGTTCATGCGGCACCCGCCGTCCGGGCCGGCGCGGCGGGGTCGGACGTCGTCCGCCGCCGCACGACGACCAGCGCACCCGTCGCCGCCGCCGTGGCCGCGACGGCGGTACCGGCCACCGCACCCGGAGAGAGCCCGGCGGCGCCGGGTCCGCTGCCGGTCTCGATCCCGCCGACCGGAATGGACCCGACCGCAGCACCCTTGACCACACCGCAGTTGGTCGGAGCGGTCGCCTCCTGGGGGAGCTTGGGGTCGAGTTCGCTCTTGCCGGCGCCCTCGACGTCGTACTTGCCGTTGTCGTTGCGGTCGATGCCGTGCTGCACGATGTGCAGGTCCTTGATGTGCTCGACCACGTCCTGCGAGACCGTCAGGGTCCGCTTGTACGTGATCTTGCCTTCCTTGTCGGCGACGGGCATCCGGTCGACGGCCAGGCCGCTGCCCGCGTCGGTGTCCCCTTCGGTGGTGAGGGAGATGTTGATGTCCCCGTAGTCCTTCGTGGCCTCGGTGTTGTTCAGGATCCCGTCGCCGTCGGTGTCGTCGCTCGCGTCCGGGCAGTGGAAGTCGTGCCCCTCGGTGGATCCGTGCAGATGCTGCGCCGAGGGCTGCCCCGGAACCATGCCCTCCGACTTGATCCACACCGTCAGTTCCCTGCCGCGAAGGCTCAGCATGGCCGTCCCCCGGGAACCGGAGTCGTTCAGCTGCTCCAGGTCGATCTGGAACGCCGGGTTCTCCGCCGCGAACGCCGTGGACGCGACGCAAGTGGTCAGGAGGGCAGCGGGAAGCGCGGCGAGCACCGCGATCCGGCCGGTTCGCTTGGACATCACGTTCGTTCCTGTTCCGCGGCCCCCGGAAGGGAAAGCCGCATGTCGTACGGACTCCTGGCGATGCCCGGACGGTCCCGGGCATCAACTCACCCCTGATCCACGTAGCAGTTGCCGAGGTGGAGACCACGATCCGCGGCACACGGGCACCCGACGCCGGACGCACCCTCGTTCCGGGCGGCCCCGTTGCCACCGCCGTGACCCCGGACCGGCCCGGACGCAACCGGGCGCGGACCGTTGCTCGTTGCAACTGATATGCGGTTACCTTTGAAACGTACGGAGTCCCGCGGGTGTTCAATGCCGGCAGGACGATGCGAGGCACTCGGCCTCGTCCCGGCCTCGGACCAGGGGGAGTTCGGTGTCATAGGTTGGGGACATGACGACCACCGCAGCCCAGGAAGCGTTTCTGCGGGCCTTTCACGCCGAACATCCAGCAGTGACCGCAGAGGCGTTCGGGGGCGGCCGTGGCCCGGACGGCCAATCCAGCTACGAGATCCTGTGTCAGCGGGTGGCCGGAAGCAGACGCGTACTGGACCTCGGATGCGGCGACGGCCTGCTGCTGGAGCATCTGGCGCGCAGCGAGGGCAGGCAGCTCGCGGGAGTCGACCTCTCGCCGGAGTCACTTTTCCTGGCGCGGCGCCGACCGGCACTGTCCGGGGCGCGATTGGAGGAGGGCCGAGCTCAGAGCCTTCCTTTCGCCGACGACAGCTTCGACGCCTGCGTTTCCCACATGGCGCTGATGCTGATGTCCGACGTCGACCTCGTCGCGGCGGAGATTGCCCGGGTGCTGTCCCCCGGAGGGGTGCTGGCCTGTGTGCTGGGCGGCGGGGCCGTTGGCGGGGAGGCGTACGAACGCTTCGTCGCCCTGTTGCGGTCCACCGTTGCGGACGTGCCCGCCTCCCGGCGTGTCCCCGCGCTCGGGGACAGGAGGACCCGCAGCCGCGACGGGCTCGACGCCATCCTGGGACCGGCGGGCTTCACCGCGACGGACTGGGAGACCGTCCCCATCGATCTCAGCGGTTCGGCCGATGAGGTGTGGGACGTCGTGTCCCGCGTGTACGACCTCGGTCCGCTGGACCGCACCGCCGTGGAGCGTCTGCGTGAGGACTTCCTCGCCGAGGTGACGGAGACGGCGAGTCCGGACGGGCGCGTGCCCTGCGCCTTCAAGATCCACGTGGCGACGGCTCGAGTGCGGTGAGGACGGGCCGGGCGGCCACCGTTCACGGCGAATCGAGCACCTCGTCAGTCGGCCGCACGGGCCGCACCCCCTCGGAACGCGGGACTCGCGCCCCCGCGCCCCGGCCCGCCAGGTGGGCGGCGAGCAGGCTCCCCGGCCAGCCGGCAGGCGGGGCCTTCTCCGGTGACCGCAGGGCTTGCGCCAGGACCGCGTCGGCGAGCTCGGCTTCGATGTCCAGCCGGGGATGGCGCAACGGCAGGGACGTCAGCCCATGGTCTTCGGTTCCCGCCAGGTCGGCTTCGCCGAGGTGGACCGAGCCGCCGGCGTTGCCCGTAGGCACCGGCAGCCGCCGTCCGCGACCTCATGAGCGGCCACCGGGTCGGCGCGCCGCATGGACCAGTTCCGCGTCGCCGACGTCGAGCGGGGCCAGGGCGACCGCTCTGCCCCGCCGGCACGTCTCCCGCCGGATGTCCGCGTCCTCGGTTTCGTCCCCCGCAACGCACCCGGTCGCGGCCTCTGCCACGTTCTCGATCACGAGCGGATGCTACGGGCGGTCGGGACCGACGAACCAGTCGGTTCCGTGCCGGCTACGTGTTGCGTGCGTCGGCGAGCTTGTCGAGTTCGCGCATGGCCTCGGCGTGCGCGCTCATCCTCAGGCTCGTACTACCACTCGTGAAGAGCGCCACTCCGACGACCGACACGGGTACGGAAAGGCCGAGCACGGCCAGGGCCTCGGGCCAGTCGCGTTCGTTCTGGCACCAATCACTCCTCTGTACGCCCTCGTTGGCCGTACCCCTCTCGGTCAGCAACCGTGACTCGCACTCCGCGGGATACCGGTCGTCCGGCTCCCGGTCGACCTCGTACGGCGTGAGCAGCAGCAGGGCGCACCATGCCCACTGGAGCGTCGCCACAGCCAGCAGACCGGCACCCCAGGCGCGTATGCGCCCGGCCCTGTCCCGGAAGTCGAGGTCGTACTCGCGTGATCGCATGGCGGATGAATCTAGCAACCGGTTCCCACGGTCGCGCGGGTGGTGTGACGAGGGTGATCGACGGCCCAACCGTGCAGCCGGATCGGCGGTCCTGGGCGTGCAGGGCACCCCGGGGTCTCGCCAACCGGTGGGGAGTTGGGACCACGGTCGGCCGCGCTGGGGCGGCGCGGAAGGGGTTCTTCAGGAAGCCTTCAGGTGCGCTGGGAGAGATTGGCCCTCCCGTCGGAACGCAGTCCCCGTGCCGGAATCGGGGCCCGTCAACTCGCCGGAGGAGCCTCGATGAAGGGCGATCTCACGACCGCGGCCGTCGCGGCCGCGGCGCAGGGCCGGTTCGAGGAGCGGGCCGGCACCCGTTCGTCGTCACCGAGCGGCAGCCCTTCCAGATGCAATCGCCCCGCACGCCTGGGGCGCTCGGAGCCTCCGTGCGCGCCCCCGGCAGTGCAGGGATAGTCCCAGGCCAAGAGCCCTTTCTCGACAGCCGACAGGCATTTTTCGGGCGCTCTTCGCTCCGCAACCTCGAGTTGACACCGCAAACAGCTTTTCACGGCTAGCGTGTGTCTTGACCAGTTCTTGACCTGTCGTTTGACCTGTCATTGGTCTGAGCTGGACACCCACGGCACCAAGGGGGGCGCATGAGCGCATGCAGGAAGGCCCGGACCGCAGGATCGGCCCTCGTGTTCGTCGCTTTCGCCCTGTTCGCCTTGTTCGCCTTGTTCGCCTTGTTCGCGCCGGCGTTCTCCCTGGCCGTGGCCGCCACCCCTCACCCATGGCCATCGCCCCACACGCCGTCCCACGCCCCCGAGATGTCGGAGCGTCAGCTGTCCGCCCGCGGCGACGCGGCGCGCGGTGGAGTCCCGGGCCTGCCTGCCCGGGACTCCGCGCACTCCTCCGGTGAGGACGGCATCCCGTCCGGATGGCCGGGTGATCCGTCGCGCACCCCTGGGCGTGGCCGAGTCCTCGCGGACGACACCGTGCGCCGCGGCCCGGCATCACCACTCGGTGATCCGGTGACCGCGGTCACCGCGGCGGCGGGCACGGACGGCACGGCCGCGGGCGGTGCGTCGAGATGCTCCGGACACCCGACGGCCCACACTGCTGCGGTCCTTCAGGTCTTCCGCTGCTGACAGGGGCGGAGTCCAGCGCACCCCAGTCCTGCACGTCCGACGCGCCACCCCCACGGCGCGCCAGGAGGAGTACCACCATGCAGCCCATGCAACCCCTCATCGACAACGCCCGCACGTTCGGACAGCGCCCTGAGGAGTTCGCCGAGCTTGCCCAAGGCCAGTCCCCCCAGGTCCTGTTCATCACCTGCTCCGACTCCCGGGTCGTCCCGGCCCTGATCACCGGCGCCCGCCCGGGCGACCTCTTCGAGCTGCGCACCGCGGGCAACATCGTTCCGCCGTACGGCTCGGAGCGCCCCGCCGGCGAGACGGCCACCATCGAGTACGCCGTGGAAGTCCTCGGTGTCTCCGACATCGTGGTCTGCGGCCACTCGCACTGCGGAGCCGTCGGCGCACTGGTGCGCGGCGACGACCTCGACGGCGTGCCGGCCGTGCGTGACTGGCTCGCCCACGCGGCCGGCGAACCCGACGCCGCCGACCCCGACGACCCCAGCGTGGAACGCGCGGTCACCCATCACGTCCTGTCCCAGCTGCTGCGCCTGCGCTCGTACCCGTGCGTGGAGAAGCGCCTGGCCGACGGCACCCTGACCCTGCGCGGCTGGTACTACGAGGTACACACCGGCGCCGTGCGCGAACACCGCCCGGCCACCGACGCGTTCGAAGCGCTGTGAGGCCGGCCATGAGCGCACACAACGGCCCCGGGACCCACGCCGATCCGGCGCACGCAGCACATGCGGCACATGCGAAGAAGTACCCCCATCTGAAGCAGGACTTCGCCGCCTCCCTCGTCGTCTTCCTCGTCGCCCTGCCCCTGTGCGTCGGCGTCGCCGTCGCCTCGGGGGTCCCGGCCGAACTCGGCCTGGTCACCGGCATCGTGGGCGGTGTCGTCACCGGCCTCATGCGGGGCAGCAGCCTCCAGGTGTCCGGCCCGGCGGCCGGACTCACGGTCCTCGTGCTCGAGGCGGTCAGGGAGTTCGGCCTCCCCGTGCTCGGCGTCGTCGTCCTGACCACCGGCGTACTCCAGATCCTCATGGGCGCCCTGAAGCTGGGCCGCTACTTCCGCGCGATCTCCGTGTCGGTGGTCGAGGGCATGCTCGCCGGCATCGGCCTGGTCCTGATCGCCGGGCAGATGTACTCCGTCATCGGTGCCGAGGCCCCGGACTCCGGGATCGGCAAGCTCGCGGGCCTGCCCGCTGTGCTGGTCGACGCCGCCCAGGACGGCAGGACACTGCTCTCCCTCGGCATCGGCGCGGGCACCGTCGCCGTCCTGGTGCTGTGGCGGCGGATGCCGCGGCGCATGCGCGCGGTACCCGGCCCGCTCGCCGCGGTCGGCCTGGCGACCCTGTTCGCCCTGCTGCCCGGCGTCGATGTGACCACGGTCGAGGTCAAGGGCCTCCTCGAGTCCGTCCAGCCTCCCCCGCTGGGCGCGTTCGGGGAGCTCGGCACCCTCGCCCTGCTCGGCACCGTGGTCGCGTTCACCCTGATCGCGTCCGCCGAGTCCCTGTTCAGCGCGGCGGCCGTGGACCGTCTGCACGACGGACCGCGCACCGCGTACGACAAGGAGCTGGTGGCCCAGGGCGCGGGCAACGCCGTGTGCGGCGTCCTCGGCGCCCTGCCCATGACCGCGGTGATCGTGCGCAGCGCGGCCAACGTCCAGGCGGGGGCCCGCACCAAGGCGTCCCGCGTCCTGCACGGTGTGTGGCTGCTGCTCTTCGCCGCGCTCCTGCCGGGTGTCCTCGCCCACATCCCGGTGCCTGCCCTCGCGGGTGTTCTGGTCCATGCCGGCGCGAAGCTCATCCCGGTCCGCGCACTCGGCGCGCTGTGGCGGGAGAACCGCGGTGAGGCCCTGATCCTCGTCGTCACCGCCGTGTCGATCGTCGCCGTCAGCATGTTCGAGGGGGTGCTCATCGGCCTGGCCCTGTCGGTCGTGAAGACGGCGTGGGAGACCTCCCACATCAAGCTGGAGGTCGTCGACAAGGGGGCTGGCCCCGTCCAGGCGTACCTCTCCGGCAACGCGACGTTCCTGCGCCTGCCGAAGATACTCGACGAGCTGGAGGCGCTTCCCCAGGACCGCTCCGTCGAACTCGACCTGTCCGGCCTCCACCATCTCGACCATGCCTGCCGTTCCGCCCTGGAGAACTGGAAGGAACGGCACTCCGGGTCCGGCACCCCACCGGTCAAGGTCACCGCGGGTGTGGGCGGGGAGCGTGTCACGTCCGGCGTCGTGTAGCACGTCGGTCCGGTCGGGACGGCAGTGAGTGACCGGAGCCGCGTCCTCGCTGAGAGGGCGCGGCTCCGGTACGCCCGGCCCCGGTGGGGTCACCCGGGCACCGAGGCGGTGATCCAGGTTCAGGACGCGGCCGTTCTCGCGCGCTCGGGTGCGCCGGCGTGCTCGGTGACGTCGCCGGTGGACGCCGTGTCGAAATCGGCGAGGTCGTCGCCGGTCGGGCGTCCCAGGAGCCAGGTCAGCAGCGGACCCGCCATCGCGGTCGTCACGACGGCCATGACGACCATCAGCGAGTACAGGTCCTGGCGGATGAAGCCGAGTTGGAGTCCCACGTTCAGGACGATGAGTTCGGTGAGGCCGCGGGTGTTCATCAGTGTGGCCAGCGCGGCGGACTGCCGGACGGGCATCCGGTTGATGCGGGCCGCGGCGTACGCCCCGAGGAACTTGCCGCCCACCGCCACGAGCAGGATCAGTCCCAGGTCACCGAGCCCGCCGGCGTCGAGGCCGGAGAGGTCGACCTTGAGGCCGGCGACGAGGAAGAACACGGGCAACAGCAGTGTGCCGCTCATCTGGCCGAGACGCTCGTGCACCTCACGGCGCAGCCGCTCGGTCCCGGTGCGCGGAAGGACGATGCCGAAGAGGAAGGCGCCGAAGATGTAGTGCAGACCCAGCCACTCGGACGTCGCCGCGGACAGCAGCAGGCCGGCGAGGACGCAGGCGAAGACGGTGGGGGTGAGACGGAGCGACCCTCGCCGGCCGGCCAGGCGGCGCAGTGCCGGGCGCAGGAGGAAGAGCATCCCGAGCAGGTACGGGACGGCGAGCAGGATCCGCCACTGGTCGGGTCCCGTCGTGCCGGTGAAGGCGACCACGCCGGCGAGCACGGACCAGGCGAGGACGTCGTCGATCGAGGCGCAGGCCAGCGCGACGACACCCAGCGGGGTGCGGGTCATGCCCCGGTCGGTGAGGATCCGGGCCAGGACCGGGAATGCGGTGATCGACATGGCGATGCCCATGAAGAGCATGAACGCCGTCCTGTCGCCGGTGCCGTGGTCCTGCATCAGGTAGAGGGCGAGCGCCGTACCGAGGCCGAACGGCAGGACGATGGAGACGATCGAGACGGTGGGCGCGATGGCACCGCTTCCCCGGATGAGGGCTGCGTCCCACTCGAGTCCCACGATGAACATGAACACGGCCACACCGATAGCGGCCAGGGCGCTGAGCAAGAGGCGCGTGTCCTGCGGGAACAGGGCGTCGGATATCGCGCCGTGGAAGAAGGTCGGTCCCAGTGCGATGCCGGCGAGGACTTCGCCGACCACCGCGGGCTGGCCCAGGCGTCGCGCCAGCGCCCCGAGCAGCCGCGCCAGGACCACCATGATGGCGAGGCCTATGAGGAGTGAGGTTGTTTGGTGCGCGGTCATGCGTCTCCGTCCATGGGGGTCCTGCCCATGGCCGGTGCGGCACGTGGCTGGGCAGAGCAAGAACAGGTCTCCCGCGTCCCGGCCTGCTGTCGGACGGAGCACCCGAGCGCGAATGCGCCCGTCGACGCGAGCCTCTGTCCTCGAGTTCCACGTAGCGGAGCCGCGGGACGACCGGATGCGCGGCGTTGTGTCGCGCGCCCGGTGAACCTGATGACGCATCGATTCTTGTGAACGCCCACGAGGTCCGGTAGTGCCGACGTCATCGATCGGGCGTGAAGAAAGCGGCCCTTCGGCGGGCGTGGAAATCTCACACCTGAATGAGAATCTCATGCGCCGGGCCGTCGGAATCGGAGGGCAGCGGATCCGACCGGGGCCGGCGGTCCCCCGGAGGCTCCGTCCGGTCGCCGGTTCCGCCGCGCCCGGCCCGCCCGTTCCCGCCCAGCCGTGCGGCGGCGGAGCGGCGTCGCCGATGCAGGTGATCATGGCGTGTCTGCGGCGGTCGGGCGACCGGTGCCGTGCCACGGTGTCGGCATCGGCAACGCGAGGCCCGCTTGCCCTGCGTCATCGGAGGAATCATCGTGAAGATCTTGGTCACGGCCGTGTCGGCCGCTCTGGCCGCCGTCGTCCTGGGGGGTACCACGCTCCCCGCACAAGCAGCCGACGCCCCGGCGTCGGCTGACAGGGAGGCCGTGCGGCCCTCGTACTACCCGAACGTCGACTGGATCGTGTGCGAGATCAACAAGGAGCGCCGCGCCCGGGGCCTGCCCGCTCTGCGCGTCTCCGACCGGGCCGGCGAGGCCGGACGCGCGCACGCCAGGGACATGGCGGCCATGGGCCGGCTCTCCTCCGTGGGCAGCGACGGCCGCGACCTGCGGACCCGGATGTCCGATGCGGGCCTGTTCTCGGATCTCATCTCCGAGTCCATGGCGTTCGGCTACACCCACGACGGGTACTTCGCGGACAAGGCGACCGACCCGGACCCCGCGAACCCGGTCTACAGGGTCCTGATGAACCGCAGGATCGTGGCCATCGGCATCGGGTACGACCGCCGCTACTGGGACGTCAACCTCCTCGGTGCACACCGCAAGCTGGTGACCAGAGTGCCCGCCGGGTGCAACCTCGGAACCGGCACCACGCGGGCGCTGCCACTGCCGGCCACCGGCGAGGCACCCGCACGATGGAGCGGCCCGGTCCCCGCACGCGCCGCTCGGTGACGTCCCGGCGTAAGGGCCTCCCCGGGCAGGGCGTGTCGCGAGCGTCTCTCCTGCCCCGCCCTGCGGGCGGACGGAGCCACCTTCGCAACACGCCCCAGGTGGCGGTACGCCCACCGCTGCTCCCGACGGGGACCAGGGCGCCGGGTGAGGCGAGAGGGCGGTGCACCCCACTCCTCGTGGGGTGCACCGCCCTCTCCTCGTGGGTGCGCGGCCCGGGCGTTGTTCGCGCCGTGGTCAGCAGATACGGGGCAGTTGCTCGCCGAGCGGCAGATCCACGACGCGCGTGCCCCCCAGCCCGGTGCGGGCGACCACCATCCCGGGGTGTTCCTCCACCGCCTCGCCGACGACCGCGGCCTCCCTGCCGAGGGGGTGCGCGCGCATGGCCGCCAGTACGGCGTCGGCGTGCTCCCGGGGGACGAACGCGACGAGCTTCCCCTCGTTGGCGACGTACATCGGGTCGAGGCCGAGCACGGCACAGGCGTTGGCGACGGGCGCCGGGACCGGAACGGCCCGCTCCTGGACGACGACGCCCGTGCCGGAGGCCGACGCGATCTCGTTGAGCGCGGCGGCCAGTCCCCCGCGGGTCGGGTCGCGCAGGACGTGCAGATCCGGGGTGACGGCGAGCATCGCCTCGACGAGACCGGCGAGGGCGGCGCAGTCGCTCTCGATCTCGACGCCGAACTCCAGCCCCTCCCGCACGCTCATGATGGCCACGCCGTGGACGCCGATCGGGCCGCTGACGATCACCACGTCGCCCGGCACGACGCGCTGCGGCCGCAGATCGACCCCGGGCGGGATCAGCCCGATGCCGGAGGTGTTGATGAACACGCCGTCGCCGTGGCCCGCTTCGACGACCTTGGTGTCGCCGGTCGCCACCTCCACGCCCGCCGTACGGGCCGCCCGCCCGAGGGCCTCGGCCACCCGCCGGACGACCTCGGTCTCGACGCCCTCCTCGAGGATGAACCCGCAGGACAGGAACGCGGGGCGGGCGCCGCTCATGGCGAGGTCGTTGACGGTGCCGTTGACGGCCAGGTCCCCGATGCTCCCTCCGGGGAAGAACAGAGGGCGCACCACGAAGGAGTCGGTGGAGAACGCCAGCCGTGCGCCGCCCAGTTCTACCGTCGCGGAGTCGCCCATCGCGGACAGCGCGGGACCGCCGTAGGCGGGCGCGAACACGTCGCGGACCAGTTCGGCGGACAGGGCGCCGCCACCGCCGTGGCCCATCACCACCCGGGACCGGTCGCGATGCGGCAGCGGGCACGTCCACGCGAGGACGTCCGGGGCTTCGGTGGTCTCAGACAACGGGACTGCCCTCCAGGGGACGCGACGCGGCGGCCGGCAGGTCCAGCCGCCGGTAGAGGTAGTAGGCCGCGCAGGCGCCCTCGCTGGAGACCATCGTGGCGCCGAGCGGGGTCCGCGGCGTGCAGACGGTTCCGAACGCCTCGCACTCGTGGGGCTTCAGCAGGCCCTGCAGGACCTCGCCGCTGCGGCAGGCCGCCGGTTCGCGGGTGTCGATGCCGGTGACCTCGAAGCGGTGCTCGGCGTCGTAGTCCCGGTACCGGGAGGAGAGCCGCCAGCCGCTGTCGGGGATGACGCCGATCCCTCGCCAGGCGCGGTCGGTCACCTCGAAGACGTCGGCCAGCATCGCGCGTGCCGCCGGGTTCCCCTCCGGCCGGACCGCACGCGGGTAGGCGTTGTCCACCGTGTGCTCGCCGCGCTCCAGTTGCAGGACGGTGCGTCGTACGCCTTCGAGGATGTCCAGCGGCTCGAAGCCGGTGACCACGATGGGGACCCGGTGCCGCTCGGCCAGTCCGGGGTACTCGTCGGTGCCCATCACGCTGCACACGTGTCCGGCCGCGAGGAAGCCCTGGACGCGGCAGTTCGGGGACCGCATGATCGCCTCGATCGCGGGAGGCACGCGCACATGGGACACCAGCAGGCTGAAGTTGGGGATTCCCAGCCGACGTGCCTGATACACCGTCATGGCGTTGGGCGGGGCGGTGGTCTCGAAGCCGATGCCGAAGAACACGACCTCGCGGTCGGGGTTCTGCTGGGCGACACGGAGCGCGTCGAGCGGCGAGTACACCACCCGTACGTCACCGCCCTCGCCGCGCACCTGGAACAGATCGCGGTCGGTCCCCGGCACCCGGAGCATGTCGCCGAAGGAGCAGAAGATCACCCCGGGCCGGGACGCGATCTCCAGGGCCTTGTCGATGACCTCCAGCGGTGTGACGCAGACGGGGCAGCCGGGGCCGTGGATCAGTTCGACCTCGTCCGGGAGGAGTTGGTCGATGCCGTGCCGGATGATGGTGTGGGTCTGGCCCCCGCACACCTCCATCAGCGCCCACGGCCGGGTCACGGCGGAACGGATCTCGTCGAGCAGGCGTGCGGCCAGCGCCGGGTCCTGGAACTCCTCGATGTACTTCATCGCCGGGCCTCCTCGAGGGACTCGCCGGACCCTTCGGGCCCGCCGGACTCGTCCGGGTCGCCGAACTCCTCCTGGAGCAGTCCGAGGTTCTCGAACAGCTCGAGGGTCCGCCGGGCCGACTCCTCGTCGAGTCGCTGCAGGGCGAATCCCACGTGGACGATGGCGTATTCACCGACCCGCAGATCGGGCAGGTACTCCAGGCACACCTCCTTGACCACCCCGCCGAAGTCGACGGTGGCCATACGGGTGCCGTCCCGGTCCTCGATCTCCAGCACCCTGCCGGGTACCGCCAGGCACATGGGTTTCTCCTCGCTGTCGTGCTGTGTACCGCCGCGTCATCCGGCGTCTCCTGCGGCCCGGGCGGCCACGACGAGCTGGCCGAGCGCCAGCCCTCCGTCGTTCGGCGGGATCCGGTGGTGGCGCAGTACGGTGAAGCCGTCCGCCCGAAGCCCCGCGGCGCACTCCGAGGAGAGCACCACGTTGGCGAACACTCCCCCGGACAGCGCCACGGTCTCCAGCCCGTGCCGCTCGCGTGCCATGGCGCAGACCCTGCGGACGAGCGCGGCCACCGCGGCGTGGAAGCGCCCGGCGATCACGGACGCCGGGAGGCCCGCGCGCACGTCGTCGACGACGGCCGCGAGAACGGGTGCGGGATCGGCGGTCACCGCGGCGGAGGGGCCGCCCGCTGGACGCAGCCCGAAGGCGTAGGGCTCGCCGTACGCGCCGCCGGCCCGGACCGCGGCCGCTTCGAGTTCGATCGCCGCCTGGGCCTCGTAACCCGCCGTGTGGCACACACCCGCGAGGGAGGAGACCGCGTCGAAGAGCCTGCCCATGCTGGAGGTGGGGACGCAGTTGAGGTTTCGCTCCAACTGCTGCCGCAGCAGCGGCAGTTCCTGCTCGGGGCAGGCCGCGGTGCAGGGCAGGTCGCCGCTCCAGGCGATGCCTGCCGCGCGCAGATGGGCCAGGGCCATGCGGTACGGGCGCTGCACGGCCGCGTCCCCGCCGGGCAGCGGGACGTAGCCGAGGTGGGCGTAGCGGTGGAAGCCGTCGTAGTCGGCGAGCAGGATCTCGCCGCCCCACACGGCGCCGTCGTCCCCGTAGCCGGTGCCGTCGAAGGCGACCCCGATCACGGGGCGGCCGCCGTCCAGGCCGTGTTCGGCCATGGTGGAGGCGATGTGCGCGTGGTGGTGCTGGACGTGGACGACCGGCCGGCCCTCGGCGTTGTGGTGGGCCCACCGGGCGGAGCGGTATCCGGGGTGCCGGTCCGCGGCGAGCAGCTCGGGCCGCACTCCCGTGATCTCCTCCAGCTGCTCCTCCGCGCAGGCGAAGGCGTGCTGGGTGGCGAGGTCGTCCATGTCGCCGATGTGCGCGGACAGCCAGGCCTTGCGGTCCCTGCCCAGACAGAAGGTGTTCTTGAGGTCTCCGCCCACCGCGAGGACGGGGGGCACCGGCAGGGGCAGGGTGACCGGCAGCGGGGCGTGCCCCCGGGAGCGGCGGAACGTGAGGACTTCCCCGTCGCAGACGCGCACCACCGAGTCGTCGCAGGGTACGTGGATGGGGCGGTCGTGCAGCAGCCAGGCGTCGGCCAGGTCCGCCAGCCGCGCCAGCGCCTCCCCGTCGTCGGTGACGATCGGCTCCCCCGCCACGTTGCCGCTGGTCATGACGAGGAGCCGGGGGCCGGCGTGCTCCTCGCCCGGCAGTCCGAGCAGCAAATGGTGCAGGGGTGTGTACGGAAGCATCACCCCGAGGTCCGGGCTGCCCGGTGCGACGCCCTCCACCGGGCGCGGGGCTCCGGGCGGGGCGTCCAGGGGCGTCGTGCGGCGACGCATCAGGACGATGGGGCGGACCGCGCCGGTGAGCAGTTCCCGCTCCTCGGCGCCGCAGTGGACCAGGGGCTCGATGTCCTCGATCTCCCTGGCCATCAGGGCGAAGGGTTTGTCGCCGCGGGCCTTCCGGCGCCGCAGCAGTGCCACTGCGCCCTTGTTGGTCGCGTCGCAGGCGAGGTGGTAGCCGCCGAGGCCCTTCACCGCCAGGATCGCCCCGTCGGACAGCAGTTCGCGGGCCTCGCGGACCGGGTCGGCGACGACCGGGCCGCCGAGGCTGCGGTCGTTGGGGTCGGGCGCGACCACGTGCCGGGGGCGGAGCCCGGGTGCGGCGGGAGCCACGATCATCCGCAGCCGCGGTCCGCAGGAAGGGCAGGCGACGGGCTGGGCGTGGAAGCGCCGGTCGCCAGGGTCGGCGTACTCCCGGGCGCAGTCGGGGCACATCGGGAAGTCGGCCATCGTCGTGTGTTCACGGTCGTAGGGCAGGCCCGTGACGATGGTGAAGCGCGGACCGCAGTGCGTACAGGTGATGAAGGGGTGCCGATGGCGGCGGTCGGCCGGATCGGCCAGCTCGCGCAGGCAGTCGGCGCACGTGGCGGTGTCGGGCGAGACCAGGGTGCGGACGGGGCCGTTGTGGTCCGACGCGACGATGAGGAACCCGCTGTCTCCGGTGGCGGGGACCTCCTGGTCGTGGACGGACTCGACGAGCGCGAGGGGCGGGGCCTCCTCGGCGATCCGGGCGCAGAAGCGGGCCACGGCGAGCGGTGCGCCCTCGACCTCGGCGACGACACCGTCGCCGGTGTTGGTCACATGGCCCGTCAGGTCCAGTCCCGTGGCGAGGTTGTGGAGGAACGGGCGGAAGCCGACTCCCTGCACCACACCCCGCACGGTGACCCGCCGCCGTTGGACGGACGCGGGGGCGACGCGCCCGGGCCGGGAGGCGGCCGGGCCCGGCGCGGAGGTGGTCATGCCCGGGCCTGTGCCATCACCGGCATGTGGACCGCGGTTCCTTCGGCCGCGGCCAGTGCCCGGTCGAGCAGCGCTCCCGTGCCGGCGCCGGTGCGGGCGGAGGTGAGGACCACGTCCACGCCCGGGTTGACCTGCTCGACGTTGGCGCGGAAGGCGGCCTCGTCGAAGCCGACGGCCTCCGCGATGTCGGTCTTGGTGACGATCACGAGGTGGGCGAGGCCGAAGGCCGTGGGGTACTTCAGCGGCTTGTCCTCGCCCTCGGTGACGGAGGCCAGCACCACCCTGAGCGCCTCGCCGAGGTCGTACGAGGCGGGGCAGACGAGGTTGCCGACGTTCTCGACGAAGACCAGCCGGGTGTCCTCGGCCAGCCAGCCGTGGAGGTGTCCGGCGAGCATGTCGGCCTCGAGGTGACAGAGCCCGTCGGTGAGCACCTGCTTGACGGGCAGTCCGGAACGGGCGAGGCGTACGGCGTCGTTCTCCGTGGCGAGGTCGGCCGTCAGGGCCGCGGCCGTGACGCCCCGTTCCCGTGCCAGCAGCAGTTCGGCCTCGAGCAGGGCGGTCTTGCCGCTGCCGGGGCTGGAGAGCACGTTGACGACGGTCGTGCCGCGCGCGGCCAGTTCCTTGCGCAGGACCTCGGCTGTCGCGTCGTTCTTGGCCAGGACCGCCTGCTGCAGGTCGACAACACGGCACATGGGTCAGCCCTCCTCGGAGATCGGTTCGCGGACCCGTGGGTCCGCGGGGTCGTCGTGCCACTCCACGGCGGCGATGCGCAGCTCGCGGCCGGAGACGAGTTCCGCGGTGGCCCGGTCGCACACCGGGCAGATCAGCCGCGGCGGCATGCCCACCGCCCACTCGTCGTCGCACGACGCGCAGCGGGCGCGGCCGGGGACGGTCTCGGTGACGAGTTCGGCGCCCTCCACGACGGTGCCGGCGCAGGCCAGTCCGAAGGAGAAGGCGAGCGCGTCGGGGACCACTCCGGCCAGCTCGCCGATCCGCAGGCGCACGGTGCGCACCGCGGTGGCGCCGTGCGACCGCGCCGCCTCCTCGACCTGGTCGACGACGGCGAGCGCGATGGACATCTCGTGCATCGGTCTCCGTCCTGCGCGGCGGTGGCCCGTTGCGCCCGGGGGCGGGCGTGGCCGTGCCCATTACAGGGGCGCCCGCCGGGCCGCTCCGACCGGCGCGCCGACGGTGCCCGGTCGCGTCCGCCGTTCGGTGCAGTGGTCGCGGGGGCGGGCTGCCGTCACCTCTCACGGCTCCGGCTGCGCCGCGCCGTGGGCGGGGCTCGCGCGGGTCGCAACACGCGGCCGGATGCAGGGGTGCGGCGCCGGGCGGGTCGCGCCGTGGGCGGGTCACGGACTCGTACCCAGGACGCCGGCGGGGCGGGCCCAGCAGGTCACGGCGCAGGCCGGGATGCCGGGGGTCGCGCCGCACGACGCGGCTCCCCTGGGGTCGCTGGGTCACGGCACGCACCCCGGATCGCGGCGCGCGGGGACGGACCCGAGCGCGTCACGGCGCACGGCCGCGATGCCGGGAACGCCTGCGTGCGTGGCACGTACCCGGCGTCACGTCGTGCGGGTCACCTCGTGCGGTCACATCCTGCGGATGCGCAGATAGCGCCGGATGTCCGGGAGGAATCCCCTGACGAGCGCGACGAACGCGGTGGCGGCGGCCGCGCCGCCGATGACCTTCTTGTTCATGGGTGTGCTCCTCATGTGAGGCCGGTTCCTGCCGGGGCTGACTGGTGCACCAGGTCCGTGATCATGCGAACCGCTCCGGGTACGGCGGCGGCGACCCGCGGGCTGAGTCCGATGCCCTCCTCGACGGAGGCGGGCTCGCAGCCGACGACGAGGACGCGGCGGGGCGCTGCCGCGCCGGTACCGGCACAGAGCGTGTCCATCAGGGCCAGGACGGCGTCGGGGGACATCCGGTGGCCGTCGAGGGCGACGGCGTCCGCGGGCGCGCCGGTGCCGCGGCCGGGCTCCGGCTCGATGAGGTAGAGCGTGCCGGGTTCGCCGCCGCGGGCCGTCGCGTCGACCAGGACGAGGGTGTCGTAGCCGTCCAGCAGCCGGTAGGCGAGGTGGACGCCGCGGATGCCGATGTCCGCGACCTCGACGTGGTCCGGCAGCGGCAGGCCGGTCAGCGCGCGCACGGTCTCGACGCCGAAGCCGTCGTCGCCGAGGAAGATGTTGCCGACGCCGGCGACGAGGGTGCGGGTGCGGTCCTGTGCGGGGCCGTTCACACGGTCTCCAGGGGTTCGACCTCGTCGGGCTGGAAGTAGAGGAAGCGTCCCTGTTCACGGCGGATGTCCGCGCCGGGGTCGCCCTCGACGGTCACCGCGATGTGCACACCCCCGTCGACGTCGTGCAGCACGGCCTCGACCAGGGCGGTGCGTCCGTGCAGGAACAGGTCCTGCGCGTCGCTGTGGCGCAGCCCGGGCCGCAGCACGACGCGGCTTCCCGAGCCGACGGGGACGCCGTCCACCGTGACCCGGTCGTTCTCCGGGTCGACGCTCGTGTCGCCGCCCGGGTCCCACCAGGGGGTGTCCGGGCGGGCGGTGCCGTGGCCGGGTGGGTCCTCGTGCGGCGCGGGTGCGGTGACCTCCCGCAGGCTGCGCACCGCGCCGTGCAGTCGCTCCAGCACCTCCGCGGGCATGGTGTCGGCCAGTTCGATGACCGCGGCGGCCCGCTCGTCGGTGCCCCTGGCCTCGCGCTTCTCCTCGTCGGTGAGGGCCGCGGTGCGCAGGGCGAGGATCTCGTCGATCTCGGTGGCGTCGTACAGGGCGCCGGGGCTCTCCGGTGCGATGGCCGGATGGTCCTCGAGGATGATCGGCGACGACAGCACCAGGTCGGTGACGCCGGGTTCGCCGGCGAGCACGGGCCAGGTGTGGAGGTTCCGGCAGGCGGCGACGGCGCCCTTGGCCCACTCCGGCGGGTCGGTCATGGACAGGAACGAGCCGCGGTCGAGACAGAGCAGCAGATGGCTGGCGACGAGCGAGTACGGCAGGGCCGCGTCGCGGTCCCCGCCGGGCTCCGGCACCCAGTCGCCGGTGTTCTCCACGACGGCCGTGAGCCGCATCGTCCGGTAGGGGCCGTCGAGTTCGGCGGCGGACAGCCGTACGGCGCCGCTGACCTCCTCCCGGCGGCGCAGGAGCCGGCCGACGGTGCGGCCCTCGCCGTCCAGGACCGGTTCGGTCTCCTCACGGGCCGGGCGGGTGAAGGGGAAGGAGACGCCCTCGCCCGCCAGGTCGGCGACGGGCACGGTCAGTTCGACGCGTTCCTCCACGCCCTCGTCCCAGGGGACCAGGACCCGGTCCTCCAGGTGGAGTTCGCGGACCGTCTCGAACCCGCCGTCCTCGGCCGCCCGCTGGACGGTGCGCCGCTGGGCGTGCAGGAACCGGAGCTCGACCGCGAGGTCCGCGCCGGGCCGGGGCTCCATCAGGCATTCGGTGTGCTGGAACTCGTGCTCCTCGCAGCGTGCGCTCCACGCGGGCGGCACGAGCACCCCGAACTGCCAGCGCAGCCGGTTCTTGGCCGCCGAGGCGCGGTACGGGTACAGGACGTAGCCCTCGAACAGGACCGCGTCGGCGACGTGGCGCGCGGTGGCGAGCCGGGCCTCGGTCTCGGGGGTGAAGACGGCCGTGGTCATGGGGCCGTCCTGTCGCCGGACGCGTCGAGGAGGGCCTCGACGGTGGACTCCCAGGAGGGCAGGGCCCGCCGCGAGCGGAAGGCGAGGAGGGCGTCCATGGTCTCCCTGGGCAGCCGGATCCAGCCGCAGCCCGGGAAGTGCTGGTCGACCATCTCCTGCCAGACCTTCACCGGCATCCGGAACGCGGCTTCCCGGTCCCAGGGCACCGGTTCGACGTGGAATCCGCCCGCTCCGGTGAAGGCGGTGCCGGAGAAGAGCATCAGCAGCGGCACCTCGCCCTCGGACAGGGCGCGGGCGTAGCGGGTCGCGGCGACGTCCATGTCGTACGTGCACGGCACGGGCAGTTCGGTCTCGGTCTCGCCGGTGAAGCCGGGCACCATGTGGGAGACCTGGGCGAACTGCACCGGGTGCATCGAGCTGCCCCAGCGCGAGCGTTCGCCGAACAGGTCCTTCAGGCCGTCGGCCTCGGGGTCGGCGTAGCCGCGCCGGGCCGGTTCGATGCGCAACTGGCAGCGCAGGGCGAGGGCGTGGACGCGGGTCCCGGGTGTCGCGGTGATGCGCAGCCGGAAGACGAGCGTCGGGCCCGCCGCGTACGGATCGGCCCGCACGTCCGTGCAGTGGAAGGTGAATTCGGTCATGCCCTGCTCCCCCGGAGCGGTGTGGCCTGCTGTCGTACGCGGTCGAAGAAGGCGTCGAGTTCGGCGCGGGCCTGGGGGCCTCCGTCGAAGCCGTGCCAGGTGAGACGCATCCGGCCGACGAGTTCGTAGGCGGTGTCGACCGGGACGAGATGGCACTCGGTGCTGCCGCCGGAGCGGCGCAGCAGCAGTGCCTCCACGTCGGGTTCGAGCATCCCGGCCAGTTCGGTCGCGGCGAGCACCGTCTCCCAGGACGACGGTTCCGGCTCGCTCTCGGTGGCGCCGGCCGGGCTCGGGTAGAGCGCGACGGGCCGCGCGAGCGCGGAGTTGTGGAAGAAGAAGGCGACGCTCACGGGGATCCGCAGCAGTTCCCAGGTGGTGTCGTCGACGCGGTGCCCGGGGTCGGTGAGGTGGCGCGAGGGCACGGCCCGGAAGCGTCCCTGTGACGAGCCGGGCCGGTCGAGGAGCTGGGTGCACGGACCGCAGGCGCAGGCCAGGGCCCTCTTCTCGATGTCCACCAGATGCCGGTGACGTGCGTCGGGGAGCGCCGCGCCGCACAGTTCGCAGCGCTCCTCGCGGGGCGGCCGGGGCGCCGTGAAACGGCGCAGTCCGCGCGGGCCCGGGGCGGGCCGCTTCCGCCCCGGACCCGTCGGGACCGCGCTCACGTCGCCGTGGCCGGCGTCCGGCCCGCTGCGGAAGCGTCGCCGGGCGGGCCGGCGCCGATCTGCAGCAGGGCGGGTTCACGGGTGACGGGGTGGAGTTCCACGGCGGTCACCTCCGGCGCGAAGCACGCGAGTGCCTCGACGGCCGCCTGCCGCGCGACCTCCTGGGTGCTGGGGCAGCCGCATCCGGTGGAGCCGGTGAGGCGGAGCCGCAGGACGCCGGTGGCCTCCTCGAAGCCGGCCGATTCGAGGGAGTGCCGGACTCCGCGCAGTGCGCGGGCGATCCGGGTGGGCACGTCCTCGGGGTGCAGGTCGTGCAGGACCAGCAGGCTGCTGACGAGTTCGTCGCCGAGCAGGGGAGCGAGCGGCGCCGGGGGCTGTCCCCCGGCGGGTACGGCCTCGGCGGGGCGGGCCAGCAGTTCGACGGTCCTGGCCAGCCCGGCGCCGTAGAAGTCCATGAGGACGCGGACGAGTTCCTCGGCGGCGGCGCACGCCTGCTCGTCGCCGCCGGCGGCCAGCCGGTCGAGGATCTCCTCGACCCGCCGGCCCGCCTGCTCCGCGCTGACCGTGCCGGTGACCGGGCTCATCCGCCGAGACCGCTCAGTCCGGTGGGCACGTGCATCGACTTCACGGTCCGGCCGTCGCCGACGTACATGTGGACGCCGCACGGCAGGCACGGGTCGAAGCTGCGGACGGCCCGCATGATGTCGATGCCCTTGAAGTTCTCCGGGGAGTTCTCCTCGAAGATGGGCGTGTTCTGCACCGCGTCCTCGTACGGGCCGGGGGTGCCGTAGGTGTCGCGGGTGCTCGCGTTCCACGGGGTCGGCGGGTACGGGTGGTAGTTGGCGATCTTGCCGTCCCTGATGACCATGTGGTGGGAGAGGACGCCCCGGACGGCCTCGGTGAAGCCGACGCCGATGGACTCGTCGGGCACGTCGAACTTCTCCCAGGTCTGGCTGCGTCCGGCGCGGACCTCCTCGAGGCCCTTCTCGGCGAAGTGCAGCGCGACGGCGGCGGAGTAGGCCTGGAAGTACGTGCGGGCGCGGTTGCGCTCCAGCGCGTTGCTCCACTGCGGGATCTTCCACTCGAAGGTGGTCTCCGGCTTCGTGAGCGAGCGCGGCAGGTTGATGACGACGCTGTGCCCGGTGGCCTTGACGTAGCCGATGTCGACGAGGCCGGAGAGCGCGGTGGACCACAGCCGGGCGATGGGGCCGCCGCCGGTGTCGAGGGGCAGGTACTCCTTGCCGTCGAACCAGCGCGGGGACATGACCCAGCTGTACTTGTCGTCGAAGTTCCGCTTCTGCGGCGCGGGGATGGTGTGCTGGTTCCACGGGTGGCGCGGGTCGACCGGGTTGCCGAGCGGGTCGCGGGTGACGAACTGCTCCTGGCCCTCCCAGTCCTCGTAGTACGAGCTGCCGAGCAGGATCCGGATGCCGAGGTTGATCTGGGTGAGGTCGTTGGTGACCAGCTTGCCGTCCACGACGACGCCCGGGGTGACGAACATCCTCCGTCCCCAGTCGGTCATGTTGGCGTAGGTGAAGTCGCAGTACTCGGGGTCGTTCAGGGCGCCCCAGCAGCCGAGCAGCACCCGCCGGCGGCCGACCTCCTCGTAGCCGGGCAGGGCCTCGTAGAAGAAGTCGAACAGGTCGTCGTGGAGCGGGACGACGCGCTTCATGAACTCGACGTACCGCATGAGGCGGGACATGTAGTCCGTGAAGAGCTGTACGGAGGCGACCGTGCCGACGCCACCCGGGTAGAGCGTGGAGGGGTGCACATGGCGGCCCTCCATCAGGCAGAACATCTCCCGGGTGTAGCGGCTGACCTGGAGGGCCTCGCGGTAGAACTCGCCCTCCAGCGGGTTCAGCGAGCGCATGATGTCCGCGATGGTGCGGTAGCCGTGCTCCGCGGCGTGCGGGGCCTCGGTGCGCTCGGCGAGCTCCAGGACACCGGGATTCGTCTCGCGGACCATCTTCTCGCAGTAGTCGACCCCGACCAGGTTCTCCTGGAAGATGTTGTGGTCGAACATGTACTCGGCGGACTCGCCGAGGTTGATGATCCATTCACCGAGGTGCGGCGGCTTCACCCCGTACGCCATGTTCTGCGCGTAGACCGAGCACGTCGCGTGGTTGTCACCGCAGATGCCGCAGATGCGGCTGGTGATGAAGTGCGCGTCGCGCGGGTCCTTGCCCCGCATGAAGACGCTGTAGCCGCGGAAGACCGACGAGGTGCTGTAGCACTCGGCGACCCGCTTCTGCTTGAAGTCGATCTTGGTGTGGATGCCGAGACTGCCCACGATCCGGGTGATCGGATCCCAGGACATCTCCACCAGGCCGTCGCCGGCCGCTTGTGTCTTCGGTGCCATCGTGTGTGCGGTGCCCTTCTTCACGTCTTCACGTCGTCGAGCAGGAGGGGGTGTCGCCGTCCCGGAGGGTGGGTCACATGGGCCACGGGGGCCGGTAACCGGTGGTGATCTTGTCGCCCGTGTGCCGCCACTTGGGCTCCTTGTCCACCGTCCTGGCCGTGATGCTGCGGAGCCTGCGGATCACGGCGCCGTAGGCGCCGCTGGCCGTGCTGGAGAGCTTGCCGCCGGGCGGCTCGTCCATGAACGGCATGAACTTGTCGGGGAAGCCCGGCATGGTGCAGGCGATGCAGATGCCGCCCACGTTGGGGCAGCCGCCGATGCCGTTCATCCACCCGCGCTTGGGCACGTTGCACTTGACGACGGGGCCCCAGCAGCCGATCTTCACGAGGCACTCGGGCGAGTCGTACGTCTCGGCGAACTGGCCCTGCTCGTAGTAGCCCGCCCGGTCGCACCCCTCGTGCACGGTCTGCCCGAACAGCCAGGTGGGGCGGAGCTTGTCGTCGAGCGGGATCATCGGCGCGGAGCCGGCAGCCTGGTAGAGCAGGTACGTCAGCGTCTCCGCGAAGTTGTCCGGCTGGATCGGGCAGCCGGGGACGCACACGATGGGGATGCCCGCCGTGGACTTCCAGTCCCAGCCGAGGTAGTCGGGCACGCCCATGGCACCGGTGGGGTTGCCGGCCATGGCGTGGATGCCGCCGTACGTGGCGCAGGTGCCGATCGCCACCACGGCGAGGGCGCGGGGAGCCAGCCGGTCGATCCACTCGCTGGTCGTGATGGGCTGGCCGGTCTCGGGGTCGTCGCCGAAGCCGCACCAGTACCCCTCCTGCTTGATCGACTCATTGGGCACGGAACCCTCGATGACGAGCACGAACGGGTCGATCTCCCCGCGCTCCCCCTTGAAGAACCACTCGATGAAGGTGTCGGCGCCGCCCACCGGACCGCACTCGAAGTCGATCAGCGGCCAGTGGACCTGGATCTTCGGCAGACCCGGCAGGGCACCGAGGGCGATCTCCTCGATGCTCGGCTGCATGGCGGCGGTCAGCGCGACCGAGTCGCCGTCGCAG
The DNA here is from genome assembly GCF_030406905.1 of Streptomyces sp. HUAS CB01. Taxonomy (NCBI): domain Bacteria; kingdom Bacillati; phylum Actinomycetota; class Actinomycetes; order Kitasatosporales; family Streptomycetaceae; genus Streptomyces; species Streptomyces chengbuensis. The sequence continues at coordinate 665,982 of NZ_CP129137.1, forward strand.
CTCAGGCCGGCGTTGATCCAGAGGATATGGATCGGCTTGTCCTCGGCCGCGGCCGCGCCGGACGAGGCCGCGGCGTCGACCGTGGTCGGCGTTCCTGCATCCATGAGGCGTCTCCTGGGGATACGTGACAAAAGACCCGTACCGGGCCTTCGTCCCTTGCTAACAGGCGGCCGTTCCGGCTGCCACCGCGGCGTCCTCCGGCCGGGTGCCCGCCGGTGACTCCTTCCGGACGAAGGCCCGCCGCAGCCGGTGGTAGGGCGCGGCCGGGTCCGAGAAGGTCCGCAGCATCCGGGCCAGCTCGTCCTCGCGGTACGCGGCCAGGGGACGTGCCGCCTCGTCGCGCTCCCGCGCGGCCTTCTTGGCGGCGATCCGGGACTGGGTCGAGGGATTCGGGGCGAGCCGTGCCGCCATCCGGGTGACCTCGCCGGCGAACTCCTCGGGGCCGCACTCGACGACCCTGTCGACCAGGCCGTGGCGGAGCGCGGCGGTCGCGGTCACCGGCAGGGCCTGCGAGGTGAGGCGTTCGGCCATGGGGCCGCCCACGCGGCGGGGCAGGGAGTAGGTCCAGTACTCCGAGCCGTACAGGCCCATGAGCCGGTAGTGGGGGTTGAGGACGGAACCCGCGCGGCACCAGACCTCGTCGGCGGCCAGCGCGAGCATGACCCCGCCCGCGGCCGCGTTGCCGCCGACGGCGGCCACCACGAGCCGGTCCGTGGTGGTCAGCACGGCCTCCACGAGATCGTCCATGGCGTTGATGTTGGCCCAGGACTCGGCCGCGGGGTCGGCGGCGGCCTCGATGACGTTGAGGTGGATGCCGTTGGAGAAGAAGTCCCGGGCCGCCCCGATGACCAGCACCGAGGTGGGCCGGGAGCAGGCCACCCGGTAGGCGTCGAGCAGCCGCTCGCAGTGTCCGGTGCTCATCGCGCCGCCGGGGAAGGAGAACGACAGCACCCCGACCGGCCCCTCCTCCCGGTAGCGGATGTCGCTCCAGGTACGGCGGTGTTCGCCGAGACCGAGGGGTGCGGGGAGGTCGGGGAGCAGCGGCAGCCGGTCCCCCAGCGCCAGGGTGGCGGGCAGTTTGACGCCGGGCCGTCCCCCGGCGTCACGGCGGCGGCGCAGTTCGGGGATCCACACGGCGCCGTCCACGGTCGCCCGGCACAGCGCGCCGGCCCGGGTGGCCAGCAGCTCACCGGGACGGCCGCGCAGCTGGTCCTCCGGGTGGCCGCCGTGGAGGAACCACTCGCCGTCCAGCAGTTCGTCGAGCACTCCCGGCTGCGAGTCGGCGGCCCGCAGCTTGCGCAGCACGGTCTCGGTGGAGTCGTCCGCCCAGGAGATGCGCCGGAGTTCCTGGCGGACGTACGGCCGGACGCCCATCCGGCCGCTCCCGGCGCTCTGCGGCCGGGGTTCGTAGGTGCCGGAGGCGAAGCGGTCGACGGCGAGCAGCACGGCGGTGACGGCGGCGTCGGAGACCTCGCCCCGGTACAGATCGCTCTTGGCGAGCGGCGGAAGGGCGACGTTCGCCGTGGCCCAGACGTCTCCGGCGTCCATCTCCCCGTCGGCCTGCAGGACGGTGACGCCCCAGACCCCGGCGTCCTCCTGGACCGCGTAGTCCAGGGACGACGGCCCTCGGTCGCCGACCGGGCCGGGGTGCACGACGAGACAGGTGTGCCGGGTCCAGACGTCCGCCGGGATGACGGTCTTCAGCATGGGGGCGAGCACGAGGCGGGGCTCGTGCCGGCGGACGGCCTCGCGCACGGCGTCTCCGTCCGGGGTGCGCTCGACGGCGACGCTGTGGCCCCGGTCCCGCAGCTCCGCGTGGACGCGCTGGGTGAGGCTGTTGTAGGCGCTGGCGATGAGCAGGATGTGCATGACGGCCTTCCACCGGATCCGGCGGCTGGCTCGTGTCGGCACGGTGGCGCCGGCTGCCCGGAGGGCCTGGCGGGACTCCGCGGACACGGTCCAGGGCCGGCGGGGAGTCCGGCCGACTGCGATGCTCCGGTACGGCGCGCGGCCGCTGGCGGCACGGAGCCGCCGGGGTCACTCGAAAGCGACCACCGGCGGGACCGATCGGCGGCGCTCAGAACGTGGTGTACCGCTCCGGCATGGGAAGTTCCACGCCGTCCAGCTCCAGGGTGCAGCCGGGCTTCATCCGGACCAGGTGCGGCTGGTGGACCCGGACGACGAAGGCGCGGGCCGGGTCGTCGGGGAGCAGGCCGTTCAGCACCGTCGTGCCCGTGCCGTGCTCCCGCCGGTACGCGATCACCTTGCCGTCGACCAGCAGCTCGATGCCCCCGGTCCGGCCCGGTCCGACGTTGACGGTGATCGAGTGGTCGCCCCGGTCGAGGTGGAAGTGGTGGTTACGCGACATGGCACACCTCCACGGTGAACGGCCAGTCCAGCCTATGTCCGCGGCCCGGTGGGTGCGCGGGGGCGCGTGCCTCCCGGAGGCAGGCGAGCGGTCCCCGAGGCACCCTTGTCGCTTTGTCGATCCCCGCGGACAGTACCAGGATGGCGATCGTCGTCCTGCTGGGCACCCTGGACACCAAAGGTCTCGAGTACGCGTGGCTGCGGGAGCGGCTGCTGCGGCACGGCGTCGAGGTGGTGGTCGTCGACGCGGGGATCGCGGGCGACCCGCGGTTGCGCGCGGACGTGCCGCGGTCCGAGGTGGCCCGGTCGGCGGGCGCGGACCTGGACCGGCTGCGGGCCGATGGCGACCGCGGCGCCGCCGTCACGACGATGGCCCGGGGCGCGGCCGCCGCCCTCCTGCGCCTGTACGAGGCCGGGCGGCTGCACGGGGTGCTGGCCCTCGGAGGCAGCGGCGGGACGTCCATCGCGACCCGCGCGATGCGCGGACTGCCCCTCGGTGTGCCGAAGCTGATGGTGTCCTCGATGGCGTCGGGCGATGTGGCCGCGTACGTCGGCTCCGCGGACATCACGATGATGCACAGCGTCGTCGACATCGCGGGGGTCAACTCGGTCTCGGCCCCGGTCCTGGCCAACGCCGTGGACGCCGTCGCCGGAATGGCGAAGGGGTTCGAGGCGGGCCCCCGGGCGCTGCGGCCGGACCTGCCGGGGACGGCCGGCAGGCCGCTGGTGGCGGCGAGCATGGCCGGCGTCACCACGCCGGGGGTCGACGCGGCACGCGAGCGGCTGACCGAACTGGGCTACGAGGTCCTCGTGTTCCACGCCAGCGGAACGGGCGGCCGCACGCTGGAGGCCCTGGCCGGGCAGGGGCTGTTCGCGGGGGTGCTGGACCTGACGCTCAGTGAGCTGGCGGACGAACTGGTCGGCGGCACCCTGACCGCCGGCCCCGACCGGCTGCGTGCCGCGGGCCTCCGGGGCACGCCGCAGGTGGTGGGGCTCGGAGCACTCGACATGGTGAAGTTCGGACCTCCGCACACCGTCCCGGAGCGGCTGCGGAACCGTGACGTGCGCGTGCACAACCCGTCCGTCACCGTGGTCCGCACGACCGCGGCCGAGTGCGCCGAGCTCGGCCGGAGCATCGCGGAGAAGCTGCGCGGAGCCTCGGGTCCGGTCGAGGTGTGCGTGCCCCTGCGCGGGCTGTCGACGCTGGGGGCGCCGGACGGGCCGTACCACGACCCTGACGCCGACGCGGCGCTGTTCGCGGCACTGCGGGAGGGGCTGCGGGGCAGTCCGGTGGAGACGGTCGACCTCCCCACGCACATCAACGACCCGTCGTTCGGGCGGACCGCCGCCGAGCGGCTGCACGGGCTGATCATCCGCGCGGGACGAACACCGGCTCAGGACGGCACACGACCGGCGGGCGGCACAGGGCGGGCGCAGGCCGCACGACCGGCGGACCGCACACGACCGGCGAACGGCACACGACCGGCGAACGGCACACGACCGGCGGGCGGCACACGACCGGCGGACCGCCGGGAACCACCCGGTACCGTACGTGTGTCTTTCGTGGGGACGACGGCGCGCGCGACGCCGGCCGAGCACTCCGGCCGCGCCCGCCGAGGGGGTGGGATGAACGCATGGACGGTCCCGGGATACACCGAGACCAGAGAACTCGGCGCGGGCGGCAGCGGACGGGTCGTGCTCGCGGTGCACGACGCCACCGGTACACCGGTGGCCGTCAAGTACCTCGCTGAGCGGCTGCGCCGGGACACCGCCTTCGTCCGCGCCTTCCGCTCGGAGGCGCGGCTGCTGAGCGAGCTCGACACCCCGCACGTGGTCCGTCTGTACGAGTACGTCGAGTGCCCCGAGGGCGCGGCCATCGTGATGGAGCTGGTCGACGGGATACCGCTGCGCGCCCTGCTGTCCAGGGAGGGCGCCACGGGCGCCGCGCCCGCCCTCGTGGTGCTCAAGGGCTCCCTGCTGGGGCTCGCGGCCGCCCACCGGGCGGGGGTGGTGCACCGCGACTACAAGCCCGAGAACGTGCTGGTGGCGCCGGACGGTTCGTCCAAACTCGTCGACTTCGGCATCGCGGCGGGCCGGGGGACGACGCCCGGGGTCGCGGGCACGCCCTCGTACATGGCGCCGGAGCAGTGGAGCGGCGGGCCGGCCTCGCCGGCCGGCGACGTGTACGCGGCGACGGCGACGTTCTTCGAATGCGTCACGGGCCGCAAGCCGTACACCGGCGAGAACTTCGCGGAGCTCGCCCTCCGGCACACGAGCGCGCCCGTACCGGTCGAGGAGGTGCCCGAGGAGCTGCGTCCGCTGATCCTGCGCGGGATGGCGAAGTCCCCGGAGGAACGGCCGGAGACCGCGGAGGCGTTCGTCGAGGAGCTGGAGGCGATCGCGTGCGCGGCCCTCGGGCCCGACTGGGAGGAGCGCGGCCGGGGTGAACTCGCCGCGCTGGCCGCGCTGTTGCCGCTGCTGCTCCCTTCGGCCGGTGCCCAGGCCGTCTCGGTCGCGGCGCGGGCGTCGACATCGCTGGGGCGCGGCCACCGGCTCGGCGGGCTGTGGCCGGACCGGCAGGGACTGTTCGCCGCGTCCCTCGCTCTCGTCCTGGGGCTGCTGCTGGTGATCGCGGCCCGGGCCGCCGGTGACGATCCGGGAAGTCCGGCGGCGCGGGCGGTCGCCACCACGAGCGCCGTACCTGCCGCGACGGGCGGAAGCTCCGGCCCCGCCTCCGCCGCGCCGACACCGTCGCCCTCGGCGGCCTCCGCGTCCCCCGGCCCCTCGCCGTCCTCCTCGGAGGCGTCGCCGACGGCGACCGTCAGCCCGTCCGGCCCTGCCTCCTCGCCCACCGGTCCCGGCCCCTCGACCGCCTCGCCGGTCACCGTCCCGGAAACGCCTCCGGTCACGTCCGAACCACCGGCGACCCCGAAGCCGCCGGAGGTCTCGGTGACGTCCGTGTCGATCGGTTCGCTGCGGCAGACGGGGACGACGACGGCCACCGCCACCGTCGAGGTCGTCACCGACGGCACCGGTCCGGTGAGCATCGCCCTGGACTGGGCGACGGCCGCGGCCAAGGGAGGTCCCGGCACCCCGGACGGCACCGACACCCTCGAGCGCAGCGGCGCGACGCGGTACACGCTCACCGTCGAGCACGTCTTCCAGAACGCCCGGGCCTGCTACTGGCGGCTCACCGCGGGCACCTCCCCCGCCGCCGCGAACGGGGGCTCGCAGCAGGAGATCCTGACGAGGAGGTGCACGATCGGATGAACGATCCGCGCCTCCCCTTCCGCGCCCCTCTCCCGTCGCCGGACGACGGTGCCCCTCCCCCGCCGCCGGACGACGGCGACTACAGCGCCACCGCGCTCGCCAGTCACTGGTCGGAGCTGCCCGACACGCCGCCGGACGCGGTCGAGGGGACGGTGCTGCGCTTCGGCCCGGGAGTCACCGCGGCAGCCCGGGAGAGGTACGAACAGGACCGCACGACCGCCGTGTGGCACACGGGCACGACGCCCGGAGCCGCACCCGCGGCCGCCGGCACCGGCCGGTCACGTGCGGCCGGGCTGCGCCGCTACGGCCTGGCGGCGCTGATCCTGCTCGCCGCCCTCCTTCTCCTCGGCTGGCAGCGGTACGGCCCCGGCCCCACCGTCCGGGGCGTCGCGGTGGACACCGACTCCGCCGGTCCCGGCTGCGACGGCACCGCCGTCGTCACGGCCGTGGTGCGCACCGACGGCCGGCCGGGCACCCTGACGTACCGCTGGGTGCGCAGCGACGGCACCGCGTCCGAGGTGCTGACGGAGCGGCTCGCCCGCGGCCAGGACCGGGCCAGGCTGCGTCTTCTGTGGACGTTCCACGGCGAGGGCGTCCACCGCGCGCGTGCCGAGCTCCGGCTCGGTTCGCCCTCGGAACACAACGCGTCCACGGAATTCACCTACACCTGCCCATGACGGGGTTTCTCCACTTTTGCGCCTCCCCGACCAAACGTTGCCGGACGTGTATGGCCCGATGGGCACAAGCGGTGCTAGAAAGGACAGCGTGATCAGGCGCTTCGACCGATTGCGGGGCGTGTCGGTTCGGCCACTGATCGGCAAACGCCCCAGGAGCGTCGCCGGGCAGGTATTCATCCTCCAGGTGGCGGTCGTGGTCCTGCTCGTTCTCGGCACGATCCTCGCCCTCGTCCTGCAGACGCGGCACGACACGGATCGTGAGGCCCGCAACCGGTCGGTCGCGGTCGCGGAATCGTTTGCGCACTCGCCCGGCCTGCTCGCCGCCCTGGACGCACCCGATCCGTCCCGCATCCTGCAGCCGATCACCGAGGAGGCGCGCAAACGCGCCGGTGTCGACTTCATCGTCGTCATGGACACCAACGGGATCCGTTACACCCATCCCCAGCCGGAGCGGATCGGGAACCGCTTCGTCGGCACGATCGAGCCGTCCCTGCGGGGCGAGGTCCTGCTGGAGAGCGTGAACGGCCCCCTGGGCAAGGAGGTCCAGGCGGTCGTCCCGGTCACCGGCCCCGACGGCAACGTCAAGGCGCTGGTCTCGGCCGGTCTGACCGTCCGCAACGTGACGGGCGCGGTGAACCGGCAGCTGCCCGTCATCCTCGGCACGGGCGCGGCGGGCCTCGCGCTGGCCACCGCGGGCACGGCGCTGGCCACCAGGCGACTGAAACGCCAGACCCACGGACTCGGCCCGGCCGAGATGACCCGTATGTACGAGCATCACGACGCCGTCCTCCACGCGGTACGGGAAGGCGTCGTCATCGTCGGCGGAAACGGCACCCTTCTGCTCGCCAACGACGAGGCCCGCCGGCTGCTGGGGCTGGGTCCCGACTCCGAGGGCCGGCCCGTGCGCGATCTGGCGGGTCTCGAACCGTCGACGGCCGCCCTGCTGGCCTCGGGCACGACCGCCACCGACGAGGTGCTGACGGCCGGGGACCGGCTGCTGGTGGTCAACCAGCGCTCCACCGACGGCCCCGGCGGTCCGCTCGGCACCGTCGCCACCATCCGCGACTCCACCGAGTTGCAGGCGCTGACCGGCCGGGCCGAGGTGGCCCGCAAGCGCCTCCAGCTGCTGTACGACGCCGGGGTGGGGATCGGCACGACCCTGGACGTCGCCCGGACGGCCGAGGAGCTGGCCGAGGTCGCCGTCCCCTCCTTCGCCGACTACGTCACCGTCGACCTCGCGGACCCCGTGCTCAACGGGGAGGAGCCGAACGGCTCCGCGGGCGAAATGCGCCGTACCGCCGTCAGCGGCATCCGCGACGACCACCCGCTCTACGAGCGCGGCAGGCTGATCGCGTTCCTGCCCTCCACACCGCAGGCCCGCGGTATGGGCACCGGGCGGGCCGAGGTCGTCCCGGACCTGTCCCGGGCGCTGGGCTGGCGCGCTCAGGACCCCGAGCGGACGAAGGCCATCGTCGAGTACGGCATCCACTCGCTCATCACCGTGCCGCTGCAGGCCCGCGGCGTCGTCCTGGGAGTCGCCAACTTCTGGCGCTCGGAGAAGCCCGGCCCCTTCGAGGAGGACGACCTGTCCCTCGCCGAGGAGCTGGTCGCCCGGGCCGCGGTGTCCGTGGACAACGCGCGCCGGTACACGCGTGAGCACGCCCTGGCCGTGACGCTCCAGCGCAGCCTCCTGCCGAGGGCGCTGCCGGAGCACAGCGCCGTCGAGGTGGCGCACCGCTATCTGCCCGCCCAGTCCGGGGTGGGCGGCGACTGGTTCGACGTGATCCCGCTGCCGGGCAGCCGGGTGGCCCTGGTGGTGGGCGACGTGGTGGGCCACGGGCTGCACGCGGCGGCGACGATGGGACGCCTGCGGACCGCGGTGCACAACTTCTCCACGCTCGATCTGCCGCCCGACGAGCTGCTGGGCCATCTCGACGATCTCGTCGGCCGCATCGACCAGGACGAGATGGGCCCCGGCGGCAGTCCCGACGGCCCGGCGATGACCGGCGCCACCTGCCTCTACGCCATCTACGACCCGGTCTCGCGGCACTGCACCATGGCCCGGGCCGGGCATCCGCCGCCGGCGCTGGTCCGCCCTGACGGCAGTGTCGAGTTCCCCGAACTCCCGGCGGGGCCGCCGCTCGGGCTCGGCGGGATGCCGTTCGAGAGCGAGGTGCTCGAGATCCCCGAGGGCACCCGGCTCGTCTTCTACACGGACGGGCTCATCGAGGACCGCACCCGCGACATCGACGTCGGAATCGAGCTGCTGCGCCGTGCCCTCGCGCACACGGACGGCACTCCGGAGCAGACCTGCCAGGGCGTGCTGGACGCGCTGCTGCCGACCCGCCCGAAGGACGACGTGGCACTGCTCATCGCCCGTACCCGCGCCCTCGGCCCGGACCGGGTGGCCGAGTGGGACGTGCCGTCGGACCCCAGCGCGGTCGCCGGGATGCGTGCCGCCGCCGTGGGGAAGCTGGCGGAGTGGGGGCTGGAGGGGATGGCGTTCGGCACCGAGCTGATCCTCAGCGAGCTGCTCACCAACGCGATCCGGTACGGCACGCAGCCGATCCGGGTGCGGCTTCTGTACGACCAGGGCCTGACCTGCGAGGTCGCCGACGGCAGCAGCACCTCACCGCACCTGCGCTATGCCGCGACGACGGACGAGGGCGGCCGCGGGCTGTTCCTGGTGGCCCAGCTGTCCGAGCGCTGGGGCACGCGGTACACCTCCGACGGCAAGATCATCTGGGCCGAGCAGCCGTTGCCGGGGGACACCCCCGACACGGAGGCGGACGGGGAAGCCCTGCTGCGGCTGTTCGACTCCGAGCTGCTCTGAGGCGCCGCGGCTCGCCCGCCCCCGGCGACGTACCCGGATTTCCGGGGGGGACTCCGGGTCGCGCTCGGCGCGCCGGCCGACCCCCCGGGTCGCCGTCCCCGCCCGGTCAGCCCGCGGTCGGGGCGTGCCCGGAGCGCGCCGGGGCGGCGGAAGCGACGGCGTGACAGGCGCCCGGGCCCGTCGCCCGGTACAGGACGCGCCCTCCGCCGACGCGGACGGCCGCCTCCGTGCGGTCGTCGGCACCGGTGATCCCCGCCGCGGCGGCGACCGCCCCCGGGCCGTCGCACACCACCCGCAGCCCCGGCCACGCCGACAGCGGAAACGCCTCGCGCAGACAACGGCTCAGCTCCCCCACGACCAGGCGCGTCAGGGGGACGAGCTCGTCCGGTTGCCCGGTGACCACGACGAGGGTGATCCCCGTGCCGGGCGGAGCGGCCCGTACCGCCTCCTCGACGGCCGACAGCCGGTGTGTGCCGAGGAAGGCCACCACGCCGTCCGCCGCGAGGGACGCGGGTTCGCCCCGTACGAGATCGGCCGCCCCGGGCGGCTCCCACGGCTCGTCGGCCCGGCGTGCCGGCCGTACCCCGGTGGGCGGGGCCCACCAGTCGCTCAGCTCCAGCCCGGCCAGTCGCTCGCATGCGCTCACGACGTCGTACGGCTCCATGAAGCCCGGAGCGGCGGCGGCCGTGCGGCTCGCGCCGTGCAGGGTGGCGAGGACGGTCTTGGCGACCCGCACCGAGCGGCGCGGCGGCGCGCCCGGGCTCGGGGTGGGCGGGTTCAGCGCCTCCAGCGCCAGGGCGACCAGCAGGGCGTCCAGGTCGAGGAGCTGGCGGTAGGGCCTGCGCAGCGCCTCGTCGGCCGTGACCTCCGGTATGAGGTCGGCCGACAGACGGGCCTCCCCCGGCCGGGGTGCGGTGGCGTCCCCGGCCACCGTGCCGGCCCGTTCTCCCTGGTCCGCCGCGGCCGACGACGGTCGGGTGACCCACGTCCGGGCGAGGGCGCCGAGGGCCTCGGCCGCGGTGCGGCCCTGCCCGGGTGCCGGGCCGGTCCACCCGGGTGCGCGTTCGGCCAGCTCGGCGAGGACCGCGAAGTAGAGGGCGCGCTTGCCGGGGAAGTTGGAGTAGACGGCGCCGCGGGTGAGGCCGGCGCGCTCGGCGATGGCGTCGATCCTGGCGGCACGGAAACCGCGCTCGGCGAACTCGTCCCTGGCCGCGGCCAGCACGCCGGCACGGGTGCGCTCCTGCGTCTGAGCCCTGGTGAGCCGAGCCATCGTTCTCCTCGTCGCGCGTGCCCGTCGCCGTTCCGGGCCCGAATGACAGTAACATCTGGATGACGAGACCATCCGGAGGGGGCTGGGCACGTTCATGGCACGCATCGGTGAGGACGGCCATCCGCTGAAGTGTTCCTTCTGCGGGAAGAGCCAGAAGCAGGTGAGGCGGCTCATCGCCGGGCCCGCCGGGGTGCACATCTGCGACGAGTGCGTCGAGTTGTGCAACGAGCTGATCGAGGAGGAGCTCGCCGACCTCACCGCCACGCCGCTGACGGAGCTGCCCAAGCCGGCCGAGATCCACCGGTTCCTCGACGACTACGTCATCGGCCAGGAGTCGGCCAAACGCTCCCTGGCGGTGGCCGTCTACAACCACTACAAGCGGGTCCGCGGCACCCAGGAGGAGGACGAGCCGGTCGAGGTGGCCAAGTCCAACATCCTGCTGCTCGGCCCCACCGGCTGCGGCAAGACGTATCTGGCGCAGACCCTCGCCCGGCTGCTGAACGTCCCGTTCGCCATCGCCGACGCCACCGCCCTGACCGAGGCCGGGTACGTAGGCGAGGACGTGGAGAACATCCTGCTCAAGCTGCTCCAGGCGGCCGACTACGACGTGCAGCGCGCCGAGACCGGCATCATCTACATCGACGAGATCGACAAGATCGCGCGCAAGGGCGAGAACCTGTCGATCACCCGCGACGTCTCGGGGGAAGGGGTGCAGCAGGCCCTGCTGAAGATCCTGGAGGGCACGACCGCGTCCGTGCCACCGCAGGGCGGCCGCAAGCATCCGCACCAGGAGTACATCCAGATCGACACGGCGAACGTGCTGTTCATCGTGGCCGGGGCGTTCGCAGGGCTGGAGACGATCATCGACGACCGGACGGGCAGACGTGGCCTCGGCTTCGCCGCCCGGATGGGCCCCGGGGACGACGCGGGCGACGACGGGGACGTGTTCGCCCGCGTCATGCCCGCCGATCTGATCAGGTTCGGGCTGATCCCCGAGTTCATCGGCCGGCTCCCCGTGATCGCACGGGTGTCGAGCCTGGACGGGGCGGCGCTGCTGCGCACCCTCACCGAGCCCCGGAACGCCCTGGTCAAGCAGTACCAGCGGCTGTTCGAGATGGACGACGTGGAGCTGGAGTTCAGCGAGGCCGCGCTCGAGGCCGTCGTGGAGAAGTCCATGCTGCGCGGCACCGGGGCGCGGGGGCTGCGCGGGATCATGGAGCATGTCCTGCGGCCCGTCATGTACGAGATCCCGAGCCGCGACGACGTGGCCAAGGTGATCATCGGCGAGCGTACGGTCCGCGAGGACGCAGCGCCGCTGCTGGTGACGCGGCAGCCGCCGCCGGAGGAGCCGGGGCCGCAGCCGGCCTGGGAGGCGCGGTAGGGCCGCCCCGTACCGGGGCGCCCGTACCGCACGGGGCATCCCGCGTTCGGCCGGACGGCGCCGTGCCGGACGGCACGGGGACGGCAGGACGGAACGTCGACGGCGGAGACGGCCGGCTCCGGCGGGGCGCCCTGCCCGACGACAGTGCCTGCGGCGACAAGGGCCCGGGGCCGCTCCGGAGGCGTGGAGTGCCCGGAAGGGCGCCTCGACCCCGACGTCTCCGCTCTACTGCGCCCCCGGCAACGCCGGGATGGCGCTCAGGCCACCGCGCTGAGGGTGTCCACCAGCCGGCGGCGCGCGGCCCGGGCCGCCGGCAGCGCCGCGAGCGCGACCGCTCCCAGCACGGCGGCGGCCGCGAGCAGCAGCAGATGGAGCGGGGACGGGGCCTGCGCGATACCGGCGCCGATCCCGCTGGAACGGCCCTCGGCGTCGATCAGCCAGTGGGCGAGGGGCACCCCGAGACCCGCTCCCGCCACCGCGGCGGCCAGCGCGGTGCACCCGACCGCGGTGACGGTGACGGCGGTGATCTGCCGGGGCGACAGCCCGATCGCCTTCAGGGCGAGCAGATCACGCTCGCCGTCCCGTACGCTCCCGCCGATCGCCGTCGACAGTTCCGTGAGCCCGATCAGGGCGAGCACGGCGATGAGTCCGGCCACGACCCCCCGCATCGTGGAGAGCCGGTCGGCGGGGCTGGTGACCTCGTGGATGTCGAGCCGCCCCTGTGCGGCCTCGGTGAGCTCGGCGCGGACGCCGGCCGGATCGGCTCCCGGCCGCAACTGGAGCTGGTAGAGCGTCGCGCGCAGGGCCGGGTCGTTCTCGCGGAGGGTGTCGAGCGAGGTGGAGATCGTCCGGCCGCCGTTCTCCGGTTCGATGCTGCGGCCCACGATGTGGAGGATCTGCGGGTGTCCCCCGACGGTCATCCGCACCCAGTCGCCGACCTCCGCGCCCAGCAGGTCGAGCAGACCCTGCCCGGCCACCGCCTCGTCGGGGCCGTCGGCGGACCGGCCCTCGGCCACCGTGAACGGGTACGGCCGCTCGCGGGTGCCGAGTCCGCGCAGCGCGATGGTGCCGGTCTGGCCGGGCACCAGCGCCGCGACCTCGACCCCGGGATGGGCCGCCACGACCTGCGGGTGGCCGTCGAGCAGCGCCGCGGCCTCCCGGTCGGCGAGGCCGCTGTCCGCGCGCGCGGTGAGCGCCGAGGGCAGTCCCAGTTCCGCCGGCCTGCTGTCGAAGCGCGCGATGGTCGTCCACGCGCTCAGCGCCACGGTGATCAGCAGCAGTGGCAGGGCCAGCCGGACGATCGTGGCGGGGGTCTGCGGGCCGCGGGCGAAGGCACGGTGCCAGCCGAGGACGAGAGCCGGGGGCAGCCCGAGCCCGAGGGCCCTGCGGGCCGGCCCCGACAGCCGGCCGCCCGGCGCCCTCCCGGCCGGGAGCACCGGAACCGGAGGCACACGGCCGGCGCGCCAGGCCGCGAGGCAGGTGGTGGCGCCGATGAACAGCACCGCGGCGACGGGTACGGCGAGCAGGGCGGCCGTGTGCCCGGGCAGCCCCTGCCAGACGCCGACCGCCTCGCCGAGCCGGCCGGGTACGGCGCTGCCCAGGGTCTCGATGAGCACGGTGGCGACGAGGGCGCCGAGGACGGCGAAGGCCAGGTGCTGGACCAGGAAGACCCGCACCACCTGCCCGGGGGTGAAGCCGATGGCCTTGAGCACGGAGATGTCCCGGAGGTGGCCGCGGACCCGTGTGCTGATCGCCCCGAAGACGGCGAGGGCGGCGGCGAGCAGCGCGCCGAGCCCGAAGAGGCCGAGGACCTGGCCGAGCAGCCGGGTGTCCCCCTGGGCCTCCGACCGGGCCTGCTGCCAGCTGGAGACGTCGGTGACCGCCCCGGCGCCGAGCACGGTGACGGCGCGCTGGACGGCGTAGTCGGTGTCGCCGGGGTCGGTGAGCAGCAGACCGACGACATGGCCGGGTCTGTCTCCCGTGTCGCGCACGCGGTCGGGCAGGGCCCAGACGGTGCCGGAGCGTTCGCCGGGCCGGTAGCGCGGTTCGGCGCTGTCCGCGACACCGACGACGGTCAGGGTCCGGCCGGTGGCGGGGACGGTGAGGCTGTCGCCCGGGCCGGCGACCAGGGCGCGGGCCAGGCTGCTCTCCAGGACGACGCCGTCGGGGGTCGCGGGGCTGAGCCAGCGGCCGGAGGTGAGGAGGGGCCGCCCGGTGGCGGGCGGCTCGGCCCCGGCACCGCGGAGTTCTACGGAGGCCCGGGCGCCGCGTGAGGCCACGGTCGCCGCCGAGGTGCGGAACGGGCCGGACACGGCCTCGACCCCGTCGAGGTCCGCGAGCCGGCCGGCGTCGGCGGACGGCCCGGTGTGGATCCAGACATGGGCGCCGTGGGACTGGGCGAAGACCCGCTGCCAGGGGTTGGTGGCGTAGCCGAAGAGCGCGGCCGCCAGCAGCAGCGCCGCGACGATGCCCGCGGTGGCGGAGACGATGAACAGCGCCTCGCCCCGGTGGGTGCGCAGGTCGGCGTGCGCCCAGCGCAGGGTGGCCCGCACGGTCAGTCCTTCAGTTCCAGGACGCCGGAGAGCCCGGTGCCCCGGGCGGGGGTGCCGCCCAGCTCGGCGTCGTCGGCTATGCGGCCGTCGAAGAAGCTGATGACCCGGTCGGCGGCGCTGGCGAGCCGCGCGTCATGGGTGACGAGGAGGATGGTCTGGCCGCGCTGGTGGAAGCGGGACAGCAGACGCATGACCTCGCGGGTGCCCTTGCTGTCGAGGCTGCCGGCCGGCTCGTCGGCCAGCAGCAGCCGGGGGTGGTTGACCAGCGCGCGGGCCAGTGCGACCCGCTGCTGCTCACCGCCGGACAGCTCGCCCGGCATGCTGCGGGCCTTGCCCTCCAGCCCCAGTTCGGCGAGCAGCTTCTCGCGCTCGGCCCGTGCCTGCCGGGGGCCGGTGCCGGCCAGCAGCGCGGGCAGTTCGACGTTGTCGGCGACCGTGAGGTTGGACACGAGGTTGAAGAACTGGAAGACGATGCCGATCCGGCGCCGCCGCTCGGTCGCCCACCGGGCCTCGCTGTAGGCGTCGGTGCACTCGCCGTCGAGCCAGATGCTTCCGCCGTCGGGCCGCTGCAGCCCGCCGAGCAGGTGCAGAAGGGTCGACTTGCCGGCCCCGGAGGGGCCGCTGACGGCGACGAACTCCCCGCGGCGCACGGACAGGTCCACCCCGCGCACGGCATGGGCCGGGGCACCCTCGCCGTGGTGGGTCTTCACGAGCCCCTCGGCGCGCAGGAGCGGGACCCGGTCGGTGACGTCCGGGTCGGCGGCGTGGCTCATTCCAGCCCCTCCAGCTCCTCCTGGCAGCGCTCCAGCCAGTCGAGGTCGGCCTGCAGGTGCAGCATGGCTCCCTCGATCAGGAGATGGGCGATGCGGTTGTCCCGGTCCTCGGTCGCGGACAGCTTCGACAGGTTGCGCATGGTGTTGAGGTACTCGCGTCGCTGTTTGTTGATGAGGGCGATCTGGTCGGCGATTCCGGTCCTCGGGGCGAGAGCGAGTTTCATGAAGAACTCGTCCCGGACCCGCGGCTCGTCCGCGGTCTCCTCGAACCAGGCGCGCAGCGCCTCCGTCCCGGCGTCGGTGAGCCGGTAGATCTTCTTGTTGGGCCGGCTGGACTGGGCGACCTCCTCGCCCTCGATCAGCCCCGACTTCTCCAGGCGCCCGAGCGTCACGTAGATCTGGCCGACGTTCGGCTGAGGGTACGCGGAGCCCAGCAGTTGCTCAAGGTCCTGCTTGAGCTCGTAGCCGTGGGCGGGCCCCCGGGAGAGAAGTGCCAGGAGCGGCAGACGCACGCGCGCTCCCCTCCTCCCTGTTGGTCCGCCGGCCGGCCGAGGGCGGTCCGTTACGGTGTCCGGTGTGGTCCGGATCGCTCTCGTCATCCGATACGGGCTCTAGTATCGCCCATGCCTAACGGGTATACATGCCCTGGACGCGGTCGACGAAGCCCACGCCGGTGCACCAGGAGGAACCTATGCGGTGGATACGTGCCGCCGGTAGGGGGCTCCTGATCGCGGCGGTGGTGCTCGCGGGACACGTCTCGGCGGGCACCGGTGGGGGCCCGGACGCCGCCGTGGCCGCCCGGGGCGACGGACGCGGCCCCATGACCCTGGCCACCGCCGGGGACCTCACCGGCTATCTCGGCCCCCTGCTCGAGGGCTGGAACCGGAGCCGCCCGGACGAGAAGGTCACCCTGGTCGAGCTGCCGGACTCCGCGGACGAGACCCGGGCCCAGCTGACCACGGGGCTGCGCTCGGGCGACGGCCGCTACGACATCCTCAACATGGACGTGGCGTGGACCTCGGAGTTCGCCGCGGCGGGCTGGATAGCCCCGCTGGAGGCCGGCCGCTTCCCGCTCGACAGCTTCCTGCCGCCGGTGCTCGACACGGCGACGTACGAAGGAAAGCTGTACGCCGTCCCGTACGTCACGAACGCCGGGATGCTCTACTACCGCAAGGACGTCCTCGACCGCGAGGGCGAGACCCCGCCGCGCACCTGGGCGGAGCTGGAGCGCCAGGCACGGACGCTCGCCCCACGGCACGGCCTCGGCGGCTACGCCGGGCAGTTCCTGCCGTACGAGGGCCTCACGGTGAACGCGACGGAGGCGGTGTACTCGGCCGGCGGCACGATCCTCGGCGACGACGGCCGGGTCACCGTGGACTCCCCGGCGGCGCGCTCCGGTCTCGGGTTCCTCGCCCGCGGGGTGCGCGACGGCTGGATCCCCCGGGAGTCGCTGACCTTCAAGGAGGAGGAGTCCCGCCAGGCCTTCCAGGACGGCCGGCTGCTCTTCCTGCGCAACTGGCCCTACGCGTACCCCGGGGCCTCCGGGAAGGACTCACGGGTGGCGGGGAAGTTCGGCGCCGTGCCGCTGCCCGGCCCCGACGGGCCGGGGACCAGCGTGCTGGGCGGGTCGAACCTCGCGGTCAGTGCCCGCGCCCGGCACCCGGAGTCGGCGAGCGACCTCATCGCCTACCTCACCAGCGCCCCCGTGCAGCGCAAGGTGCTCACGGAGGGCGCGCTGCCACCCGTGCGGGCTGAGCTCTACCAGGACCCCGGGCTGATCCGGCGGTTCCCCTATCTGCCCACTCTGCGGGCCAGCGTCCTGTCCGCGGCCCCGCGGCCCAAGAGCGCACGGTACGAGCAGGTCAGCCTGGCCGTGCAGGCCGTCGTGCACGACGCGATGGCGCAGCACCAGAACCCCGGCGAGGCAGTGCGCCGGCTCTCCCGGGAGCTCTCGGCGGTCGCCCGCCGGGGCTGAGCGCCCCGCCACCCTCCCCGCATGACCATCCCGCTTACCTACCTGTTAGGTAACAGGATCACATCGTCCTGAGCTCGAGCCGTGGGGACATTTCCGGGCATACAACCCAACTCCCTTGGCATTCCTGCACAACCGTTGACACCTTCTCGTCACCCCTACTTAACATGCATGCATAACCGCTGACCTCATGGTCGCGGGCACCCCTTCACGCAGAAACAGGTCAACGGGTGACGCTCACAGCCACGGCCGGCCACGGCCTCTCGCACCGCCCCTCGCGCCGCTGGTGGCGCGACGCGGTGATCTACCAGGTGTACGTCCGCAGCTTCCTGGACAGCACGGGAGACGGCATCGGCGATCTCGCCGGGGTCCGCACCGGACTGCCGTACCTCAAGAAGCTCGGCGTCGACGGAATATGGCTGAGCCCCTTCTACCCGTCGCCGCAGCACGACCACGGCTACGACGTCGCCGACTACTGCGACGTGGACCCGGTCTACGGCGACCTGGCGGAGTTCGAGCTGCTGGTCGCCGCCGCGCAGCGGCTCGACATGAAGGTGCTGCTGGACATCGTCCCCAACCACTGCTCCAGCGAGCACACGTGGTTCCGCGAGGCCCTCGCCGCCGGCCCGGGCAGTGCGGCCCGCGCCCGGTTCCACTTCGCGGAGGGCCGCGGACCCGGCGGCGACGTGCCGCCCAACAACTGGCACGCGATGTTCGGCGGTCCCGCCTGGAGCCGGGTGACCGAGGCGGACGGCAGCCCCGGCCAGTGGTACCTGCACATGTTCACGCCCGAGCAGCCCGATCTGAACTGGCGCAACCCCGAGACCGGCGCCCACTTCGAGCAGGTCCTGCGCTTCTGGCTGGACCGGGGCGTCGACGGCTTCCGCATCGACGTCGCCGCCGGCCTCTTCAAGCACCCGGAGCTGCCCGACTCCCCCGACCCGGAGGCGGACGCCCGCACCCGCGACTCCGTGAACCCCCTCGCCTGGAACCAGCCCGAGGTGCACGACGTCTGGCGCCACTGGCGGTCGGTGTGCGAGGAGTACACGGTCCGCGACGGCCGCGACCGCCTGCTGGTGGGCGAGGTCTCCGTACCCACCGCACGTGAGCACGCCCGCTACGTACGGCCGGACGAGCTGCACCAGGCGTTCTTCTTCGACCTGCTGAGCGCACCCTGGGACGCGGCCGCCTTCCGCAAGGTCGTCTCCGAGGCGATGCAGGACATCGCGGGCACCGGCTCCACCGTCACCTGGGTGCTGAACAACCACGACCAGGTCCGCACCGTGACCCGGTACGGGGAGTCCGGCACCGAGGGCAGCGGGCTCGGCTCGGCCCGTGCCCGGGCGGCCGCGCTGCTGATGCTGGCGCTGCCCGGCGCCGCATACATCTACCAGGGCGAGGAGCTGGGGCTGCCGGAGGTCGTGGACCTTCCCGACGAGGTGCTCACCGACCCGATCTTCCGCCGTACCGGCAGCCGGGCGCGGATCCGCGACGGATGCCGCGTGCCGCTGCCGTGGTCCGGCCACGCCTCGCCGTTCGGCTTCACCTCGGGTGCCGAGGGCGCCAAGCCGTGGCTGCCGCAGCCCGGCTGGTTCGCGGAGCACGCCACCGACCGCGCGCTCGCCGACACCCGCTCGTTCTGGCACCTCTACCGCGACGGGCTCCAGCTGCGCCGCGGCCTGCCGCAGCTCGGCGAGGGCGGCCTGCGCTGGCTCGACTCCCCGCCCGACGTGCTCGCCTTCGTCCGGGGCGACGGGCTGGTGTGCGCCGTCAACTTCGGCACGGCTCCCGTGCCCGCCCCCGTCTCCGGCGCGCCCCTGCTGTCCAGCGGCCCCTGCCCGACCGGTGCGCTGCCGGGATCCACCGCCGCCTGGTGGATCAGCGACGGCACCACCCCGTGAACCGCTCCCGTCCCGAGAACAGCACCCCCGAGAACCGCGTCCCCCGACGCCCCGTCCGTTTCCCCGACCGGTAAGGAAGTTCTGCCATGAACCCACGACGCACGATGCTCGCCGGATGCACCGCCCTGGCCCTCGCCCTCGGCGCGACCGCCTGCGGCGGCGGCCCCGTCACGCCGGCCGGCGGCGGCGACAAGTCCCTCGACGGCCAGACCATCACGGTCGCCGGAGTCTGGTCCGGTGCCGAGCAGAAGAACTTCCAGAAGGTGCTGGACGCCTTCGGCGAGAAGACCGGCGCCAAGACGCAGTTCGTCTCCACCGGCGACAACGTCTCCACCGTCGTCGGCAGCAAGATCGAGGGCGGCAACGCCCCCGACGTCGTGATGGTCCCGCAGGTCGGTGTGCTCCAGCAGTTCGCGAAGAGCGGCTGGCTCACCCCGCTGTCGAAGACCACCGAGAAGTCCGTCGACGGCAACTTCGCGCCCGTGTGGAAGAACTACGGCAGCGTGGACGGCTCGCTGTACGGCCTGTACTTCAAGGCCGCCCACAAGTCGACCGTCTGGTACAGCCCGGACGCGCTGGAGCAGGCGGGCGTGAAGCCGCCGGCCACCTACGCGGACATGCTGAAGGCGGGGCAGGCCGTCTCCGACTCGGGACTGCCCGCCTTCGCCGTCGCCGGTGAGGACGGCTGGACGCTCACGGACTGGTTCGAGAACATCTACCTCTCCCAGGCCGGTCCCGAGAAGTACGACCAGCTCGCCGCCCACAAGCTCAAGTGGACCGACCCGAGCGTGGTGAACGCGCTGACCACCCTCGGCAAGCTGTTCTCCGACAAGGAACTGATCGCCGGCGGCCAGAAGGGCGCGCTGTCCACCGACTTCCCCGGCTCGGTCGAGAAGGTCTTCGGCCCCGAGCCCGAGGCCGGCATGGTCTACGAGGGCGACTTCGTCGCCGGTGTCGCCAAGGACCAGTTCGGCAAGAAGATCGGCGAGGACGCCTCCTTCTTCCCCTTCCCCGCGGTCGACGGCGGCAAGGCTCCGGTCGTCAGCGGCGGCGACGCCGCGGTCGTGCTGAAGGACGGCAAGAACCAGAAGGCCGCGATGGCGTTCCTGGAGTACCTGGCGACCCCGGAGGCGGCGGCGGTCTGGGCCGAGGCGGGCGGCTTCCTCTCCCCCAACAAGAAGCTCGACCTCGCCTCGTACGGCGACGACACGACCCGCGAGACGGCCAAGTCGCTGATCGACGCCGGTGATTCCGTCCGCTTCGACATGTCCGACCAGGCACCCGCGGCCTTCGGTGGCACCAAGGGCACGGGCGAGTGGAAGCTGCTGCAGGACTTCCTGCGCGACCCGTCCGACCCGAAGGCCACCGCGGCCCGTCTCGAGGACGCCGCGGCCAAGGCGTACAAGGGCTGACGTCCGATGACCGCAGTCACCACACCAGCCGCCCCGTCCGCGGGGCGGCCCGGGCCCGAGAGGGCCGCGGCTCCGCGGCACCGCGCCCGGCGGCGCCGGCGGATCGTCGCCCTGGCCTTCGTGCTGCCGGCGCTGCTGCTGCTCGGCGCGCTCGTCGTCTATCCGGTGCTGTTCTCGGTGGGGCGCAGCTTCTTCGACGCCTCCGGCACCCGGTTCGTCGGCGCCGGCAACTACACCGAGATGTTCCGCGACCCGGCCACGCTCAAGGCCGTCCGCAACAGCGCCATCTGGGTCGTCGTCGCCCCGACCCTGCTCACCGGACTGGGGCTGATCCTGGCCGTCCTGGTGGAGAAGGTCCGCTGGGCCACCGCGTTCAAGCTGCTGCTGTTCATGCCGATGGCCGTCTCCTTCCTGGCCGCCGGCATCATCTTCCGCCTCGCCTACGAGGAGGACCCGGACAAGGGCGTGCTCAACGCGGCCGTCGTCGGAGTGCACGACGCCGTCAAGGGCTCGTCGTCGTACCCGACCGCACGCGCCAGGGACGGCCAGGGCCTGGCCAAGGGCCCCGACGGGTCCTACACCACGACCGGCCCGGCGTCCCCCGGGGACGTGCTCACGCTCGGACTCGTCGGGGTGAAGCCCGCCGAGCTCCCGAAGGAGGCACGCCCCGCCCACCCGGCGGCGGAGAGGAAGGCGGACGCCGGGGAACTGTCCGGCGTGGTCTACCTCGACTTCACCCCCGGCGGAGGCGGTGAGCAGGGCGAGGTCGACCGGACCGAGAGCGGGCTGCCGCAGATGAGCGTCGAGGCGGTCCGGGACGGCAGGACCGTCGCCTCCGCCACCACGGCGGCCGACGGCTCCTTCGCCTTCCGGGACCTGGAGGCCGGCTCCTACACCGTGCGGCTGCCCGCGAAGAACTTCGCACCGCCGTACGAGGGGATCTCCTGGCTCGGGCCCGCGCTGGTCACGCCGGCCATCATCGGGGCGTACCTGTGGATCTGGACGGGTTTCGCGATGGTCCTCATCGGCGCCGGCCTGTCCTCGCTGCCGCGTGACGCGCTGGAGGCGGCGCGGATGGACGGGGCCAACGAGTGGCAGGTGTTCCGCAGGATCACCGTGCCGCTGCTGGCGCCGATCCTCACCGTGGTCTTCGTGACGCTGGTGATCAATGTGATGAAGGTCTTCGACCTCGTCTACATCATCGCGCCCGGGCCGGTGCAGGAGGACGCCACGGTACTGGCGACCCAGATGTGGCTGGTGTCCTTCGGCGGCGGCAACGACCAGGGGCTCGGCAGCGCGCTCGGCGTCCTGCTCCTGCTGCTGGTGATCCCCGCCATGGTCTTCAACGTCCGCCGCTTCCGCAGGAGTCAGTCATGAGCGCCACCGTCACCGACCCCGCCGCCGTGAAGGAGCCGCCCGCCCCGGACAGGGCGGCGCGGGTGAGGTCCGGGGGCGGTCCGGGCCGCTGGCTCGGCAACGGCGTGGTCCAGGCGCTCCTGGTGGTGATCGGTCTGGTCTGGATCACCCCGCTCGCCGGTCTGCTGCTGTCGTCGCTGCGCTCTCCGCAGGACAACGCGAGCAGCGGCTGGTGGACCACGCTGACCAGCCCCGGGCAGCTGTCCCTCGACAACTACACGGAGCTGCTGGGCAACGCCGGGATCACCCAGGCGTTCTGGAACACCGTGCTGATCTCGGTGCCGGCGACCGCCCTGGTGATCGTTCTGGCGGCGCTCGCCGGGTACGCCTTCGCGTGGCTGGAGTTCCCGGGCCGGGACTGGATCTTCCTGCTCGTGGTGGCGCTCCTGGTGGTGCCGGTCCAGGTGGGTCTGCTGCCGGTCGCCAAACTCTTCGGCCAGCTGGGGCTGTTCGGCACGATTCCCGGTGTGGTGCTGTTCCACGTGGCCTACGGGCTGCCCTTCGCCGTCTTCCTGCTGCGGAACTACTTCGCGGACATACCCCGCGAGATGCTCGAGGCGGCACGGATGGACGGCGGCAGCGAGTGGCGCATCTTCACCCGGCTGGTGCTGCCGGTGGGACGTCCGGCGATCGCGAGTCTGGCCATCTTCCAGTTCCTGTGGGTCTGGAACGACATGCTCGTGGCGCTGCTCTTCGCGGACAGCTCGTCCCAGCCGCTCACGGTGGAACTCCAGTCGCAGGTGCGGCAGTTCGGCAGCAACATCGACGTGCTGGCACCGGGCGCCTTCCTGTCGCTGATCGTGCCGGTGGTCGTGTTCTTCGCCTTCCAGCGGCACTTCGTCCAGGGTGTGATGGCCGGCTCGGTCAAATGAGCCGCGGTCCGGGCGAGCAGTCCGGGCGCGGCCGGTCCTCGTACGCATGACGTGCGGAGGCCGGCCGCGCCCGTGCGTGCCGTCCGCGGCGGGAACGGGGCCGTGACGGACGCGCGCCCGCCGCCCCCCGGGAAGCGGGCGAGGGGGAACCGGTCGCCCCGCTCGGGCTCCGGGGACGAATGCCCTCCGCCGCCGCACCCGAGCCCGCTCCCCTGGGCCGAACGCGTGGACACCGGGACGCCGGGGACCCGCCGCTCGCACACGTGACCGCCCGGGGGGTCACGCCCCGACACACTCGTGCGGAGTAGGTACCGCGGTCAGGCACCCCTTTCCGCGTTCCACTGGAGGCATGCCACACCCCCAGCTGACGGTCGTCGTCCCGTGTTTCGACGAGAGCGAGGTGATCGACGCCTTCCA
Source organism: Streptomyces sp. HUAS CB01 (assembly GCF_030406905.1). Lineage (NCBI taxonomy): Bacteria > Bacillati > Actinomycetota > Actinomycetes > Kitasatosporales > Streptomycetaceae > Streptomyces > Streptomyces chengbuensis. The sequence goes on from NZ_CP129137.1 coordinate 689,095, forward strand.
CGCGGCGCTGGTCGCCGCTCTGCAGCCGACCGGGGAGCGCTTCGAGATCTGCTACGTGGACGACGGCAGCGACGACGGGACCGCCGAGCGGCTGCGGGCGCTCGCGGCGGCGTCCGCGTACGTGCGCTACACGTCCTTCAGCCGCAACTTCGGCAAGGAGGCCGCCCTCCTCGCCGGGATGCGGATGGCCCGGGGCGAGGCCGTGGTGCTGATGGACGCCGATCTGCAGCATCCCCCCGAGCTGGTCCCCCGCATGCTGGAGCTGTACCGGCACGGCTACGACCAGGTCGTCGCCCGGCGCGACCGCTCGGGCGAGGGCGCACTGCGGTCGGCGCTGAGCCGGGCGTACTACCGGCTGGTGCGGCACTTCATGGACGTGGAGATCGCGGACGGGGAGGGCGACTTCCGGCTGCTCTCGCGCCGCGCCGTCGAGGCCGTGCTGTCGCTTCCGGAAAGCAACCGTTTCTCCAAGGGGCTCTTCTCCTGGATCGGCTTCCCGACGGCCGGTTTCACCTATCGCAACGTCGAACGGGCCGCGGGCCGCTCCAAGTGGGGCGGCAGACGGCTGCTCGACTACGGGATCGACGGGCTGCTGTCCTTCAACACCCGCCCGTTGCGCCTGGCGATCCACACCGGCCTCTGGCTCTTCCTGTCCGCCCTGGGTTACGCCGTGTGGATCGTCGTGAACGCGGTGGTCGACGGCGTCGAGACACCGGGGTACGCGACCCTCATCACCGCCATCGTGGGCCTCAGCGGCGTCCAGCTCGCGACGCTCGGCGTCATCGGTGAGTACGTCGGCCGGATCTACCACGAGGCGAAACGACGGCCGCACTACGTCGTGGCCGAGACGGACGCCCCCGCGCACCCTCACCCGGAAGGCGTCCCCACGGCGGTCGCCTCCCGCTCCCGGCCCCGCCGGTGAACACCGCCGGCCTGCGGCAGTTCGCCGTCTTCGCCGTGATCGGAGTGGTCAACACCGGGGTGTACTACGGCGTGTACGCCCTGCTGCTGCTGTGGCTGCCGTACCTGGCCGCGCACGCCCTGGCGTACGGGGTGGGCGTCACGGGCTCGTTCCTGCTCAACTCGTACATCACCCTCCGCACCCGCCCGACGTGGCGCGGCTTCGTGCGCTACCCGCTGTCGGGAGCGGCCGGTCTCGTGGGCAGTGGTGTGCTGCTCCATCTGGCCGTGAGCCGGCTGGGCATGGGCGAGCACCTCGCCGCGATCGCCGCCGGGGTGCTCGTCACCCCGTTGTCGTTCCTGGTCGCGCGGTGGGCGATCACGTCCGGTGCCCGGCGTACGGTCACGGAAGCCGCGTCGAGCGAGTGATCCGCTCCAGCCGGTAGTACTCGGCGACGCACCGGGCGGGCCACGCGATACGGCCCCCGGCGCGGAACGGTTCGAGCATCCCCGCGACCGGGGTCGGGGTGTACGGAGCGACCTCGGCACCGCGCGCGGCCGCGGCCCGCAGCGACGCGTCCTGACGGTCCCACTGCCCGGCCCGCACCAGCATGTCCTGGCCGAGGTGGTGCAGCGGCACGGCCAGTCCCACGGCCGCCGCGGCGTACAGCACCGCCGCCGCGGCGGCGGCCGCCACGGGCCACGGCCGGGCGCCCCGCCGGCGCAGCGACCGGCCCAGGAGGGCGCCGAGGCCCGCGAGCACCAGCACGTACAGCAGCAGGTAGTCGTTCCAGGTCCGGGCCGCTGTCGCGACGCGCGGGCCGAAGACCGGGTAGGTGACGACGGTGCACAGGTAGCCGGAGACCAGGACGGCGAGCACCCCGGCGCAGGCGAGCGGCAGCGGCCGGCAGGGACGCAGCACGGCCGGGCCGTCGCCGGTGCGGGCGGGACGGACGAGCAGGCCGAGCAGGAATCCCGCGGCGAGGACTCCCCCGTACTCCCAGGTCGTCAGGACGGTCTCCGCGATCCGGGCGAAGCCGCGGGCCGAGGCGAGCAGGGAGTCCGGCGCGAGGATCGAGGTGGTTCCGGCGCCGAAGCGTTCGCGCCTGCGGAGGGAGCCGGGCGACGTCATCAGTACGGCCGTGCCGACGGCGACGCCGGCCGCGCCGGTCAGCGCCCAGGTCCGCAGGAAGGGCCAGGCCCGGTCGGTGACGAGCCGGCGTCCGAGCAGCAGGAGACCCCCGAGGACCACGAGCGCCACGACCGAGGTCTCCTCGGAGAGGGTGCCCGTGAAGACCCCGGCGGCCGCCACCACGGCCAGGGCCGCGACACGGCTCCGCCGCCCCCCGGCCGCCAGCGCCGGGAGGGCCGCGGCGCAGGCCAGCACCGGGGCCACGGTGTGCGAGACGGACCCCGCAGGCCAGTAGAGGGTCTTGTAGGTGTTGGGGGTGGCCAGGAGGAAGACCGCGGTGACCATCGCGGCGACGAGCAGCGCGAGCCCGCGCGGTGCCGACTGGCGGGCCCGGCGCAGTACGAGGACCACGAGGGCCCACAGCACGGCCACGACGACGAGCGTGCTGACGGCCGCGTACCACTGGTGGCCCGCCACGGGGAACTGGGCGTAGAGGCCCACGAGGAGGCCGTTGCCGACGCGGCCGTTGTCGGTGACGTAGAACTTGCCGATCATTCCGCCGATGCCCTGGTCGCGAACCACGGGCAGGAAGCACCACTCGTCGGCACTGGGCCGGACGTGACGGCCCAGCCAGGCGGCGGCGGCCAGCAGCGCGAGCGGCAGCGCGGCGAGGAGCATGGCCCCCGCGGCGACGGGCGAGGGGAGGCGCCACCGGCCGCCCCTCCCCCGGCCCGGCTGCCCGGAGGAGTCATCCGGCTCCCGCGGAACGGTCATATGAGATGCACCGACGGCCATGTCCCTGACTTGTTGCACGGGCGCCGGTCCGTCCAACCGCACCGCGGTCATCCGGCGCAGCAAGAAGCCCCGATCGGATCCGGCACGGCGCCACGGTCGCGTGTCGCCTTGCCCCGGGCGGCCGTCGCGGTTCCGAGGGGCGGGCCTCGTCGGTTCCCTCGGCCACCGGAGGCCGGGGAGGCGCCCGTCGGCGCGATCCCGGCAGCCACACCGGCGCCCGGCGGTTCGAGGGACGGCCACACCGGCGCCCGGCGGTCCCGGCCCGCGCCCGCCGGGCAGGCGCCGGTCCGGCGGACGGCGTGTCAGGGCCGCTCGGGGGGCTCCGGCTTGCGTCCCACGTGCTCGCCCGGCGTCGCCAGCTCCTCGACCGCGTCCGCGGCCACCACCGCTCCGGTGGACTTCCTGCCGCGCCGCAGCCGGCCCTCCAGCCGGGCCGCGAACGAGGTGAGCGCGAAGTTCAGCACTATGAAGATCACGGCGACGACGGTGAAGCTGGCGATGGTGTTCGCGCCGTAGTTGGCGCTCATCGGCCGCACCGACGCCAGGAGCTCGGAGAAGCCGAGCATCGCACCGCCCAGGGCGGTGTCCTTGACGATGACCACCATCTGGCTGACGATCGCCGGGAGCATCGCCGTCACCGACTGCGGCAGCAGCACGTACCGCATCGTCTGGCCCTTGCGCATGCCGATCGCCCGGGCGGCGTCCGACTGCCCCTGCGGCAGTGCCAGGATCCCGGCCCGGACGACCTCGGCCAGCACGGACGAGTTGTAGAGCACCAGGCCGGTCACCACGGCGTACAGCGGCCGGTTGTCGGGGCTGATGTCGGAGAACACGGCGTAGGCCGCGTTGGCGAACAGCATCAGGATCAGCACGGGGATGGCGCGGAAGAACTCCACCACCGTGCCCGCGGCGCCGCGTACCCAGCCGTGCTCCGACAGCCGGGCGATGCCGAGGACCGCACCGAGCGGCAGCGCGATGACCAGCGAGAGGGCCGCGGCGATGAGGGTGTTCTCGAGCCCCGGCAGGAGGTAGGTCGTCCACACCCGGGAGTCGGTGAAGAACGGAGCCCACTTGGACCAGTCCAGCTGGCCCTTGGCGGCGAGGCCCGTGAGGACCCACCAGGCCAGGGCCGCGAGGACGACCAGGAAGCCCAGCGAGTACACGAGGTTGCGCCGCCTGGCCCGGGGTCCGGGCACGTCGTACAGGACCGCGCTCATCGCTTCACCGCCACCTTCTTGCTCACCCAGCCGAGGAAGAGGCCGGTGGGGAGGGTGAGGACGATGAAGCCGGCGGCGAAGACGGCCGAGATGAGGATGAGCTGCGCCTCGTTCTCGATCATCTCCCGCATCAGCAGTGCGGCCTCGGGGACGCCGATGGCGGCGGCCACCGTGGTGTTCTTCGTCAGTGCGATCAGCACGTTCGCGAGCGGGCCCACCACCGAGCGGAAGGCCTGGGGAAGGACGACGAGCGTGAGCACCTGGACGAAGCCCAGCCCCAGGGCGCGGGCCGCCTCCACCTGGCCCACGGGCACGGTGTTGATGCCGGACCGCAGTGCCTCGCAGACGAACGCGGACGTGTAGGCGGTCAGCCCGAGCACGGCGAGCCGGAAGTTGATCACGTCGAAGGTGTCGGCGCCGAGGCTCACGCCGAGGGTCTGGAACAGTCCGAGCGAGGTGAAGACGATGATCACCGTGAGCGGGATGTTCCGGACCACGTTGACGTACCCGGTGCCGAATCCGCGCATCACGGGCACCGGGCTCACGCGCATGGCGGCCAGCACGGTGCCCCAGACCAGCGACCCGATCGCGGACCAGACCGTGAGCTGGATGGTCGTCCAGAACGCCCCCAGCACGTCGTAACCCTGAAGGAAGTCGAACACGATGGCGCCCCTGTGACGTCGTCTCGGTGGTCTCGGTGGCCGGCCCGGCGGCCCCGGTGACCGGCCGCGGCGGCCTCAGCCGGTGAAGACGCCGATCCTCGGCGGGGGTTCGCTCCGGTAGCCGGCCGGCCCGAAGTTGGCCTCCACGGCCTTCTTCCAGGAGCCGTCCTGGACCATCTTCTGCAGCGCGGCGTTGATCTTGTTCTTGAGTTCGGTGTCGCCCTTCTTCACACCGATCCCGTAGAACTCGTCGCTCAGCTTGAAGCCGCCCAGCCGGAACTTGCCCTTGAACTGGTCCTGCGCGGCGTATCCGGCGAGGATCGCGTCGTCGGTCGTCAGTGCGTCGATCGTCCTGTTCTCCAGGCCGGTCAGGCATTCGGAGTAGCCGCCGTACTCCTGCAGCTGCGCCTGCGGCGCGATCTTCGTCTTGACGTTCTGCGCCGAGGTGGAGCCGGTGACCGAGCAGAGCTTCTTGTTGTTCAGGTCGGACGGCTCGGCGATGGACCTGTCGTCGGCGCGGACGAGCACGTCCTGGTGGGCGAGGAAGTACGGCCCGGCGAAGTCGACCTTCTTGCGGCGCTCGTCGTTGATGGAGTACGAGGCCGCGATGAAGTCGACGTCGCCGCGCTGGAGCAGCGTCTCGCGGTCGGCGCTCTTGGCCTCCTTGAACACGATGTCTTCGGGGGCGTAGCCGAGCTGCCGGGCCACGTAGCGGGCCACGTCGACGTCGAACCCCTCGTACTTGCCGTCCGGCGTCTTCAGGCCGACGCCGGGCTGGTCGAACTTGATTCCGACGGTGATCTTCTTCCCGTCGTCCGAACCGCCGCCGCCTTCCGACCCGCAAGCCGTGGCGGCGAGTGCGAGTGCGAGCACCGCGGCGGCCGCGGCGGAGACCTTGCGAGGCTTCATGGTGATCATCCCTGGGGATCGCTGGGAGGTGCGTGGTCCCGGTGCGGCGCACGGGTGCGGCACTGCGACGGGGCCTCAGTGGTGGAGGATCTTCGAGAGGAAGTCCTTGGCACGGTCGGTGCGGGGGTTGGTGAAGAACTCGTCGGGTGTGGTCTCCTCCACGATCCTGCCGTCGGCCATGAACACCACGCGGTTGGCGGCCGAACGGGCGAATCCCATCTCGTGCGTGACGACCACCATGGTCATCCCGTCCCTGGCGAGCTGCCGCATGACCTCCAGCACCTCGTTGATCATTTCCGGGTCGAGGGCCGAGGTGGGCTCGTCGAACAGCATGATCTTCGGGTCCATGGCGAGCGCCCTGGCGATCGCCACCCGCTGCTGCTGGCCGCCGGAGAGCTGGGCGGGGTACTTGTCGGCCTGGGTCCCCACCCCCACCCGCTCGAGGAGGGTGCGCGCCCGGTCCTCGGCGGCCTTCCTGTCCTTCCCCCGGACCTTGATCTGGCCGAGGGTCACGTTCTGCAGCACGGTCTTGTGCGCGAAGAGGTTGAAGGACTGGAACACCATGCCGACGTCGGCGCGCAGCCGGGCCAGTTCACGGCCTTCGGCGGGCAGCGGCCTGCCGTCGATGGCGATCTCGCCGGAGTCGATGGTCTCCAGGCGGTTGATGGCGCGGCAGAGCGTGGACTTGCCGCCGCCGGAAGGGCCGATCACGACGACCACCTCACCGCGGTCGACGGTCAGGTCGATGTCCCGGAGGACGTGCAGCGGGCCGAAGTGCTTGTCGACGTGGCGCAGCTCGACCAGCGCACGGCTGTTCATGCCCGGGGTGAAGGGTTCGTCGCTCACGGCCGCTCCGCTCGTCGGCTTCATCGTCCGTCCACTCCGGCCGGGCCGCACTCCGGGGAACGGCGTGCCGGCGCGCGCCGGTCCGCCGCTTCCCGGGCACGGGTGAACGGTGCCCCGACGCGGAACAGGCCATTGCCGTGATCCCGCTGGGTGACGTCGCGCACACGGTGAGCGACCGGATGCGGAGCGTCCGGGCACCGGCAATGTCCGGCGCATATGCGCCCAGGCGGACGCGGGGCGCGAACCGCCGGGAGTTCCCCGCGCCCACGGCGGTTTCGCGCCGGGCGGCGCCGCCCGGCGCGGAGCGGGGCAGACGCGGGCGGCGGCGCTCTTCTAGCCTCCCGGCCCATGCGCATCACACACCTGAGACGCCTCGCTCCGTCAGCCGCTCTCGCCACGGCCCTCGTCGGCCTCGGCACGGTCCAGCCCGCCGCGGCCGACACCCCGGACCTGGCCTTCACCGTCGACCAGCCGGTGACCACCCCCGGCTCGACCGTGTCGCTGACGATGACCCTGACCAACAACCAGTCGACGGACATCTGGTTCGTGTACCAGTCGGTCCAGCCGACCTGGACGACGACCCAGCGCAAGGACCTCAAGTACAGCTTCGTCTCGTGCACCGCCCAGGGCGCCGCGTGCTCCGGCACCGGTTCGACCGCACTCGGCGTCAACTACGAGATCCCGCTGGCCCCCGGGACCTCCCGGACCGTCACGCTGACCTACCAGGTCGCGGCCGACTCGGGCTGCAACGGCACCATCGGCTTCTACTCGTACCTGTACTACGAGTACGAGAACGGGCAGCGCACGAAGGACGGCGTCCACAACACCCCGGAGACCCGGGTGGCCTGCGCGCCCGCGGAGCCCGCCGCCTCCTGACGCCCCTGCACCCCGGCGCCCCGCCGGACCTCCCCGGAACACCGCAGTGGCCGCCGGACGCACTCGCGCCGGCGGCCGCCGCCGTCCGTGCGGCACGCCCATGCGCGACGGCACCCGCACGGTACGGACAGGCCCCTGGCCGAAAACGCTCATCCCCCACGGCCGGCGTCTTGCCCGTCCCCCCGGCGCCTGCAAGCGTTTACCCTCCGTGCCCGCCCGGCTCCCTGGCGTACGGGCCGGCCCCGCCCAGCGCCGACTTGCGTACGACACCTGCGCTTTTCCGTCAATTTTCACCGTAGGCGCACAGAACCCACACGCAGCCTCCACTATGTCTCGGGACAGGGCACAACGGCACGGCGTTCCGGGGGGAGCCGCCGCGCCGTTGTGCCGGGGGGTCAGGGGGAGGGACACCACCGCATGAAGCGGATCCGCGTCCGGCGGACCATACGGACGACCGCGCTCGGTGCAGGAGCGCTCATCATCTCGCTGGGCGGCCTGCCGGCGTCACCGGTGCAGGCGGCGGCCGCCGAACCGGCCCCGAGGATCGACCTGCGGGTGCTGGTGGTCTCCGACGGGGGCCCGGCGACGGCCGCGATCGCCGCGGAACTCGACAGCGCGGGCACCCCGTACACCGTGGTCGACCTCGCGGAGACGGGCCGCCCCGTCATCGACGCGGCCTTCCTCGCGGACGAGGTCGACGGCCGGCCGCGGGCCAGGTTCCAGGCCGTCGTGCTGCCCAACGACCAACCGTTCCCCGCCGGTTCGCAGGAGATGGCGGCCCTGGCGGCGTACGAGCGGGCCTACGCGATCCCGCAGGTGGACGCGTACACCTACGCCCAGCCGCAGGCCGGGCTGGAGTACCCGGTCAACGGCGGGTACGCCGGGCCCGTGGACGGGATCACCGCACAGGTGACGCCCGCCGGGAAGGCCGGTCCGTTCGGCTATCTCGACGGCGCCTTCGACTTCGAGGACAACGACCCCTCGGTCGACGAGAGCTGGGGCTTCCTCTCCCGGCCGCGGGCCGGCGCCGACTTCACCACCTACGTCGACGCTCCCGTCCCCGGGGGAACCTCCCGCGGCTCGCTCGTCGGGGAGTACCGGCACGACGGCCGCCGCGAACTGGTGGTCACCTTCGTGGCCAACCGGCACCAGCAGCAGTTCAGGCTGCTCGCCCGGGGGATCGTCGACTGGATGACCCAGGGCACGCGCCTGGGCACCTCGCGCAACTGGTTCTCGGTCCACGTCGACGACGTCTTCGCCGCCGACGACCGCTGGGACACCGAGCTCGACTGCACACCGGGGGACGTCGACTGCCCGCCGGGGCAGGGCACACCGGACCCGATCCGGATGACGCCTGACGACGTCGGACGGGCGGTCGAGTGGTCGCGGTCCCGCAACTTCACGCTCGACCTCGCCTTCAACGGCGGCGGCAGCGTCGAGCACCGCGAGGAGCACGGCGGGACCGACCCCCTGGCGGACCGGCTGACCCGGGACCGCGGCGCGTTCCGCTGGATCAACCACACGTACGACCACCCGTACCTGGGCTGCGAACAGGACGTGAGCGTCGTCCCCTGGAAGTGCTCCACCGACCCGGACGGCAGCGTCCGCTACATCGGCCGGGACGAGATATCCCGGCAGATCGCCGACAACCGCCGATGGGCGGAGCGGGCCGGGCTTCCGCTGGAGAACGGCGAGTTGGTCACCGGGGAGCACTCCGGGCTCGCACTCCTGCCGCAGCAGCCCGAGGACAATCCGCACCTCGCCCCGGCCCTCGCGGACAACGGCGTCACCTGGCTCGCCTCGGACAACTCCCGTGACCCGGTGCAGCGGCGGATCGGTCCCGCGCTCACCGTCTCCCGCCACCCGATGAACGTGTTCTACAACGTGGGCCGGGCCGCGGAGCAGGTCGACGAGTACAACTGGATCTACACCAGCAGGGCCCAGGGCGGCAGCGGCATCTGCGAGGACTCGGCCACGACCACCTGTCTCGACGCGCCGCTCGACCCCGCCACGGGCTACACGGACCACATCGTGCCGCTGGAGGCACGGATCGCCATGGGCCACGTCCTGGCCAACGACCCGCGCCCGCACTTCATCCACCAGTCGAACCTGGCCGAGGACCGCATCGCCTACCCGGTCCTGGACCGCGTCCTCGACCAGTACGCGGCGCTCCACGCGGACAACACCCCGCTGGTGAGCCCCAGGATGCAGGACGTCGGCGCGGAACTGCGCGAACGGGCCGCCTGGGACCGAGCGGTGAAGTCCGGTCAGGCCACCGCGTACCGGATCGGCGACACCGTCACCGTCACGGCCCCGGCCGGCACGGCCGTCCGCGCCACCATGCCGCCGGGGACCACCCGGGTGCTCCCCGACGGGCCGGCCGCCTTCGGCGAGCCGTACGCGGGCACCGTCTCCGGCAGCCTGCCGCCCGGCCCCGGCCAGGACGGCGTGACCCTCTCGCTGCCGTCGGCCCCCGCGGCGGGAAGCCCGGCCGCCGGTCCCGCACGGACCACGGTCCCGGCTCCCGACGGCCCCGTGCCCCCGGGTGTCGCACGCCCCGTGGTCCCCGGTGCCGAGCGCTGACCCGACCCCACCGGCCGCACCAGCTCACCGCGAGGAAGCGGGTTCCGGACACCGCACGCCGTGCACGACGGCGCGCGCCGTTCCCGCCGGGGACGCCCCGGAACCCGCCAGCCCCGCCCTCCTGCCGTGGAGCCCATCCATGCACGTATCGCCTCGTGCGCCGCGTCGAGACGCGGCACGCGTCACCCTGCTCACCGAAGGCACCTACCCGCACAGTCACGGCGGGGTGAGTGTCTGGTGCGACCAGCTCGTCGGCGGCATGCCCGACATCGACTTCGACATCATCGCGGTGACCGGCACCGGACGGGAGTCCGTGGTGTGGGAACTGCCCCCGCACGTGGCCGAGCCGGTCACCGTGCCCATGTGGGGCCCCGCACCCCCGGGTTCCCCGCCGCGCGGGCGGCGTGAACGCCGGCTGATGGCCGCGTACGAACGGTTCCTCACGGCACTGGTGGACCCGGCCGCCGAGGACGGGTTCGCCCCGGCCCTGTACGAACTGGCGCACGCCGCCCGGGACGGGGTGCTCGGGCCGGCCCTGCGCGGGGACAAGGCCCTGCGCGTCCTGACCGCCGTGTGGAACCGCCCCGGTCTGACCGTGCGGGAGGCGCGGCCCAGCCTCCACGACGCCGTCACCGCGACGGCGCTCCTGGAGCACGCCCTGCGGCCGCTCGCGGCCCGGCCGCCGGAGCGCGGAGTCGCGCACGCGGTGAGCGGCGGGGTGGCGGTGCTGCCGGGGCTCGCCGCCCTCGAACTCCACGGGGTGCCCCTGCTGCTGACCGAGCACGGGGTCTACCTGCGCGAACGCTATCTCGGTTACCGGACGGCCCCGTACCGCTGGCCGGTCAAGGCGGTGCTGCTGGGCTTCTTCCGGCTGCTGGCCGAGGAGACCTACCGCCGCGCGGCCCTCGTCACACCGGGCAACCGCTACAACCGGCTGTGGGAGGAGCAGGGCGGCGCCGATCCCCGGCTCATCCGCACCGTCTACAACGGCGTGGACCCGTCCGCGTTCCCCCCGGCCGGCCCCGAACCGGAGGGACCCACGCTGAGCTGGGCGGGGCGCGTCGACCCCATCAAGGACCTGGAGACCCTGATCCGGGCGTTCGCGGAGGTCCGCGGAGCCCTCCCCGACGCGACCCTGCGGCTGTTCGGCGGCACCCCGCGCGGCGGGGAGGCGTACCGGGAGCGGTGCGAGGCGCTCGCGGCGTCGCTCGGCCACGGCGACGCCGTCACCTTCGAGGGCCGGGTCGACGACATCAGGGACGCGTACGCCGCGGGCAACGTCGTGATGCTGTCCAGCATCAGCGAGGGGTTCCCCTTCACCCTGATCGAGGCCATGTCGTGCGGCAGGGCCACCGTGTCCACCGACGTCGGCGGCGTCCGGGAGGCGGTCGGCGACGCCGGGCTGGTCGTCCCGCCCCGTGACCCCGGGGCCATGGCCGCGGCGGCGCTGCGGCTGCTGGCCGATCCGCCGCGCCGGGCGGCGATGGGCGAGGCTGCGCGGCTGCGGGTGATCGAGCAGTTCACGCTCCGTCAGACCATCGACACCTTCCGGGCCATCTACCTGGAGCTGTCCGTCAGCGGGGTACGGCTCGCCGATCCCTGGGGCACGCCCCTCAGCGACGAGGCGCCCCTGGGGAGCGTGGCCGGATGAGCGGGCCGATGGCTCTCGAACCCGACGGCGGACAGGGCGACACGCTGGCGTTGCGGCTCGCCGCCGCCGATGCCACGCTCTCGCTGCGCCTGCCCCGGCGCAGACGGGTGCCGGACGACCCGGTCGACCTCCTGGCCGCCGAGCTCGCCGACCGGATCGGGCCCGCGGTGCACGCGTACGAGGTGGCGGCCCTGCTGGAGTCCGAGGGCCTGACGGGCGAGCAGATCCAGGAACGCTACGGGCGCCCCGATCTGTTCTCGCTCGCCGCCGATCTGTACGGGCGGGTGCCGCGCAGCTTCCCCGAGCCCCCGCACGGGCCGGATCCCTGGGCACCCGACCATGTCCGGTGCGCTCTGCGCGGGGCGTTGTTCGCCCTGCCGGGGCTGGCGTACGTGCTCACCGGCGGGCTGTGGCACACGCCCCGGGGGGTGTACGCCCTGGTCGCCGCCGGCCTGCTGTCGTGGGCGTGGGGCCAGGCGCTCAGCCATCGCGCGTATCTGCGGCTGGCGGCCGGGGCGCGCGAGGCGGGCCGGACGCTGCTCGTGGGCGCTCCCGCGGGAGCGCTGTTCGCCACGGCGGCCGCGCTCGTCGTCGCGGGGCCGGGGCCCGCGGCTCTGTTCGGCGCCGGGCAGTCGCTGTACCTCGCGTCGGCGGGGGTGCTCCTGGTGCGCGGCAGGGAACGACTGCTGCTCGTCACGCTCGTGCCGTTGGCCGCCGGTGCGGCGGCGCTGCCGTGGTGGGACCCGGGTCCACTGCCCCGGATCGTGCTGGCGGCGTCGACGGTGGCGCTTGCGGTCGCCGTCGCGGGCCGGGAGATCGGGGGGATGCTCCGTGCGGCGCCGGCACCCGGCGGCACCCGGCCGCCGGTGCGGGCCTCGCTGCCGTACGGGCTGTTCGGGCTGGCCGCGGGCGCGCTGGTGATGTCGGTGGGGCAGCGTCAGCCCTGGGCCGTGGTCGTGCTGACCGTCAGCATGGGGCCCGCCGAATGGCTGCTCTACCGCTACCGGGGGCTGTCGGTTGCGGCCCTGCGGGCGTCGGCGGACGAGGCCGGGTTCCGGCTGCGGTCCGCCCGGACGCTGGCGCTGTGTCTGGGGGGCTATCTGCTGCCGCTGTTCCCCGCGGCCCTGCTCACGGGCGCCGAACCGGCGCCCCTGCTCGCCCTCGCCGCGCTGCTGTGGACCGCGCTGCTGCTCCAGGCGTTCGGCCTCGCCTGGCTCCCGGCCGGGGTCACGCTCACCGCGGCGGCCGGGGTGGCCGCCGCCGCGACGCTGCCCGGTGGTCCACCGGGCACCGCTCCGCTGCTGATCTGCTGCGGCGTCGCCGCAGGGGTGCTCGTCACCGCCATCCTGTGGTGTCTGGGCCGGCCCACCGCGCACTCCTGACCCGCCGTCCGCACCCGTCGCGGCAACCGCCCCGCGGCACGCGGGGTTCCGGCCCGTCGTCCGGACCGCCCGTCCACCGTTCGCACACCACCGCTCCCCGCGGTGAACCGTCCCGAAAGGAACGACAGTTGACATCCGCACCGCTCGCCGCCGTCACCGGAGCCGAGGGCTTCATCGGCTCCCATCTGACCGAGGCCCTCGTCGCGTCGGGACACCGGGTCCGCGCGATGGTCCAGTACAACTCCTTCTCCTCGTACGGCTGGCTGGAGACCCTGCCGAAGGACGTCCTCGACCGGGTCGAGATCGTGCTCGGCGACGTCCGCGACCCCGGTTCCGTACGCGGACTCGCCGAAGGAGCCGACGCCGTCTACCACTTGGCGGCACTGATCGCGATCCCCTACTCCTACCGCGCCCCGCACAGCTACGTGGACACCAACGTCACGGGCACGCTCAACGTGCTGGAGGCGGTGCGGGCCCTCGGGACCCCGCGGCTGGTCCACACCTCCACCAGCGAGACGTACGGTTCCGCACGGACCGTGCCGATCACCGAGGACCATCCCGTCAACACCCAGTCGCCGTACGCGGCCTCCAAGGCCGGCGGGGACCGGCTGGCCGACAGCTACCACGCGAGCTTCGGCACGCCCGTGGTCACCCTGCGGCCCTTCAACACCTTCGGCCCCCGGCAGTCGATGCGGGCGGTCATCCCGACCGTCATCGGGCAGGTCGCCGCCGGGGAGCGCACGATCACCCTGGGCGACCTCCGGCCCACGCGCGACTTCACGTACGTCACGGACACGGCCGCGGCGTTCCTGGCCGTCGGCACGGCACCGGCCGAGGCCGTCGTGGGGCGGACCCTCAACGCCGGTACCGGCGGCGAGATCTCCGTCGGGGACCTGGTGCGGCTCATCGGCAAGGTGATGGACACCGACCTCGACGTCCGGGAGGACGAGCAGCGCATCCGGCCCGCGAAATCCGAGGTGATGCGGCTGGTCGCGGACGCGACCCGGCTGCGGGAGGCGACCGGCTGGGCTCCGGCCCTCGACCTGGAGCAGGGACTGGCACGGACGGTGGAGTTCTTCAGGGACCCCGCCAATCTCGCCCGCTACAAGACCGACATCTACAACATCTGACCCGGCGGACCACCCACCGCCGTACTCACAGGGGGCTACCGTGCACGCAGTGATTCTCGCCGGAGGCAAGGGCATCCGGCTGCGCCCGTACACCACCGCGCTGCCCAAGCCGCTCGTCCCGATCGGCGACCGGCACGCGATCCTGGAGATCGTGCTGCGTCAGCTGGCGGCCTGCGGCTTCACGAGCTGCACCATCGCCGTCGGCCATCTCGGCCACATCATCCGCGCCTATGTCGGCAGCGGTTCACGATGGGGCCTGAGCATCGACTACGCGACCGAGGAGAACCCGCTGGGCACCATGGGCCCGCTGCTGACGATGCGGGACCGGCTGCCCGAGTCGTTCCTGGTCATGAACGGGGACATCCTCACCGACCTCGACTTCGCCGACGTACTGGGCCGGCACCGCGCGAGCGGGTCGGCGCTGACGATCGCCACCTACGCCCGTAAGGTGCACATCGACTTCGGGGTGCTGACCACGGACGCCGGGAAGGTGGTCGGCTTCGCCGAGAAGCCGTCCATGGACTACCGCGTCTCGATGGGCGTGTACGGGCTGTCCCGCGACACGCTCGACGGATACACCGCCGGGCTGCCGCTCGGCTTCGACGAACTCGTGCTCGATCTGCTGAGGACCGGGAAACCGCCGCATGCCTACGAGTTCGACGGCTACTGGCTCGACATCGGCCGGCCGGACGACTACGACCGGGCCAACGCCGAGTTCACCACCCACCAGTCACTGCTGCTCAAGGGAGCCTGAACACCCCATGCGCATCCTCGTCCTGGGCCACACCGGGTACCTGGGCCGCCATGTCGCCGAACAGCTCAGCGCGCTGGGGGGCGTGCGGCTGTTCGGCGGCGGCCGGTCCCCGGACGCCGACCTCCGCGTGGACCTCGCCACGGCGGACACGGGGCGGCTGGCCGAGAACCTCGCGGACCTCTCCCCCGACGCCGTGGTCAACTGCGCGGGGTCGCTCGGCGCCGATCCGGTGACCGATGCCGAGGTCAACGTGCGCGGTCCCGCCGTGCTCTGCGCGGCACTGCGCAAGGCCGCGCCGACGGCCCGGCTGGTGCACCTCGGTTCGGCGGCCGAGTACGGGGCGGGCGAGCCCGGTGTGCCGGTCGCGGAGGACGGACCGACGCGGCCGGTGGCCTCGTACGGCGCCACCAAACTGGCCGGCACGGTGGCCGTCGCCTCGTCGGGCCTGGACGCGGTCGTGCTGCGCGTGGGCAACCCGGTCGGTCCGGGCGCCGCGCCGATGAGCCTGCCGGGCGGCACCGCCCTGCGGCTGCGCCGGGCGGGCGGGGACCGTGACGCGGTCGTGCGCTTCGGCGACCTGTCCGCCCATCGCGACTTCGTCGACGTACGGGACCTGGCACGGGCCGTCGTGCTGGCCGCTACCGCCTCCGGGCCGCTGCCGCGCATCCTCAACATCGGCGGCGGCAGGGCCGTTCCCATCCGGGAGCTGGTGCAGGGGCTGGTGGCCGTGGCCGGGTTCCGCGGCCGTGTCGACGAGGCCGGCATCGGGTCGGCGCGCTCCGCGGGCGTGGCCTGGCAGTGCTCGGACATCACGGCGGCGCGGGAGGCCCTCGGCTGGGAGCCGCGGTTCACCCTCACGGGCTCCCTCACCGCGCTGTGGGCGTCGCTCGGCGCCCCCGGGGAAGCGGACCCGGTGGCATGACACTGCTGGTCCCCCTCTACGTGCACCCCGTGGAGGACCCGGAGGCCTGGCGGTTGGTCACGGCCGCCGGGGACCTGGTCTACGGGGTGGTGCTGAACCCGGCCGACGGCCCGGGTGCGGCGCCCGATCCCGCGTTCGTCTCCGCCGCCCGCGACCTGCGGTCGGCGGGCACGCGCGTCCTCGGCTACGTCGACCTGGACTACGGGATGCGGCCGGACTCGGCGGTGACGGCCGATCTGGACCGCCATCGTGCGTGGTACGACGCCGACGGCTGCTTCTTCGACCAGGTGCCGGCCGACCGCTCGGCCCTGCCCGGCTGCCGCCGGCTCGTCCGCGCCGCGCGGCAGCGGGGCGCCGGTACGGTCGTCCTCAACCACGGGGTGCACCCGGCGCCGGGGTACGCGCGGATCGCCGAACTGCTGGTGACGTTCGAGGGCCCCTGGCCGGTCTACCTCTCCTCGTTCACCCGGCCTCGGTGGACGGCCCGCCATCCGGCCGAGCGGTTCTGCCATCTGGTCTACGAGGTGCCGACGGCGCTGGCGGGCGTCGCGGCCCGGGCGGCCGGGGAGCGCGGAGCCGCGGTGTCGTGCGCGGTCACGGACTCCCTGCCCAATCCCTGGGGCGCGCCGCCGCCCGCGCTGTACGGGGGGACCCGGTGAGCCGCCGGCGCGTCCCGCGGCTGTGTCTGCTGTTCGCCGTGCTGCTGGTGGCGGGCTGCTCCGGCGGTTCCCCGCCGGGTCCGGACGGGGCGCGCTGGCAGCCTCGGCCCGGCACGGCGTGGCAGTGGCAGCTCGACGGCCGGGCCGACCCCTCGGCGGCGGACGTGCCCGTGTACGACATCGACGGCTTCGAGAACAGCGCGGACGACGTCGCGCGGCTGCACCGGGACGGGCGCAGGGTCATCTGCTACATCAACGCCGGCGCCTGGGAGCGTTTCCGTCCCGACCAGGCGGACTTCCCGGCGTCCGTACGCGGCCGGCCGAACGGCTGGGACGGTGAGCGGTGGCTCGACATCCGCCGGCTGGACGTGCTGCGCCCCCTCATGGAGCGGCGCTTCGACATGTGCCGGGAGAAGGGCTTCGACGCGGTCGAACCGGATCTGCTGGACGCGTATCTCAACGACACCGGCTTCCCTCTGACCGCCGCCGACCAGCTCGCCTACAACCGCATGATCGCCCGTGTCGCCCACGACCGCGGCCTGTCCGTCGGGCTGAAGAACGATCTGCCGCAGGTTGCTGCCCTGGTGGGGGACTTCGACTTCGCGGTCAACGAGGAGTGCGCCCAGTACGGCGAGTGCGGGAAGCTCGCCCCGTTCATCGCGGCCGGGAAGGCCGTCTTCCATGTGGAGTACGCACTGGCCAACGGCGACTTCTGCGGCGAGTCGCGGCGCCTGGGACTGTCCTCCATGCGCAAGCGGCTGGAGCTCGACGCGTGGCGCCGGCCGTGCTGAGCGGGGCGGCCGGGTGGCGTCCGGAGTGCGGCCGGGCCGGGCGGCCCGGCAATGCGGGCGGCCGAAGGAGGCCGAAGCCGGCCGAGGGGCGGTCAGACCGAGGGGCGCAGGAAGCGCTTCAGCTTCGCCAGGGGCCAGGTGTTGATGACGTCGTCCTTGGTGAGCCAGCCGCGCTGCGCGGTCGCCACCCCGTAGCGCATGTACGGCAGATGTGTGGTGGAGTGCGCGTCCGAGTCGACGGCGAAGCGCACGCCGTGGCGCCTGGCGCGCAGGATGTCCTCGTCGCCGAGGTCGAGGCGCTCGGGATGGGCGTTGATCTCGAGGGCCGTGCCGGTGCGGGCGCATGCGGCGAAGACGGCGTCGAAGTCGGCGTCGATCGGAGGCCGTTTGCCGATCTTGCGGGTGGTGGGGTGCCCGATGACGGAGACGTAGGGGTTCTCGCAGGCGCGGACGAGGCGGCGGGTGAGTGCCTCCCGGCTCTGGTGGAAGTGGGAGTGGATCGAGGCCACGCAGATGTCGAAGCCCGCGAGGAAGTCGTCCGGCCAGTCCACGTCGCCGTCCGGGCCGATGTTGAGCTCGGTGCCGTGCAGCAGTCTCATGCCCTTGTGGCTGCGGTCGAGTTCGCGGACCCGTTCCCGCTGGGCGAGCATCTTCTCCTTCGTCATGCGCTGCATGGCGAGGTCCGGGGCGTGGTCGGTCACCGCGTAGTAGGCGTATCCGCGCGCCGCCGCCGCGGCGACCATCTCCTCGAGCGGGGCCAGGCCGTCGGTGAGATCGGTGTGGGTGTGGAGATCACCGCGGATGTCGTCCTCGGCGACCGGCTCGGGGAGTTCGCCGCGGAGGGCGGCCGCGATCTCGCCCCGGTCCTCGCGCAGGGTCGGGGGGATCCAGGGCAGCCCGAGGCGTTCGTAGATCTCCTCCTCGGTGGAGGAGACGATCCGCTCGCCGCTCTCGACGTCGAAGAGGCCGTACTCGGACAGCTTGAGCCCCTGGCGCACCGCGATCTCGCGGGTGCGGATGTTGTGGGCCTTGGCGCCGGTGAAGTACTGCAGTCCCGCGCCCCAGGACTCGGGCGGCAGCACGCGCAGATCGACCTGGAGCCCCTTGGTCGTGCGGACGGAGGTCTTCTTGGCACCGTGGGCCATGACCTCGGCGGTGTACGGGAGTGCCGCGAGCGCGTCCATGAAGGGGGCCGAGGTGTCCGCGGCGACGAGGATGTCGATGTCGCCGATGGTCTCCCGCATCCGTCGCAGCGATCCGGCCCAGGTGCACTTCTCGCAGCCCTCGATGCCCGACAGTTCGGCCACGATCTGCTCGGCCGCGTCCATGGCGGCGTTGAGGAGGATCCGGGTGCCGGCCTTCTGCATGAGGGCGATGCCGTGGAGGATGTTCGCCTCGGTCTTCTCCCCGAAGCCCTTGAGGTCGCGCAGCCGCTCCCCGTGGATCGCGTCGAGGAGCTGGTCGACGGAGGAGATGCCCAGTTCCTCGTGGAGGACCAGTGCCTTCTTCGGCCCGAGCATGGGGATGGCGATGAGCTCCCGCACGCCGGCGGGGATGGACTGCCGCCGTTCCTCCACGGCGGTGATCTGCCCGGACGCCAGATACTCCACGATCTTGTCGGCGATGGACCTGCCGACGTGGGGGATCTCGCGCAGCCCCTTGGGGTCGAGGGTGGCCACGTCGGCGGGGTAGCCGCCGATCGCGCGGGCGGCCTTCTCGTACGAGCGGGCCCTGAAGGCGTCGCCGCCGGTGATGGCGATGAGGTCGGCGTACTCCTGGAGGATCGCCTCGATCTCTTCGTTCGCCCTGGCCATGGCTCCAGCGTCACACGCCGGAAGGACGGGCGCCGCGCGGAACCCGGCCTCACGGGCGCCGCGCGGAACCCGGCCTCACGGGCGCCGCGCGGAACCCGGCCTCACGGGCGCCGCGCGGAACCCGGCCTCACGGGCGCCGCGCGGAACCCGGCCTCACGGGCGCCGCGCGGAACCCGGCCTCACGGGCGCCGCGCGGGACCCGGCCTCACGGGCGCACGGGTCAGGGTGTGCCCGGAGTGCCACCGCCGGCCGCCGGCTCCCGGGCCGCCGGCTCCGGGGCGGTCCCGTCGGCGTCCTGGGCCAGGAACTCGACGACGGCGAGCGCGAGGAGCAGGGCGAGGGCGAGCCCGACGACGACCCAGGCGGTGGGGTACGACCAGAGGACGTACACCAGTACGACGGCGGCGACCAGCACCCAGGTGATCCACGTCCGGTAGCGGCGCACCCAGGGGCCGACGGGCCCGGTGCGCAGGCCCGCGCGGTTCGCCGTGGCGCGCGTGGCCGCGATGCCGGACGTCCACAGCTGCCGTACGAGACCGGCGTAC
Source organism: Streptomyces sp. HUAS CB01 (assembly GCF_030406905.1). NCBI lineage: Bacteria > Bacillati > Actinomycetota > Actinomycetes > Kitasatosporales > Streptomycetaceae > Streptomyces > Streptomyces chengbuensis. The sequence goes on from NZ_CP129137.1 coordinate 708,663, forward strand.
CGGCCCGGCCCGGTGAGCCAGGCGGCGAGGGCGACGACGACGCCGAGCATCACGATGTTGCGGATCGTGGTGCGCAGGAAGCGGACGAGGGCGTCGAAGACGGACGTCGCGGCGGGCTGGGACACCCCCTTGGGCAGGGAGTCCAGATAGATCAGCCGGAAGACCGTCAGCCCGGCGCCGAGCAGCGCGGTCGCGACCGCGACCCCGAGTGCGGCCGCCACCAGGGCCCTTCTGCGGTGGGCGGAGAGCAGCACGCCCGCGGCGATCAGCACGACGGCCACGACCGGCAGCCAGGTGCCCGCGAGCTGCAGCAGCCGGAACCCGGTCTTGACGCGGCCCACGTCCTCGGACTGGAGGACGGTGAAGTCGGTGTGGATCTCGGGGATCTTCTCGGCGACGGTGAGCCCCTCGTCCACCAGTCGCTGCTTGACCTGTTCGATGACGGGCGCGAGGTCGATCTTGACCGCGTTGTCGGTGAGCTCGATGGCGCCGCCGCCGCTGCCGGTGAGGGCCTTGTCGACGGCGGCGTGGATCCTGCGGTTCGCGTCGGTCCAGATCCGCTGGAAGGCGTCGGAGGCGACGATGTCCTGGGTGCGGGCCTGGACGAAGCTGCGGACGGCGTTCTCCAGGGCCCCGCCGAGGCGGCCGATCAGGGCGTCCAGCCGGGGCCGGTCGGCCGGGGCGACATCCTCCAGCAGCGCGGGGAGGTCGATGTGCTCCATCACCACGTTCGTGACCCGGGTCGCGACGGCGGCCTGCACATCGGGGTCGGAGGCGAGCGGAGCGACGGTGGCGACATAGCGGTCGGTGTCCCCGACCTCGCTCTTGGCCCAGGTGGCGACCGCGCTGAGCGGGGCGAGCACACAGCCGATCACGATCAGCACCGCGGCGAGGGCGGAGCGCATACGGTGCCGAGGCGGCCTCGGCGGGAGCTGTTCCCGGGCCTCCAGGGCGGCGATCCGCGCCTGCAATCGCTCCAGGTCGCGTCCCTCGGAGCCGTTGGTTCCGTCCGGCATGCGCACTCCTCCGCTGTCGGGCAGGCTGACAACAGCAGAACCCGGGGGCGTGGGGTGCGCGAGCCGGGAAGGCCGCTCGGGTGAGGTCCGGGCGGGACGGTCCGCGGGGGGTACGGCCGTGGCGGGTCGGGCCCGGGGCGCGGTCAGGAGCGGGTTCCCCGGAGGCGCTCGGGAGCCGGCCCCGGGGGTGCACTGCTCAGGAGCCGGCCCGGAGGTGCGCCGTTCAGGAGCCGGTTCCGGCGGGGCGCAGGGCCCCGGTGAACTCGTCGGCGGTGACGATGGCGTGGGCGTAGGTGGGCGCGTTGATCTCGAACGTCGCCGTCATCTCCTCGGGTCCGAAGGCGGCGACGGCGTCGCGGACGAGGGTGACGTGGTAGCCGAGTTCCTGGGCGAAGCGCGCGGTGGTGTCGATGCAGGTGTTGGCGCGCATGCCGATGAGCACGACCTTCGCGATGCGGTGCTGCTTCAGCAGGAGGTCGAGGTCGGTGTGGGCGAATCCGCTCGCGGACCAGTGCTCCTGCACCTTCAGTTCGCCGTCGAGGGGCTGGAAGTCGGGGTGGAACTCGCCGCCCCAGGAGCCCGCCTCGAAGATCCGGGCGCTGCGCGTCGCGGCCTGGGAGGGGGACGGGAAGGCCCAGCCGTCGTAGTCGCCGGGAGCGGTCCTCCGGTGCGGGACGAACATCGTCCGGATCCCGTGGGCACGGCCGGCGGCGAGCACCTGCCGCATGTGGTCCAGCAGGCCGACCTGCTCCGCGACGGCCTTCGCCCGGGGCCACAGCTTCCCGCCCTCGGACAGAAAGTCGTTGTAAGGGTCAACGACAAGGAGTGCGGTGCTGCCGCCGGCGTAGCCGTCGTCCATGGTGAACTCCCCTGTGCGGTCCCCGGTTCCGACCGTAGGCCGGAACCGGGAGGGGTGCACCAGGAAGCCCTTCGCCGGTGCCGCGGAGCTGCGCCGACTTGCCCCCGGCACGTCGAAGGCCATCGTGGAACTGTGGACGGAGACGACAAGCGGCGGGACTCGGCCATTCTCGATGCCCTGTTCACGCAGGCACCGCACGGCCTGTTCCTGTGCGACAGCGAGCTGCGGGTCGTCCGGTTCAACAGCGCCGCGCCCGGGGTGCGCGGCATTCCTCCCGAGGAGGTTCTGGGCAAGACCATCGCCGAACTCACCGAGGGCTTCACGGGCGACCCGGTCGCCACCCTGGCGGAGGACGCGTTGCGCACGGGTGCGGTGGTCCGCGACCGCCTGATCAGGGGCAGGCCCCTGTCCAATGCCGACCGGGAGATGACCGTCTCGCTGTCGATCTTCCGGCTGGAGGGGACCGACGGGGAGATACTCGGCCTGGCCGCCATCGTGGACGACGTCACCGAACGCGAGGCCGCCCTCGGCCGGCTGGACCTGCTCCACGAGGCCCGGCAGTCCATCGGCACCAGCCTCGACGCGTACCGCACGGCGGAGGAGCTCGTGGACGTCCTCGTCCCCCGGCTCGCCGACGCGGCTGCGGTGGACCTGCTCGACGACGCGCTGCGCGGACGCCCGCTGCGGCCCGGCCCCGTACCCGCGGACACTCCGCTGCGCCGGGCCGCGTTCCGGTCCGTCCTCGGTCGTGACGAGGGACCCCGCAAGGGCGAACTCAACACCTTCGGCGCCCACACCCCGTACTCCCAGGTCCTGAACGACCTCACTCCGCGGCTCATCACCGGCGTCGACGCGAACGACGCCTGGCTGGGCGCGGACCCCGAACGCGGCGACCCCATCGTGTCCGCGGGTGTCCACTCCCTCGAGGTGGTACCGCTGTTGCTGCGGGAGACGGTGCTGGGGGTGGCCGCCCTCTACCGCTTCCAGCGGCCCGAGCTGTTCGACGACGCGGATCTCGCCCTGTCGACGGAACTGGTCACCAAGGCCGCCCTGCACCTCAACAACGCCTGCAGTTTCGCCCGCGAGCGCACCGTCGCGACGGCGCTGCAGCAGGGGCTGATGCCGGGCCGGCCGCCCGAGCTGACCGCGGTGGACACGGCTTACGCCTATCTTCCCGAGGGCGCGGGAGGGGACTGGTACGACGTCATTCCGCTGTCCGGCGCAAGGGTGGCCCTGGTGGTCGGCGATGTCGCCGGGCACGGCATCGAGGCCGCCGCCACCATGGGCCAGTTGCGGACGGCCCTGCGCACGCTCGCGCTGCAGGACCTGGAGCCCGGTGAGCTGCTCGACCGGCTCGACGAGACGGCCGCCTTCCTCGCCCGGACGCGGTCGCCCGTGGGCCACGGCGACGAGGCGTCCCCGGACCACCTCGCCACCTGTGTGTGCGTCGTCTACGACCCGGTGTCCCGGCTGTGCACCGCAGCCCGGGCCGGGCATCCGCTGCCCATGGTGCTGGGACCCGACGGGTCCGCGACGGAGTTCGACGTACCGGACGGTCCCCCGCTGGGGACGGCGGGCGGCGGCTACGCGTCCGCCACCGTCACCCTCCCGGAGTCGACCCTGCTGGCGCTCTACACGAACGGCCTGGTGAGCATCCCCGGCCGGGACGCGGGGAGCTCCCGAGCCCGGCTCCACCAGATCCTGGCCCAGCCGGAGGAGTCCCTCGACCGGCTCTGCGACTCCGCGGTGTACGAGCTCCTGCCGCGCCGCCCCCGGGACGACGCGGTGCTGCTGCTCGCCCGTACCCGCGCCCTGCCTGCGGACCGGGTCACCAGCTGGACCCTCCCCCGGGACGACTCGGTCGTGGCCACGGCCCGCCGGCTGATCGAGCACCAGCTCCAGGCGTGGGAGATGCCGGACGCGGTCTTCACCACCGAACTGATCGTCAGCGAGCTGGTGACCAACGCGATCCGCTACGGGCAGGGCCCGATCGAGCTGCGGGTCATCCTCGACCGCACCCTGATCTGCGAGGTCTCGGACGCCAGCAGCACCTCGCCGCACATGCGCCATGCCACCGCAACGGACGAAGGAGGCCGTGGACTGTACATCGTCATGCAGCTCAGCGACCGATGGGGCACCAGGACCACGGGTGACGGCAAGACCATCTGGTCGGAACAGGCGGTCCGGGGCGGCGCGGCCCGGTAGGGTCCACGCACACCAGAGCGCCGGGGGCGTGCGCCGCCCTCCGTCCTGACTCGCCCGGAGGGTCCCGGACGCGACAGCATGGAGGAGGACGGCCCTCGGCGGCTGCCCGCGCGAGGAGGCGGAACAGACGGTGACCAGGCAGCGCTTTGCGTTCTGCGGGGCTGAGATGGCCGCTGTCTACGTCCTCGCCGGCGGGGGCCGCGAACTCCATCTGGCCGAGCTGACCGGCGATCGCAGGATGCTGTACGGCCTGCCGGCGATCATCGCTGTGGAGGGCCACTCCCCCGCCGCCGAGGCCTTCCGCGCCGGCGGCCCGCTCTGGCTGAACCCGAAGGAACTCGCGGCGTACGTCGAGCTCGACCCCCACCACTTCCCCGGCCGCCGCGGGGAGGGGGCGGAGACCACGGCCCGGATCTCGCTCGGCGCGCTGCCGCTCGGGCGCGGCGCCAACGAGCTGGGCTGTCTGATCGTGGCGGGCGACGTCACCGACGGTTTCAGCCCCGACCGCCGGGCGCTGCTGGAGCTCTACGCCGACCAGGTCGCGGCCGGTCTGGAGTCGGCCGCCGCCCGCGTACCGGGCCGTGCCCCGCCGCAGACGCACCTGGCCCAGGCCGCCCTGGTACCGCTGCAGGGCGGAGCGTTCATCCTGGAGCTGAGCACCGGGCGGATGGAGGCGCACGCGTACGTCCTGGAGCTCCTCGGCATTCCCCCGGAGGAGTTCGACGGGCGGGTGGAGACCCTGCTGGCCTGCGCGGTTCCGGACGACATCCCGGCACTGATGGAGATCGTCGAACCGGGGCGGATGTCCGCGGCCACCGAGCAACTGGCGTTCCGGATCCGCCGCCCCGGCGGGGAGCTGCGCTGGCTGGGGCTGCGCTGCCGGGTCGAGGTGGACGCCGACGGCACACCGGAGCGGGTGCTGGGCGTGGTGGCCGACGCCGCCTACCTGCGGCCCAGCGCCGACGAGGTCTCGGTGGTGCAGCGGCTGTCGGCCAAGCTGGCGGGGGCGAGCACGATCCGGGAGGTCAGCCGGCTGGTGGTGGCCTCGCTCCGCGGTCCGCTGGAGGCGAGCCGGGTCGCCGTGGCCGAGCGGGAGGGCGACCGGCTGGTGGTCACCATCCTGGATCCGCCGGAGCCCGATGCCTGGCCCGCGGTCTGGCGCTCCGAATGGCGCTCCGAGTGGCCGGACCTGTCGATCCACGACATGCCCACGCTCGAGGGCGCGCTGCGCGAGGGGCATGTGAGCCTCTGGCCGGCCGGCGCGCACCTCGAACCGGCGCTGGCGGAGATCGGGCCCGGCGGCCTCGCCGTGCTGCCGCTCCGGGCGGACGGGCGGATGGTGGGGGTGTGTCTGGTGGGGTGGGACGAGGAGCACCGGTTCGACCCGGAGGAGCGGTCGCTGCTGACCGCCGCCGCGGCCCTGGTGGGTCAGGCCCTGATGCGGGCGCACGCCCTGGACGCCGGGCACGAGCTCGCCACGATGCTCCAGCGGAGCCTGCTGCCGAGGAAGCTTCCCGAGCTGCCCGGTGGTGAGGCCGTCGCCCGCTATCTCCCGGCCACGGCGGGGCTGGAGGTCGGCGGCGACTGGTACGACGTGATCCCGCTCGGTGACGGCCATGTGGCGCTGGTCATCGGGGACGTGCAGGGGCACAGCGCGGGAGCCGCGACGATCATGGGCCAGATGCGCACGGCCGTCAGGGCGTACGCGGTGGAGGGACACCCACCGGACGTGGTGGTCGCCCGCGCGAACCGGCTGCTCGTCGGCATGGAGACGGATCTGTTCGCCACCTGCCTCTACGTGGACCTCGACATGGAGGAGGGCATCGCCCGGCTGGTACGGGCGGGCCACCTGCATCCGGTGATCCGCCACCCCGACGGCAGCGCCGAGGAGCTGCTGGTCGAGGGCGGGCCGCCGCTGGGCGTCCTCGCCGACGAGGAGTACCCGATGACGGAGGCGGGGCTGGTGCCCGGCACGATCCTGATGCTGCTGACGGACGGCCTGGTCGAGTCGGCGGCCCTCACGCTGGAGGAGGGCATGCGCCGGGTGTGCGACACCCTCGCCGCGGCCGACCCCGCCGACGCCGGCCGGATGGCCGACGAACTGGTCGTGGGGGTGAACCGGCGCGACGACGACGTGGCCTTGCTGCTCCTGCGTTACGACGGCACCCAGGTGCGGCCGATGCGGACCCACTGGACGGTGTGGCGGCTGCCCAACGCCGTGATGCACGCCCGGCGTTTCACCGCACGGACCCTGCGCTCGTGGGGTGCGGAGGAGGAGTTGGACGGCGCTCTGCTCGTCGTGTCCGAACTGGTCACCAATGCCGTCGCGCACACGCAGGGCGAGGTGCGGCTCGACCTCACGCTGTCCGCCGACCGCTTGCGGATCGCGGTGAACGACGCCTCCCCCCGCAGCCCCGTCAAGCCGGCCGACCAGGGCTGGGAGGCGACGGGAGGCCGCGGGCTGCTGATCGTCGAGGCCACGACGGCGTCGTGGGGCGCGGTGCCGCTCAGCGGCGGCAAGCAGGTGTGGGCGGAGATCCCCCTGGCGCCGCGCGAGCGGCTGGCCCGGGCACGCTGAGCCCGGTCTCCGGGGCCCGGGCACGGCGGACCGACGGCGACAGGACGGCCCGCGGCGGCGCCGCGGGGGGACGGGTCGACGCCCGCGCTACGGGGACGGGTCGACGCCCGCGGCGTCGGTCGTGCCCCACTGCTCCCGGATCCGCTCGGCCTGCCGGGTCAGCGCGTCCAGCAGCTCCCGGGTGCTGCGCGCGGCGGTGGTGCGCAGCACGGCCACGCTGATCTCCCGCGCGAGGGGCGGTCCGGTCAGCTTGCGCACGGCCACGTCGGGGCGCGGGGTGCCGAGGGCGAGCCGCGGCACGAGCGCGACTCCCGCGCCCGCGGCGACGAAGCCCTGGACGACCGCGTAGTCGTCGGTCCGCAGACCGTGCACCGGCTCGAACGAGTGCTGGGCGCAGGCCCACGACAGCACGCGGTCGCAGGGGTCGCGCGGGTCGGCCGAGCCGATCCAGTCGTCGTCCCTCAGTTCCTCCAGCGGCACATGGGTCAGTCCGGCGCACCGGTGGTCCTCGGGCATGACCAGGAGCAGCGGATCGGTGAGCAGGGGATGCAGCTCGAAGTCGTCGTCCAGGTCGAGCCGGTCGCCCGGCTGGGAGAAGACGAGAGCGGCGTGCAGTTCCCTCGCCACGAGCCCCCTCAGCAGGGCCGGCAGCTCGCCCTCGACGAGCGACACCTGCACTCCCTCGCCGCGCACGGCCTTCACGGCCGGCGGCAGCAGCAGCGCGCCCGCCGTCGGGAAGGTGCCGATGTGCAGGGTGTGCGCCCCCCGCTCGGACAGGTCCCGTACCTCCCGCTCTGCCAGCCGCAGCCGTTCGAGTACGGCCTCCGCGTGGGGAAGCAGCGCGGCCCCCAGCTCGGTGAGCGCGGCGCCGCGCGGGCCGCGCTGCACCAGGCGGGCGCCGAAGTGCGCCTCCAGCACGCCGAGATGGTGGGTGACGGTGGGCTGCGTGTAGTGCAGCGACCGGGCCGCGGCGGCGAGGGAGCCCTCCTGCGCGATGGCCTTCAGCACGGTCAGCTGGCGGAGCTCGAGCATATAGACATTCTATGGAGGGTTCGAGGTAACTCATGCATTCCTCGATATCCCCCCGCGTGCGACGCTCACCGGCGTGAACAGCACAACCACCGCAGCCCCCGTCGAGCCGGCACCCGGCCGGAGGCCCGCCCCCGGCAGCACCCCGTACGCGGACGCCCTCCGCGCCCAGGCCGGCCGCGACTGGGTGCGGCTGAACGTCCCCGGACACGCCGCCGACCCCGACAGCTTCCCCCCGCTCGCCTCCCTCATCGGCCCGGCCGCGCTGCGCATGGACTTCCCGCCGCTGCTGGACGGCATCGACCTCGGGGTGTCCTCCCCGCTCGAGGAGGCGCTGGCGCTGGCCGCCGAGGCGTGGGGGGCCCGCCGCACCTGGTTCCTCACCAACGGCGCCTCGCAGGGCAACCAGATCGCGTCGCTGGTCGCCCCCGCCCTCGGACGGGTGCTGGTCGTGCAGCGCAGCGTGCACTCGAGCGTCATCGACGGCCTCGTCCTCTCGGGGCTGGACTGCGCCTTCGTGCAGCCGTCGGTCGACGCGGAGCAGGGCATCGCCCACGGTGTCACCGCGGCGGACCTGGCACGGGCGCTCGCGGAGCACCCGGACGCGGCGGCCGCCTACGTCGTGTCCCCCAGCTACTTCGGCGCGGTCGCCGACGTGCGCGCCCTGGCGGAGGTCTCCCATGCCGCGGGCGTGCCGCTGATCGTGGACGAGGCGTGGGGCTCGCACTTCGGCTTCCACCCGGCGCTCCCCGGCAGCGCCCTGTCGCAGGGCGCGGACCTGGTCACGTCCAGCACCCACAAGCTGGCCGGCAGCCTCACCCAGTCCGCGATGCTGCACCTGGGGCACGGCCCCTTCGCGGACCGGCTGGAACCACTGGTCGACCGGGCGTTCCGGCTGGTCCAGTCGACGAGCGCGAGCGCCCTGCTCATGGCGTCCCTCGACGTGGCGCGGGCGTCGCTGGTGGCAGGCCGCGACGCCGTCGGGGCGTCGGTGGAGGCGGCGGACGCGGTCCGCCGGACGATCCGCGGGCTGGGCCGGTACGGGATCGTCAGCGACTCCTTCGGGCGGTTCCCCGACATCGTGGCGGCCGATCCGCTGCGCATCGCCGTCGACACCCGCAGCGGGGGCATAGCCGGTCACGAGGCCCGCCGGCTGCTCCACCGCGATCACGAGATCATGGTCGAGGTGGCCACGGACTCCGCGATCGTCGCGGTCGTCGGCGCGGGCGCCGCACCCGACACGGACCGCTTCGTCGAGGCCCTGCACCGTCTGCCCGCGTCCCCGGCCGATTCCGCCCCGGACGAGCGGTCCCGTCCGCGCCTGCCGTCCCCGGGCCCCGCGCGGCTCACCGCCCGTGAGGCGTTCCTGAGCCGATCGCGCACCGTACCGGCCGCGGACGCCGTGGGCATGATCTCCGCCGACACCCTCGCCGCGTACCCGCCCGGCATCCCCAACGTGCTGCCGGGTGAGGTCGTCACCACCGAGGTGGTCGACTTCCTGCAGCGCACGGCCGCCGCTCCCAGCGGTCATGTGCGCGGCGCGCTCGATCCCGCCGTCTCCGTGCTCCGTGTCGTCGACGCGGGCGGCGCCCCGCCCGGCACGGCGGTCACCAGGGCAGCGGCTGTTCGGTCCAGATGACCTTGCCGCTGCCCGTGTAGCGCGTGCCCCAGCGCTCGGCGAACTGGGAGACGAGGAACAGTCCGCGGCCGCCCTCGTCGGTGGTCGTGGCCCGGCGCAGATGCGGGGCGGTGCTGCTGCCGTCGGAGACCTCGCAGATCAGGGAGCGGTCGCGGATCAGCCGCACCGCGATCGGCTCGCCCGCGTGCCGGATGGCGTTGGTGACCAGCTCGCTGAGGATCAGCTCGGTGGTGAACGCCTCCTCCGCCAGCCCCCACTCGTCCATGGTCCGGGCGGCCTCCGCGCGGATCCGGGCCACCTCGGACGGGTCGGCGGGCACGTCCCAGCTGACGGCGCGGTTGCCGTCCAGCACCCGGGTACGGGCGACGACCAGGGCCACGTCGTCACGGGGGCGCTCCGGCAGCAGGGCCTCCAGCACCGCACGGCAGGTCTCCTCGGGCGGCCCGCCGGCGTGGGCGAGCGTGCCGCGGAGCAGCTCCAGTCCCTCGTCGATGTCACGGTGCCGGTCCTCGACCAGGCCGTCCGTGTAGAGCACCAGGCTGCTGCCCTCGGAGAGGTGCAGTTCGCTGGACTCGAAGGGGAGCCCGCCCAGCCCCAGGGGCGGTCCCGCCGGCACCCCGGGGAACTCGACCTCGCCGTCGGGATGGACGATGACCGGCTCCAGATGTCCGGCGCGGGCCACGGTGCACACCCGTGACGTGGGGTCGTAGATCGCGTACAGACAGGTGGCGCCGGTCAGCGCCGTGACCGCCCCGTCGGTGTCCTCGTCCTGGTCGATGCGCGAGACCAGCTCGTCCATGTGCCACAACAGTTCGTCGGGCGGGAGGTCGAGGCTCGCGAAGTTGTGGACGGCGGTGCGCAGCCGGCCCATGGTCGCCGCGGCGTGGAGACCGTGGCCGACGACGTCCCCGACGACGAGGGCGACCCGGGCGCCGGGGAGCGGGATCACGTCGAACCAGTCCCCGCCGACCCCGCCGAGGCCGGCCTGGGCGGGCAGGTAGTGGTAGGCCACGTCGAGGGCGGTCTGCTCGGGCAGGCCCCGCGGCAGCAGGCTGCGCTGCAGCGCGACCGCCATCGAGTGCTCGCGGGTGTACCGGCGGGCGTTGTCGATGTTCACGGCGGCGCGGGCGACCAGTTCCTCCGCCAGCGACACGTCGTCGTCGTCGAAGGGTTCCGGCTTCTGGGAGCGCCAGAACGTGGCGACGCCCATCGTCACACCGCGGGCCCGCAGCGGGGCGGCGATCATGGAGTGGATGCCGTAGCCGACCAGCCTGCGGGCGCGGGCGGGTTCCTGTTCCTGCCAGCCGGAGAACGCGGCGAGGTCGGCCTCCAGGACGGTCTTCCCCCTGGCGTACGCGACCGCCTGGGGGGTGGTGCTGACGAAGTGGATCAGCCGGCCCGACGGGTAGAGCGGGGTGTCGTGCCGGACGCCCGTGAAGGCGATGCGGCGCATGTCGGTGCCGGTGTCCACGGGCTCCTCCCCGCTGAGCACGGGATCGGGGAGGTCGACGGTGACGAAGTCGGCGAACCGGGGCACGGCGAAGTCGGCGAGTTCCTGCGAGGTCCGGACCACGTCGAGGGTGGTGCCGATCCGCATCCCGGCGTCGTAGACGAGTCGGAGACGGCCCTGCGCGGTGTCGGCGCGGCCGCTGAGGGCCCGGAGCTCGGTGGTGTCCCGCAGGGTGGCGACGGTGCCGCAGGGCCCCGAGCCGTCCGCCGGGGGGCCCATCGCGCGCTGGTTCACGGCGACCAGCTGGTGCCCGATGACGTGCACCTCGTCGCTGGCGGGCCGGCCGGACGCCAGCAGCCGGGCGATCCCGGGATCCATCCCGATGTCGCGGACGGGCCGGCCCTGGGCGTCCGGGGGCAGCGCGAGGAGCCGTCGTGCCTCGTCGTTCACGAGCACCAGCCGGCGGTCCTCGTCGACGATCAGCACGCCCTCCCGCACGGCGTGCAGGACGGCGTCGTGGTGCTCGTACATCCGGGTCATCTCGGCGGGCCCCAGGCCATGGGTCTGGTGGCGCAGGCGCCGGCTGATCAGCGCGGCCCCGGAGGTCGCGACGATCAGGGCGAACGCGGCCGCGCCGAGCAGGACGGGAAGCTGGTCCTGGGCCGCCCCGCCGGCCCGCTCGACCGTGATGCCGGCGGCCACGAGGCCGATCACCTCGCCGTTCGCGTCGGTCACGGGCGCGACGCTGCGGATCGAGGGTCCGAGGGTGCCGGTGACGGTCTCGGTCACGGTGCCGCCGGCCGCCGCCGGCGCGATGGTACCGATGTACTTCTTCCCGATCTCGTCCGGATTGGGGTGCGTGTACCGGGTGCCGTCCGGGGCCATCACCACGAGGAAGTCCACGCCGGAGCTCTTCCTGGCGGCTTCGGCCTTGCGCTGCAGCACCGCGCTCGGGTCGGGGCCGCGCAGGGCTTCCCTGGTTCCCGGTGCGGTCGCGTACGTCTGGGCGACGGCGACCGACCGGTTGCGCGCCTCCCGCTCGCCGTCCGACCGGGCCTGCACGAGCACTGCGGCGACGGCGGCGGCGACGAGCAGCAAAGCCACCGTCACCTGCAGGACGAACACCTGACTGGCGACGGTGCGCGCGCTCATCACCGAGCGGAGGCGGCCGAAAAGTCCGGCCATGTTCCTATCTAACACCGGGCGGCTACGGCGGGCGACCGCGTCGGCCACCGAGAGGGACCGACGCGGGACGCACGGTGCCGGCGGTGCCGGGGGACGGGCGTGCGGGGACGCATGGGGTGCCGCGGCGGAGGTGGGGGGCGCCCACTGCCAGACCCGGACGTAGTCGACGCACACCGTGGAGTCGGAGTCGAGCGGCGCGTTCGCGAGGCCGCCGTCCGCGAGCCGCAGGCACTCGTGGGACGGGATGGGGAACTCCCTGACCTGGCTGATGAGCTTCGGGTCGGTGATGGTGCGCACCACGGTGCCGTCTCGGTGTCGACGCGACCGTCCGCGTACTGGGCGGCGGCGAGCCGGGCGAGGTCGATGGCGAGGCTTCCGCCGCTGGCGGGGATGAGCGGACGTTCCCGGGCCGGTACCACCAGCGGATCCCGTCCGCGCGGGACGCCTCGGTGCGGTCCTGGTCGCGGACGGTCCACCTGGGCGGTGTCCAGCGCGGAGCCGGTGAACTCGTCGCTGAACACCAGGGCCTGGGCCGCCGGTGCTCCGGCGCCGAGCGGCTGGACACCCCGGCGGGGGCGGCGGGGTCGACCGGGGACGCCGGTTCGGCGGGGGCGGGCGCGGCCGCCGTGACGGCGCGGGCGGCGAGCGCGGACCGCGACGCGGGGTGGCCGCCCCACGGCGGCCACCCCCGTCACCCTCCCGCCAGGCCCACCGGCCCCGGCGCGCGCCGGTCCACGCCGGTCCCCTCTCGGGTCCCCGGTCCCGTCGGAGGTCGCCGGCCCTCGGTCCCGTCACGGACCGCCGCTCCCCTTTCAGGCCCTGGTCAGCCGCAGCGTCACGAGCTCGAACGGACGCAGGGCGAGGGACACCGTGTCGCCGGTGCGCTCCACCGTCCGCCCCTCGGCCGACGGGCGCTCGAGCAGGTCCGTCGCCACCGCTCCGGCCAGCGGGAAGCCTGCCGTCAGCGTCGCGCGGGCACGTCCGCCCCGGGACTCGTGGAACCGGACGACGACATCGCCGCTGCCGTCGTCCGCGAGCTTGACCGCGGTGACCACCACCGCGTCGTCGTCCACCACGACCAGCGGGGCGACGGCGGCGTCCGCGCCCGTCACCCTCCGCTCCGGCAGGTTCACGCGGTACCCCTCGCGCACCGCGTCGCCGATCGTCGCGCCCGGTGCGAGCGCGTGCCGGAAGCGGTGGACGCCCTGGTCGGTCTCCGGATCGGGGAAGCGCGGGGCGCGCAGCAGGGACGCCCTGAACGTGGTCGTCGTCCCGGAGTCGGCGGCACGGACGGTACGGGTCACGTCGTGGCCGTACGTCGAGTCGTTCACCAGCGCCACGCCCCAGTCCGGTTCGCCGATGTGGACGAAGCGGTGGTTGCAGGCCTCGAACTTCGCCGCCTCCCAGCTGGTGTTGGTGTGCGTCGCCCGGTGGAAGTGACCGAACTGGGTCTCGGACGCGTAGCGCTCGGCGTGCACGTCGAGCGGGAAGGCCAGCTTGAGGAACTTCTCCGTCTCGTGCCAGTCGACCTCGGTGTCGATGTCGAGCCGCTTGGCGCCGGGTGCGAGCGACAGCACCTGGGTCACCCTGGACGCGCCGAAGGAGCGCACGACCCGTACGGCGGCCGCTCCGGGCCCCGCGGCTGTCTCCGGCCCCACGAGGTCGGCCGGCTCCACACGGTCGGCCGCCACCAGATCCGTCACGGTGTTCCGGTAGAACTCGTCGACGTCCCACGCGTCCCACATGTTCGGGAAGTCCGGGTGCAGTTGCAGCAGGTTCGCGGCGCGTCCGGGCGCGACCGACTCGCGCTCGGCGCCGATGTCGTAGGCGGAGACCACCAGGCCCCGCTCGTCGATCTCCACCCGCAGCAGCCCGTTGTCGAGGACGTACCCGCCGCCCTCACGCGGCTCCCGGTGCGCCGCGCCGCCGCCCGTCGGCCGCGCGGCGCCGCCCGCCGCGACCCCGTGCCGGGCGTGCGGGGCCGAGTTGAAGACCAGTTCGGCGGTGCCCTCGCCGGCGAGGGCGCGCTGGGCGGCTGCGACGAGGGCGTTCAGTTCGTCGGCGACCGCCGCGTACGTCCTCTCGGCCTCGCGGTGCACCCAGGCGATCGAGGACCCCGGCAGGATGTCGTGGAACTGGTGCAGCAGCACCGTCTTCCAGATCCGGTCGAGCTGCTCGTAGGGGTACGGGAACCCGGTCCGCACCGCTGCCGTCGCGGCCCACAGTTCGGCCTCGCGCAGCAGGTGCTCGGAGCGCCGGTTGCCCTGTTTGGTCCTCGCCTGGCTGGTCAGCGTGGCCCGGTGCAGTTCGAGGTACAGCTCGCCCACCCACACCGGCGGATTCGCGTACTCGGCCTCGGCCTTGGTGAAGAACTCCTCGGGAGACTCCCAGACGACGGTCGCGGCGCCTTCGAGGTCCCGCATCCGGGCGGCCTTGGCGACCATCTCCCGGGTGGTCCCGCCGCCGCCGTCGCCCCAGCCGGTGGGCGCGAGCGAGTGCCGGGCGACGCCCTTGTCCTTGAAGTTCCTCGCCGCGTGGGCGATCTCGCTGCCCTTCATGGAGCAGTTGTAGGTGTCCACCGGAGGGAAGTGCGTGAAGATCCGCGTCCCGTCGATGCCCTCCCACTGGAAGGTGTGGTGCGGGAACTTGTTCGTCTGCGACCACGAGATCTTCTGGGTGAGCAGCCACTTGGAGCCTGCCGCCTTGATGATCTGCGGCAGCCCCGCGGCGAACCCGAAGGTGTCGGGGAGCCAGGCCTCGTCGTTCTCGATGCCGAACTCGTCCAGGAAGAACCGCTTGCCGTGCACGAACTGACGGGCCATCGCCTCCGATCCGGGCATGTTGGTGTCGGACTCCACCCACATGCCGCCCGCCGGCACGAACCGGCCGCCGGCGACGGCCTTCTTCACCGTGGCCCACACCTCCGGGCGGTGCTCCTTGACCCAGGCCCACTGCTGCGCCTGGGACATCGCGAAGACGAAGTCGGGCTCGTCCTCCAGCAGCGCCGTCATGTTGGACGTGGTCCGGGCGACCTTGCGCACGGTCTCCCGCAGCGGCCACAGCCAGGCGGAGTCGATGTGGGCGTGGCCGACGGCGCTGATGCGGTGCGCGGATGGCTGGGCCGGGGTGGCCAGCACCTGCTCCAGGCGGGCCCGGGCGGCGCCCGCCGTGCCGGGGACGTCCTGCAGGTCGACCGCGTCCAGGGCCCGGTCCACCGCGCGCAGGATCTCCCAGCGCCGGGCGGAGTCGGCCGGGAGCTCCTGCATCAGCTCGCCCAGCACCTCGAGGTCCATCACCAACTGCCAGACGGTCTCCTCGAAGACGGCCAGGTCCATCCGCCTCAGCAGGTACTGCGGTTCCGTGCCCGCGGTGTCCTTGTCGCCCAGCGCGGTGGGGAGGAACGGGTGGTAGTCCAGGATCACCGGATTGGACGCCGCCTCGATGTGGAGCCGTACCTGCTCGCCGCCCTCGACGGGCGCCCCGATCCGGACCCACTGGTTGCGCGGGTTCAGTCCCTTCACGGGGGTGCCGTCGGGCCGGTGGACGAGGCCTTCGCACTGGAAGCCGGGCATGTTCTCGTCGAAGCCGAGGTCGAGGATCGCCTCGACCGTCCGTCCCGCCCACTCGGCCGGGACGGTTCCGGTCACCCGGAACCAGCTCGTCCCCCACGGTGCACCCCACCTCGCACCGACCTCGATCGGGGACGGTTCCGCGGCCAGCCCTTCGGCTACCGGTACGGGCTCACCGGGAGCGTTCCAGACGGCCACGTCCAGCGGTACGGACGCGGAGTACACGGCGGGTCGGATGCGCTCGTCGAGGACGCGCTTCAGTCGGGCCTCGACCAGGCTGCGGTCGTCATGCATGAGGGTCTGCTCCGTAGGGGGTTCGGGATACGGGGGCGGGTGTCACCAGGGATGGACGACGGAGGCGGACGAGGAGGTCGTGTAGAGCTCACCGACGGCACGGACCTCGATGCGGACGGCCCGTTCGCCCGGCTCCGGGTGCAGCCCGGAGACATGGAACGCGGTCTGGCAGGTGCCGCCGAGGAAGCGCCGGCCGCCGCCGGGGAGCACGCGGTGCAGCTCGTAGTGGCGCACGGAACCGGGAGCCGGGGTCCAGCGCAGCCTCAGCCCGGTGCCCTCGCCGTCGGTGGCGCTGCCGGTGACCCTGAGCCGCGTGGGGGCCGCGGGCCGAACGGTCGCGCGCCGTACCGCGAGTCCGCCGAGCCGGTAGGCCACGGCACCGTCGCCGGTCAGCCGGACGCCGAGGCCGCGGAGGGAGCCGGAGAAGCCGTTCAGCCGCAGGGTCGCGGTCGACCAGCCGCTGCCCCCGCGCAGGGTTCCGGCGGGTACGTAGCGGTACGGGACCGGGTCGCCCGGACGCTCCGGCTCCCGTGTGGCGACGGCGAGTTCGACGGTCACGGGGCCGGCGTCGGCCCGGTGGGCGAGTTCGACGACGGTGCCGGGGCCGAGCGGCAGCCGGGTCGCGTGGAGCTCCACCGTCACGGGTGCGTCGAGCGTGCCGGCGACCAGGACGCTGCTGCCGCCGCGCCAGGCGTCGGCGAAGTCGAAGGAGACGGTGGGGCGGCGGCCCTCGGTGCGGACGACCCAGCGGCGGCCCGGCAGCAGGTCCTGCAGCCCCAGGTGGTTCCACTCGGCGTCGGAGGTGACCGTGCCGTTCTCGTACCAGCGCAGTCCGTGGCCGGTGTTGAAGGTCGTGGCGAAGGGCAGCGCGGTGACGGTGGAACGGTCGGCGACGGCGGTCGCCGGGGCGCGCCAGCCGCTGCCGCCGTCCGGGACGGACGGGTCCAGCGAGGGGCCCGTCCAGAAGCGGTCGTCGGCCGCGTGGAACTGGCCCGGCGTACGGTCCGCGGGTAGATGGTTGCGCGTCCACTCGGGCCGGTAGAAGCCGTAGGAGACGACGTGGTCCCGGTCGCGCGGGATGATCGCGTCCCAGTCGACGACCTTGTTCCAGCCGCTCGCCTCCACGTCGACACCCGCCCACAACTCGTGCCGGTCGCGCCCTATTCGCCCGGCGCGGATGCCGGAGGACGCGAGGCAGGCCGGTGTCCAGCGGAAGTCGACGAACATCGAGTCGGCGGTCCGGAAGAAGTCCTCGTTGAGCTCGTTGAGGGCGCCCTGCCAGCCCACGGTGCCGTTGACGGTCATCGCGTCGTACCAGGTGATGCGCAGCCCCGCGGACTCGCCCCGGGCCCGGAGGTCCCGCACGAAGGCGAGCATCTCGGCGCCGAGGGCCGCGTCGCCGCCCTCCGTCTCCGCGTTGACGAACCAGCCGTCGAAGCCGTGGGCGGTGGCGACCTCGACCAGCTTGGCGGCGAGCGGGAAGCGGCCGAACGCGTCGCGCTGCACCAGGTCGCGCGTCCACCGGAGGTCGCCGCCCCAGTGCACGGGCGGCAGGAAGACCGTGCCGAGGACGGGGACGCCGTTGCGGTGGGCGGCGTCCACGACCGGGGCGTTCGGGGCGAGGATCAGCCCCTCCCCCGCCGAGCCGCCCCAGAAGACGAGCTCGTCGAGGTACGCCCAGTGCGTCAGGGCGTAGTAGTCGGCGGTGGGCGCGCCCTGCGAGGGGTTGCCCGAGGTGTGGTCGAAGGAGACGAGCGACTGGATGCGGGCCTGCCCGGTGCGTGCCGTGCGACTGGGCGGTACGGGGGTGAAACGCCGGGCGAGCGGTACGGCCGCGGTGTTGAAGGGCAGGTCCGGGTCGTCCTCGGCCCGCCAGGTGCTGAGGCTGCGCCAGGTGATGCCCTCGCCGGGGGACCCGGCGGGCAGCGAGTCGGGGAACCAGTACGAGGCGTACGGCCGGAGGTCCGGGGTCCGTCCGGCGGGTGTGCCGCGGCCGGGAGCCGTGGCGGCGCCGGACGGTGCGGCGGCGGACGATGCGGCGGCGGACGGCGGCGCCGGGGCGAGGAGGGCGGCCGCCGCTCCGGCCGCTCCGGCGAGGACGACGCTGCGACGGTTGGGGACGAGACGGGTGGGGACGACGGGCTGGGGCATGGCGGGCTCCGTGTCTGTGGAGGACGAAGGACGGTGCGGCCGGAGAGCGCGCTCTCCTCGGCGGGTCAGGGGACCCGGCCGGGCAGGGAGGAGGATCGGTCCCGGACCCGTGCGGCACCGGGTGACCGGTCGCCGGGGACGGCTGGGCACGGCAACGGCACCGGCCGCCGCCCCGGGGGCGACGAGGACGGGGACGGCGCGAGCGGGCTCCGGCGGGCGGGGGTCTCCGGGGTCGTCATCGGACCTCGTCCGGGGTGACGACCTCGGTGATGCCCCTGGAGGTCAGATGGCCGGCGTCGTCCGCCCGGCTCGCGAGCACCGCGGCGGGCCTGGCCCCGTCGGCGGTGAGCCGGGCGAAGGCCTCGAAGACCGCGCCGCCCGGCGCGCAGACCGAACGGCGCGGGGCCGTGTCGTCGTCGCCGGCGTCGACGACGAGCGCCGTGGTCCGGGGGACGGGCCGGTGCGGGCGCTCGTGCTGCTCGCGGACGATGCGGGCGATGGTCCGCCCCGCCGGCTTGACCGTCCGGTCGCTGGTCATCAGGCCCAGGCTGTACTCGAGTTCGGGGAAGTCGGCCAGGGAGCGCGACACGTCGTGCGAGCACCACCAGGTGACGCCCCACAGGTCCTCGCAGTCGAGGGCGTTGAGGACCGTCGCCTCGGTGAAGGTGTCCGCGTGCTCGGCGGGGACGAGCGGTGCGGGGGCACCGACCTCCTGCAGCCACACCGGGCGGTGCGGCTCGTCGGCCCATGCCTTGGACAGCTCGACGAGGTAGGCGGCGTGGTGCTCGGTCGCCGTGCCCGTGCGGCCGTGCCGCTGGGCCGTGCCGTTGAAGACCCAGGAGTGCACGGCGGTGACGGCGCCCAGCCGGGCCGAGTGCGCGGGCGTGAACGGCTGGTCGTCCTGGTACCAGGCGGCGTCGTACTCGGCGTGCAGGTGCAGCTTGCCCGGCGCGCCTTTCTCGCAGGCGGCCAGCAGCAGGCTCAGCCAGCGCTCGGCCTGCGCCGGGGTGATGCGGTCGGGGTCCGGGTGCGGTCCGGCGGAGAACTGGTTGACCTCGTTGCCGATGGTCATGCCGATGAAGTTGGGCCGGTCGGCGAGGGCTTCGGCGAGCGTGCGCAGGTACTCGGCCTGGCCTGTCACGACGTCCGGGTCGGTGAAGATGCTGCGGCGGTGCCAGGTCTGCGTCCAGGACGGCAGGAAGTCGAAGCTCGACAGGTGTCCCTGCAGTCCGTCGACGTTGACGTCCAGACCGCGTTCGGCGGCCGCGTCGGCGAGCAGGACGAGCTGCTCCACGGCCCGCGGGCGGATCAGGGTGCGGTTGGGCTGGAAGACCGGCCAGAGCGGGAAGACCCGGATGTGGTCGAGACCCAGTGCCGCGACGGAGTCCAGGTCGGCCCGTACGGCGTCGGGGTCGAAGTCGAGCCAGTGGTGGAACCACCCCTGGCTCGGGGTGTAGTTGGCGCCGAAGCGCACGCGTGAGGTCATGTGCGTCAGAGGTTCCCTCGGAGGATACGGGGACGGACGGCCCTGCGGACCTGCTTTCGTGACGATGCGTCAGCCCTTGACGGCGCCCTCGCCCACGCCCCGGAAGAAGTAGCGTTGGAGGCAGGCGAACAGGACGATCAGCGGCAGCACGGCGATGATCGTGCCCGCCGCGACGAGGCGCTCGTCGTTCGCGAAGGTGCCGTGCAGATAGTTCAGCCCGATGGTCAGGGTGAAGTTCTGCGGATCGCTGAGCACGATCAGCGGCCACAGGAAGTCGTCCCAGGCGCCCATGAAGGCGAAGATGGCGACGACCGCCAGGGTGCCCTTCACCGCGGGCAACGCGATCCGCACGAACCTCTGCCAGACGTTGGCGCCGTCGACGAACGCGGCCTCCTCCACCTCGTACGGCAGGTTGAGGAAGGCGTTGCGCATCAGCAGCACGTTCAGTGCCGAGACGGACAACGGCAGCACCACGCCTACGAGCGTGTTGTTGAGCCCGAGCTCCCGCATGGTCGTGAACTGGGCGATGACGATGCCCTCCACGGGGACGAGCATCGCGAGCACGAAGGCGACCGTGGCGGCCCTGCGGCCCCGGTAGCGCAGCCGGGCGAGGGCGTAGCCGGCGAGAGCCGCGCCCGCGCAGTTGGTGACGACGTTGGCCACCGCGACGGTGAGCGAGTTGAGCGCGTAGTCCCACACCGGGATGGTCTCGGCGACACGGCTGTAGTTGGCGAACGTGGGCTGCTCGGGAAGGAAGCTCGGCGGGGAGCTGAAGATGTCCTCGTGCGGCCCCTTGAGCGAGGTGGACAGCTGCCACAGGAACGGTCCGACGGTCAGCGCGAGGACGGCCAGCAGCAGCACGTACCGCAGCGCGATCTCCCAGACGGGCATCCTGCGGCCGCCGTCCCCTGCGCTCCGCCGGCTCCCCCGCGTGCCGCGGGCCTTCAGCGGTTCCACCTGTTCCTCCCGCCGGTTCATGCCTCCTCCTTGCGGTCGGCGCGCAGCACCAGCAGCATCAGCGCGACCGTCACGACGAAGACGACCACCGAGATCGCCGAGGCGTAGCCGACCCGGCCGCTCAGTCCGGTGCCGGTGCGCTGGACGAGCATGACGAGGGTGGTGTCCTCGCCCGCGGGGCCCCCGTCCGGGCCCGCCATCAGATAGACCTCGGAGAAGACCTTGAACGCCGCGACCGAGGAGAGCGCACCCACCAGCACCATGGTGGAGCGGACGGCGGGCAGGGTGACGGTGAGGAAGCGGCGTACGGCGCCCGCGCCGTCCACGGACGCCGCCTCGTGGAGCTCGCGCGGGACGTTCGCCAGCGCGGCCAGATAAATGATCATGTAGTAGCCGAGGCCCTTCCAGACCGTGACCGTCATGGCGCTCAGCAGGAGCAGCCACTGGTCGCTGAGAAAGCCGACCCGGCCGACCCCGACCGCCTCCAGCACCGCGTTCACCAGCCCGCGCTCGTCCAGCAGCCACACCCAGATCAGCCCGACCACCACGATGGAGGCGACGACGGGGGTGTAGAAGGCGGAGCGGAAGAAGGTGATGCCCGGGACCTGCTTCTGCACGAGCAGCGCCAGCATCAGCGGCAGGACCACCAGCGCGGGCACGACTCCGAGCACGTACAGCGTGCTGTTGCGCAGCCCGGTCCAGAACATCTCGTCGCCGAGCATCTCCCGGTAGTTGTCCGGCCCCACGAACCGGCCGGGGATCAGCGTCCTGCGGTCCGTGAAGGAGTTGGCCACCGTGGAGAGGAACGGGTAGAGGCTGAAGGCGCCGGCGACCAGCAGCCCGGGGGCCGCGAACAGCCAGGGGCTGGTGGGCAGATGCCGTCTGATCCGATTGCGTCCGTCCCGTGGCCGGCCGCCGGGAGAGGGGCTCTTCGGGGCGCGCCCCTCCGCCGTGCTGCCGGAGGGCGCCGCCGGGGAAGTGGTGGGGGTCGTCATGGCCGTGTCCGGTTCCCGCTCGTCCGGTCTCAGCTCTGCTTCAGCAGCCGGTCGCATGCCTTGACAGCGTTGTCAAGTGCTTCCTTCGGGCTCTCCTTGCCCTGGAGCGCCCTCGCGACGGCGTTGCGCAGCTCGGTCTTCATCTGGTCGCTCATCAGCACCGGGGTGTAGTTGACCGCGGTCTTCAGGGACTTGGCGGCGGCGATCCGCACCCGCGTCCCGTCGGTACCGTCCTCCTCGGTGAAGTACGGGTCGTCGAGGGAGCCCGCAGTGCTCGGGAAGATGGCGACCTGCTTCGCGAACTCCATCTGGTGCCGGGCGTCGGTGACGAAGTGGGCGAAGGCGACGGCGGCGGGGGTCCGCTCGGTCCGGGCGTTCACCATCACGCCCATCACGTACATGTTGTCCTTGCCGGTGCTGCTGATCTGCTCGGTGATGCCGATGTTCTGGTACAGCGTCGGGGCGTCCTTCTTGAACTTCTCCAGGTCCAGCGCGGAGCCCGGGTTCATCGCCACGGCCTGGGTGAGGAACTTCTTGCCGGCCGACTCGGGCGTGGCGGTGAGCGCCTGCGGGTCGAGCGCCTTCGCGTCGTACAGCTCCTTGTACTTGGTGAGGAGTTCGACGCCCTTGGCGTCGTTGAAGGTGAAGGCCGTACCCTCGTCGTTCATCAACTGCACGCCGTAGCGGCCGAAGTCCTCGATGGTGGGGATGTTGGCCAGCGTGGCGATCTTCCCGTCGCTCTTCTCGGCTATCCGCAGCGACTGCGCGAAGAGTTCGTCGTACGTCGTGGGGGGCTTCTCCGCGTCGAGCCCGGCCTCCTCGAAGAGGCGCTTGTTGTAGAACAATGGGCCGGTGTTGAGGTACCAGGGGAAGGCGTACGTGCCCTCCATCCCCGGGATGCCGTGGCCGGCCCAGGCGCCCGGCAGGTACTCCTTCCTGTACTCCGCGGCCGCCTTGTCGAGGTCGAGCGCCAGACCGGCCTTGGCGAGCGGGGCGAGAAGGTCCGGGGAGACGTTCACGACGTCGGGGAGGGTGCCGCCGGCGGCGTCGGCACTGAGCTTGTCGGCGTAGCCCTCCGCGGGCTGGTCGATCCACTTCACCTCGGTGCCGGGGTACTTCTTCTCGAACTCGGCGATGAGGCCGGTGAAGTAGGGCTTGAAGTTGGCCTGCAGGTTCCAGGTCTGGAACGTGATGCTGCCTTCTACCTTGCCGGAGGCGTCCGCCGCGCCTCCGGCGCCGGACCCTCCTCCGCAGGCGCTCAGCGGCAGGACGACGGCGAGGGCGGCGGCAGCGGCGACTGCTCTGCGGGCGGTACGGCGGGGGATACGCACGGTGGATCGGCTCCTTTGCTCGGCCCGGCGTGGTGGCGGCGTCCGGCGCACGAGGTGCCGCGGACGCTGGGAGCAGACCCTGCATCGCGTTCCGGGGAAAAGTCAATGGATTGACCCGAGGAAATCCAATTTCTCTGACATCAGTGCAGGTCAGAAGCATGTGCGCCAAGTCTTGCGTGATCTGCTAATGCGCTTTAGAGTGCAACTGCTCAAGCGCATTAGTGCACTGAGGTGACCGAGGCCGGGAAAGGGGCACGGGTGGGAGCGAATCCCCCGTCCAAGGACGCGTCGCAGCGCAGGCGGGCCCCGGCACGCCGGCCGACGATGAAGGACATCGCCCGCCGGGCGGGCGTCTCGGAGAGCGCCGTGTCCTTCGCGCTCAACGACCGGCCCGGGGTCTCGGAGGCCACCCGCGACCGGGTGCGCCGGGTCGCCGAACAGCTCGGCTGGCGGCCGAGCACGGCCGCCCGCGCCCTGTCCGGGGAGGGCGCGGCGACGGTGGGCCTGGTGGTCGCACGACCCGCGGGGACGCTCGGTGTCGACTCGTTCTTCCTCCAGCTGATCTCCGGTGTCCAGGAGGTGCTGTCGGAGCGCCATCTCGGTCTGCTCTTCCAGGTGGTGGAGGACGTGGACGCCGAGTGCGCGGTGTACCGCCGCTGGTGGGCCGAGCACCGGGTGGACGGCGTGCTCGTCGTCGACCCGCGCACCGACGACCCCCGGCCGGCCCTGCTCGACGAACTCGGCCTGCCGGGCGTGGTGATCGGCGGTGCCCCCGAGGAGGGCGGCCCGGGACTGTCCACCGTGTGGGCGGACGACGCCGGGGCGATGGCGTCCGTCGTCGGTCGGCTCCATGCGCTCGGGCACCGGCGGATCGTGCACATCGCCGGCCTGCCCGGCCTCGCGCACACCGAGCGGCGTATCCGCTCACTGCGGGCGGAGGCCGCGCGGCTGGGGCTGACCGAGGTCCGCTCCGTCACCACCGACTACTCGGACGCGGAGGGCGCGGCGGTCACCCGCGGCGTGCTCTCGGGCGACGCCCCGCCGACCGCCCTGGTCTACGACAACGACGTGATGGCCGTGGCCGGGGTGGCCGCGGCCACGGGTCTCGGCTGCGCGGTGCCCGAGGACGTCTCGATCGTCGCCTGGGAGGACTCGGCCCTGTGCCGCCTGGTCGATCCCTGGCTCGCGGCCCTCTCGCGGGACACGGTCTCCTTCGGCCGAAGCGCGGCGGGCGAACTCACCGCGCTCCTCGACGGCGGGACCGCGCGTACCGTCCGCGTCCCGGTTCCCCGGCTGATCGAGCGGGCGAGCATCGGGCCGGTCCGGACGGCGGCGGCCGGCGGGCCGTGACGGGACGCCGCCGGCCGGGAGGCGTCAGGAATCGGACGCCGCCGCGCCGCGGGGCCGGCGGTGCCACCAGTGGCGGCGGCGCGGGTGAACGGCGCGGCCGAGCCGGCGGCCGATGAGGAGATAACCCAGCACGGCGCCCGTGGTGTTCAGGATGACGTCGTCGATGTCGAAGGCGCGGCCCGTGACCAGAGCGCCCTGGACCAGTTCCACGAGCACCATGACCAGGGCCGTCGCCAGCAGCACCCGTACCAGTCCGCGGGCCTTCGGCACCAGGACCGGGAGCAGCACGCCGAACGGCACGCCCAGCAGCACGTTGCCGCCGAGCTGTTTGACGGTGTCGCGGAACGCCGGCTGGGACAGGTAGTCGCGGATGGACGCACCCGGCTGGACGTTGCTGTGGGTCAGCGGTTCGGAGGCCGCCGACGGCTCCAGGGTGAGCCGGGCGAGGACCACGCTGAACGCGACGGTCGCCGCGAACGCCGCCACCACGGCGAGCGCCCGCAGGAAAGGTGCCATCGGTTCCGCTCCCGGTGCCGGCCGTGCGCCGGACTCCTTCACCGCCGTGTCGTTGCCGCCGCTGCGCCTCATGGTCGCCTCTCCCCAGCCGTGTGGGCCCGTCAGTGCCCGCACCGGCTACCCGGGGTACGGGGGCTTCATTCCCCTCGGCCGGCCGCCCCGTCGCCCGTTTGCCGCAGGCCCTGCCGGGCGGGCGGTGGAAGGTGCGCCGGACGCAGCCCGGACGCCTGGGGTGACACCCGGCTCGTGCCCCCGGCCTGGGCTCGTCCGCTGCCCCGGCCCGCTCGCCCCGCCCGTGGACAATGGGCGCATGAGGCTGTTGCTGACATCGGACACCCATGTACCCAAACGGGCCCGGGAACTGCCCGGTGAGCTGCTCGAACGCATCGAGCGCGCCGATGTCGTCCTCCATGCGGGCGACTGGGTGGACACCGCGACGCTGGACCTGCTGGAGGCCCGGTCGCGCCGGCTCGTCGCGGTGTACGGCAACAACGACGGCGCCGCGCTGCGGGACCGGCTGCCGGAGGTGGCGCACGCGGAACTGGGCGGGCTGCGCTTCGGCGTCGTGCACGAGACGGGCCCCGCGCAGGGCCGCGAACGGCGGTGCGCGGAGCGGTTCCCCGAGCTGGACGTCCTGGTGTTCGGCCACAGCCACGTCCCCTGGGACACCACCGCCGAGGGCGGGCTGCGGCTGCTGAACCCCGGTTCGCCCACGGACCGGCGCCGGCAGCCGTACTGCACGTACATGACCGCCGTGGCGGCGCACGGGCAGCTGACCGAGGTCGCGCTGCACCGGCTGCCGCCACGGCGGCCGTGAGGGTGTCCGTGCCGGGTCAGGCGCGGTGGAGCAGGGCCTTCATGGCGTCGAGCAGGACCGTCTCCGGGTCGCGGACCGCACCGGGCGCGCGCCAGGCCACGAACCCGTCGGGGCGCACCACCACGGCGCCCTCGTCCGTCGTGCCGTGCAGCTCCGCCCAGTCCCCCGACTCGGGGACGAACTCCGCGTGCGGCTCCGTGCCGATCCGGTAGGCGTCCAGGGTGATGGACAGCTTCTCGGCGACCCGTGCGGCCGCCGTGTGCCACGGTGTGCCGCCGGAGCCCGTGAGCAGGACGAAGTTGCGCTCGTACAGGTCCAGCGTGGACGTCCTCCGCTCGCTGTCGTGCGGGTGCAGCCACATGTGCGGGGCGCGGGTGCCGGGGTCCCCGGAGAGATCCATCCGATCGGGTACGACGGCCATGTCCGGATCCGCGCCGACGACGGCGCCGCGCGGGTAGCGGTAGCCCATGGCGACCGTGAGCATGCCGCGCTGTCGTCCGCCGACCATTTCGGGGCCCGGGGTGTAGCCCGGATGGCTGTGCTCCGCCGACCGTGCCGACGCGCGCTCGCTGGTGGCCTCCGCGACCGGCCGGCGCTCGGCCTCGTAGCTGCCCAGCAGGCCGGGCCCCGCGGACCCGTTCAGCACGAGGGAGAGCTTCCAGGCCAGGTTGTGGGCGTCCTGGATGCCGGTGTTGGAGCCGAACGCGCCCGTGGGCGACATCTCGTGCGCGGAGTCGCCCGCGAGGAAGACCCGGCCCTGGCCGTACCGCTCCGCGACGCGTTCGGCCGCGTGCCAGGGGGCCTTTCCGGTGATCTCCACGTCGATGTCCGGGGCGCCGACGGCGCGGCGGATGTGGGCGGCGCAGCGCTCGTCGGTGAAGTCCTCCAGCGTCTCGCCCGTGTCGGGCTGCCAGGGGGCGTGGAACACCCAGTTCTCGCTGTTGTCCACCGGCAGCAGGGCGCCGTCCGCTTCCTCGGCGGTGAGGTAGCAGACGATGAAGCGCCGGTCGCCGACGACGTCGGCGAGTCCGCGCGAGCGGAAGGTGATGCTGACGTTGTGGAACAGGTCCCCGTGCCCCGTCTGGCCGATGCCGAGTTGCCGGCGGATGGGGCTGCGGGGCCCGTCGGCGGCGATCAGGTAGTCGGCGCGCACGGTCCTGCGCCGCCCCGACTCGCGCTCCTGCACGACGGCGGTGACGCCGTCCCCGTCCTGTTCGAACGAGACCATCTCGGTGGAGTAGCGCAGGTCGCCGCCGAGCTTGCGGGCGCAGTCCAGCAGCACCGGCTCCAGGTCGTTCTGGCTGCACACGCACCACCCGGACGGGCTGAGCCGGGCGATGCCGTTCCCGGGGTCGATCTCCTTGAGCAGCCACTCGCCGGCGTCGCCGTGGAGCGACGGGGTCTGGAAGATGCCGTGGTTGTCGGCGAGGAGCGACGCGGCCTCGTGGATCAGCGGTTCGGCCCCCGCCACCCGGAACAGCTCCATGGTGCGGACGTTGTTGCCCCGCCCGCGCGGATGCCTCGACGTGCCCGCGTGTCTCTCCACCAGCATGTGCCCGACGCCGAGCCTGCCGAGGAACAGCGAGGAGGACAGCCCCACCAGGGAGCCGCCCACGATGAGTACCGGTACGCGCTCGTCGATGTGTTCTTCCATCAGTAGCTCCAGCTCCAGCCGCCGGTAGGGGGAATGTGGTTTCCATGCCCTGGCGGGAGGGGCTCGATCGCCCGGTTCACCCACCTGGTTCACACATCTCGCGCCACCCGTGGTACCGGCACAGGATCGAAGCCTGAAACCCCCGAGCCGGCTTCGTGCACCGCACGCGGCGGCCCCACCGTCTCGAAGGAGATGCGTGCATCATGACAACGCTTTCCGAACGTATATCCCAGTCGGCCTTTGACGGCTCCAGGCTGCGTGTCGTACTGCTGCTGGACCTTCATGACGGCGCTCAGCAGAACTTCCTGAAGGCGTACGAGCACATGCGCAACCAGGTCGCCTCGGTGCCGGGCCACATCAGCGACCAGCTGTGCCAGTCGATCGAGAATCCCTCGCAGTGGCTGATCACCAGCGAGTGGGAGAGCGCCCCGCCCTTCCTCGCGTGGGTGAACAGCGAGGAGCACGTCGAGACCGTGCGGCCGCTCCACAACTGCGTCCGGGACACCCGGTCCCTGCGCTTCAGCGTGCTGCGCGAGACGGGCAAGCTGCACACCTCCTCGGCCGCCGACGCGACGCAGGGCGGGCTGCAGCCGTTCCCCCGGGTGGGTGACAACGTGGTGCGCCACGCCCTCACCTTCACCGTGAAGCCGGGCAGCGAGGCGGTCGTGGCGGACATCCTCGCGGGTTACCAGTCGCCGCAGTCGAAGGTCGACGAGCACACCCGGCTGCGCCGGACCTCGCTGTTCATGCACGGCAACCGTGTCGTGCGGGCCGTCGAGGTGGAGGGCGACCTGATGGCGGCGCTGCGCCACGTGGCCCGGCAGCCCGAGGTGCGGGCCGTCGAGGAGGCCATCAACCCCTATCTGGAGCAGGACCGGGACCTCAACGACCCGGACTCCGCACGGGTCTTCTTCACCCGGGCCGCGCTCCCCGCGGTGCACCACCTGGCGTCCGCGGGCACCGACGACGAGGCCGTCAAGCGGCACGCGCTGTACTACCCGGCCAAGCCCGGCTGCGGCATGGCGCTGGCGCGGCTGCTCGCCGGACAGGACGAGGCGGCGGCGAGCGACCCTGCGACCCCGATCGACAGCAGCACGATCTTCCAGCGGGACGACATCGTCGTACGCCTGGTCGACGTGCGCGGTTCCGGTGACGCGGCGCCGCTGCAGGTGATCGGGGCCCACGGTCCTCGCAAGGCGGCCATGCTGTCCCGCCTGCTGGACAGCGAGGCGCTGGGCATCGACGCCCCGGCCACGGAGGAGGACATGTCCAAGCTCCTGTCGTCCGCGGACATGCGGCCGATCACCGACCGCCACGCCCCCTGACCCGTGCGACCGGCCGCCCAGGCACCCGCACACCCCGAACCGCCGGCGCCCCATCGCGCGGCCACGTGGAGGAACCCGTCATGACCACACCCCATCGCATCGTCGACCTGAGCGAGACCCAGCACAACACCAAACGCGGCGGCGATCTGCGCGCCATGCTCACCCCCACCGCGGTGGGCGCCACGAGCGGCTTCATGGGCCTGGCGACCGTCGAGCCCGGTGACCGCATCGGCGAGCACTACCACCCGTACTCCGAGGAGTTCGTGTACGTGGTGTGCGGCGAGATGGAAGTCGACCTCGACGACGAGACGCTGCCGATCCGGCCCGACCAGGGACTGTTCATCCCGCCCTACGTGCGCCACCGGTTCCGCAACGTCGGCAGCACGCAGGCCCGTATGGTCTTCCACCTCGGGCCGCTGGCCCCGCGGCCGGAGCTGGGCCACGTCGACACCGAGGAGACGCCGGGGGCGGAGGCCGCGGCGGCCCACCGGCCGCCGGAACGCACCGGGACGGCTTCATGACCCGGCGCGTCGCGGTCACCGGTGTCGGCATAGTCGCGCCGGGGGGTGTCGGGATACCGGCGTTCTGGGACCTCCTGGCCAACGGCCGTACGGCGACGCGCGGCATCACCCTCTTCGACCCGACCGGTTTCCGGTCGCGGATCGCCGCCGAGTGCGACTTCGACCCCGAGGAGCACGGGCTGGGTCCGGAGGAGGTGCAGCGGGCGGACCGGTACGTCCAGTTCGCGATGGTCGCCGCCCGGGAGGCGCTCCGGGACGCCGGTCTCGACCCGGAGAAGGAGGACCCCTGGCGGATCGGGGTGTCGCTCGGCACCGCCGTGGGCGGCACCACTCGTCTGGAGCACGACTACGTCAAGGTCAGCAGTTCGGGCCGGCGCTGGGACGTGGATCCGAGCGAGGCGGAGCCGCATCTGCACCGGGCGTTCTCGCCCAGCGCACTCGCCTCCGAGGTCGCCGAGCAGACGGGTGCCCACGGCCCGGTCCAGACGGTGTCCACGGGCTGCACCTCCGGTCTGGACGCGATCGGGTACGCCTTCCACGCGATAGAGGAGGGCAGGGTCGACGTCTGCATAGCCGGCGCGTCGGACTCGCCCATCTCCCCCATCACCGTGGCGTGCTTCGACGCGATCAAGGCCACGTCACCCAACAACGACGATCCGGCCCATGCCTCACGCCCCTTCGACGCGCGCCGTGACGGGTTCGTCATGGGCGAGGGCGGAGCCGTGCTCGTCCTGGAGGAACTCGAACACGCGCGTGCCCGCGGTGCCACGGTGTACTGCGAGATCGGCGGCTACGCCACGTTCGGCAACGCGTACCACATGACGGGTCTGACCCGTGAGGGACTGGAGATGGCGCGGGCCATCGACAGCGCCCTGGACCACGCGCGGCTCGACGGGTCGGACATCGACTACGTCAACGCGCACGGTTCCGGTACGCAGCAGAACGACCGGCACGAGACGGCCGCCGTGAAGCAGTCGCTCGGTTCCCACGCGTACAAGGTCCCGATGAGTTCCATCAAGTCCATGGTGGGTCACTCGCTCGGGGCGATCGGGGCGATCGAGGTCGTCGCCTGTGTGCTGGCACTCGCCCACCAGGTGGTGCCGCCGACGGCGAACTACGAGACCCCCGACCCCGAGTGCGACCTCGACTATGTGCCACGCACGGCGCGCGCCCTCAAGCTGCGCAACGTGCTCTCGGTCGGCAGCGGATTCGGCGGATTCCAGTCCGCCGTGGTCCTGACCCGGCCAGGAGGGAGGACACCATGAGTCCTCGGCAGGACCGGCGACCGGTCGTCACCGGAATCGGTGTCGTCGCCCCCAACGGGGTCGGTACCGATGCCTTCTGGAAGTCCACACGGGAGGGCATCAGCGTCCTCGACCACATCACGCGGGAAGGCTGCGACCACATGCCGGTCCGGGTCGCGGGAGAGGTCCGCGGCTTCGACCCCGAATCCCTGGTCGAGGAGCGCTACCTCGTCCAGACCGACCGGTTCACGCACTTCGCGATGGCCGCCGCCGACATGGCGCTGGCCGACGCGCGGATAACGTCGGGCGACTACAGCGACTCGCCGTTCGCCGTGGGTGTGGTCACGGCGGCCGGTTCCGGTGGCGGCGAGTTCGGCCAGCGGGAGCTGCAGCGGCTGTGGGGACAGGGCTCGCGCTATGTGGGCCCGTACCAGTCCATCGCCTGGTTCTACGCGGCGAGCACCGGTCAGATCTCCATCCGCGGCGGGTTCAAGGGCCCCTGCGGTGTGGTGGCCAGCGACGAGGCGGGCGGTCTCGACGCCCTCGCGCACGCGGCCCGGGCCATCGGCCGGGGCACGGACGCGGTCGTCATCGGGGCGGCGGAGGCGCCGCTCGCGCCGTACTCGCTGGTCTGCCAGCTCGGGTACCGGGAACTCAGCACGAGCGAGGACCCGGAACGCGCCTACCGGCCCTTCACCGCGAGCGCGAACGGTTTCGTGCCCGCGGAGGGCGGGGCCATGCTCGTCGTCGAGGAGGAGTCGGCCGCCCGCCGCCGAGGCGCCGCGGTCCGCGCCGTGGTGGCCGGTCACGCGGCGACGTTCACCGGGGCCTCCCGGTGGGAGGAGTCGCGCGAGGGGCTGGCCCAGGCGATCCGGGGAGCCCTGGCGGAGGCCCGGTGCGCGCCCGAGGAGATCGACGTCGTCTTCGCGGACGCGCTCGGCATCCCGGACGCGGACCGCGCCGAGGCCCTGGCGCTCGCCGACGCGCTGGGGACGCACGGCCGGCGGGTGCCGGTCACGGCGCCCAAGTCCGGTACGGGCCGGGCGTACTGCGGAGCGCCCGTGCTGGACACGGCCGCCGCCGTGCTCGCTCTGCAGGACGGCGTCGTCCCGCCCACGCCCAATGTCTTCGACGTGTGCCACGAGCTCGAGGTGGTCACCGGCAGGCCCCGCCCTGCCGAGCTGCGCACGGCCCTCGTGCTCAGCCGGGGACTCATGGGCTCGAACGCGGCGCTCGTGCTGCGGCACGGCGCCCCCACCCGGTGAACAACCGTGAGAAGGAGGACCTCATGACCATGCAGATCTCCAAGCTGACCATCGAAGAGCTGGCCGCTCTGATGAAGAAGGGCGCCGGCATCACCGTCGACCCCGCAGAGATGGGCGGCCGCCCCGAGGCGCGGTTCGACGAGTACGGACTCGACTCCCTCGGTCTCCTCGGCATCGTCGGGGAGCTCGAGAACCGCTACGGCCGCACGCTCCCCCAGGACGCGGACCGCTGCAAGACCCCGCGCGAATTCCTCGACCTCGTCAACAACTCCCTCATGGCAGGAGCCTGAAGTGTCCGGGCACACCGAGAACAAGATCGTCATCGACGCTCCCATGGACCTCGTCTGGGACGTCACCAACGACATCGAGAACTGGCCCCAGCTGTTCAGCGAATACGCCTCCGTCGAGATCCTGGAGCGCGAGGGCGACCGGACGAAGTTCCGGCTGACCATGCACCCGGACGAGAACGGCACGGTGTGGAGCTGGGTGTCGGAGCGCGTCGTCGACCCCGGGGCGAGGACCGTCCGCGCCCGCCGGGTGGAGACGGGCCCCTTCCAGCACATGGACATCCACTGGAAGTACACCCAGGCGCCCGACGGGGTCCTCATGCACTGGACCCAGGACTTCGCGATGAAGCCGGACGCCCCGGTCGACGACGACTGGATGACCGACAACATCAACAAGAACTCGAAGGTCCAGATGGCCCTGATCAAGGAGAAGATCGAGCAGCGCGCCCGGGAACGCGGCACGCCGGTCTCGGTCCACTCCGACTGACCGCCCACCGAAGGGATCCCCCTCGATGCACCACGCCCTCATCGTCGCCCGTATGGCACCGGACTCGGCCCACGACATCGCCAGGGTGTTCGAGGCCTCCGACCGGGGCGAACTGCCCGACCTGGTCGGCGTGACCCGGCGCAGCCTCTTCCAGTTCGGCGATGTCTACCTCCATCTGATCGAAGCCGACCGGCCGCCGGGGCCGGCGGTGGCCAAGGTGGCGGGCCACCCCGAGTTCCGTGACATCAGCGACAAGCTCTCCGCCTACGTCAGCGCGTACGACCCGGAGACCTGGCGCAGCCCGAAGGACGCCATGGCCCACGAGTTCTACCGCTGGGAGCGTGCCGCGAAGGGATGAGGCACGACGAATCGCCGGCTCCGCGTACGGACGCGGAGCCGGCGAGGGGGAGGGAGCCCGGGGGTCAGCCGCCGGGTGTGACGCTCTCGAACGCGTGGAGGTACGCGTTCACCGGACGGACGTCGCCGACGACGAGGCCGGCGTCCGCCATCCTGCCGGTCATGCTCTCCTGGGTGTGCTTCGCACCGCCCACGTTCAGGAGCAGCAGCAGATCCATCGACGTGGTGAACTTCATCGACGGGGTGTCGTCGACGAGGTTCTCGATGACCACCACCCGGGCCCCGGGACGGGCGGCCGAGACGACGTTGCGGAGGGTCCTGCGCGTGCTGTCGTCGTCCCATTCCAGGATGTTCTTGATGATGTAGACGTCGGCCTCGACCGGGATGGCCTCCCGGCAGTCGCCGGGGACGATGGTGACCCGGTCGGCGAGGGACCCGCCGTCCCGCAGCCGGGGATCGGCGTTGGCGACGACACGCGGCAGGTCCAGCAGCGTTCCCCGCAGGCCGGGGTTCTTCTCCAGCAGGCTCGCCAGCACATGGCCCTGACCGCCGCCGATGTCCGCGACGGTGGACGCTCCCGTGAGGTCGAGCAGTTCCGCCACGTCCAGCGCCGACTGCATGCTGGACGTGGTCATGGCCTGGTTGAAGACGTGCGCGGACTCGTGCGCGTCCTCGTGGAGGTAGTCGAAGAAGCCCTTGCCGTACAGGCCGTCGAAGACGCTCCTGCCCGTGCGGACCGCCTCGTCGAGGCGCGGCCAGGCGTCCCAGGTCCACGGCTCGGTGCACCACAGGGAGATGTACTTGAGGCTGTGGGGGTCGTCCTCCCGCAGCAGGCGCGACATCTCGGTGTGGGCGAACGTGCCGTCCGCCCTCTCGGTGAAGATGCCGTAGCAGGTCAGGGCGCGCAGCATGCGCCGCAGGGCCCGGGGGTCGGCCTTGACGGCCGACGCCAGGTCCTCGGCGGTTGCCGGGGTCTCCCCCAGCGCGTCCGCGACGCCGAGCCGTGCGGCGGCCCGTACGGAGCCGGCCAGGGCGGCGCCGAAGACGAGCTCCCGCAGCCGCATGGACGGCGGGGTGGCGGTGTGGACGGTGGTCCCCGCGGTGTCCGTGGCCGCGCCGGTCGTACCGGTCGTCATGCGCACTTCCCCGCCTTCTCGGACAGGCGGCAGTAGTTGCCGGAGAAGGTGTTGCCGGTACCGGTGTCCCGGTTGGCGAGGTCCGCCGGACGGTTGCCCACCAGCATGTTGGACTTGATGACGTTGCCGCTGTTGGGGGCGCCCACGATGCTCTTGAAGAGCACGATCCCGCCGGAGAACGGCGAGGTGCCGACGTTGCTCCAGACGGCGTTCGACGCGACCGTCGCGCCCTCGACGCCGGTGAGGACGATGCCGGCGCCCTGGATCCTCGGGAGCCGCGCGGTCTTGGCGCAGGACTTGTTGTTGTGGTGCACGCGGTTGCCGCGCACGGTCAGGTCGCCCGTCCGGGGGACGCCCTCGTCCCCGACGACGAACATGCCGGCGCAGTTGCCGGTGACGACGTTGTTGTTCACGTACAGGTTCCGCAGGCGCCGGACGGTGATGCCGATGCGGTTCCCGGCCAGCAGGTTGTCCATGACCACGGTGCGCCGCGTGTTGATGGCTCCGGCCTCGGTGTCGATGGTGTTCGACACGAAGATGCCCGACTCCGCGTTGTCACGGGCCGCGTTGCCGCGGATCTCGGACCGCAGGGAGCGCTCCTGGGCGATGCCCCAGTTGCCGTTCCCCACCGCGGTGACCTCACGGACGCTCAGCTTGTTGGTGCGCGAGGCCCAGATGCCGTTCTTCTTGAACTGCGACACCGTCAGGGAGTGGATCCGCACGTTCGTGGCGGGCTTGGCATCGGTGCCGATGACGCAGATCCCGTTGCCGCCCAGACCGCACACGTGCGTGGCCTTGGCCGTGGACGGGAGGAGGACGGTCCGGTCACCCGCGCCGCGCAGCGTCAGGTCGGACTTCCTGATGAGGACGCTCTCCCGGTAGACGCCGGGGGCGATGTCGATGGTGTCGCCGGGGCGGGCCCGGTCGACCGCGAGCTGGATCGACTCACCGGGGACCACGTCGTAGGTGGTGCGGGCACCTGCCGGCGCCGCCACGCCCAGCCCCGAGGTCACCATCAGAGCGACACAGCCGAGGTACATGAATTGTCGTTTCGTCATGAGCTCAAATTATGTGGCGAATAGGACAAGTCGCCACATAACTCACCCATCAGGAGCGTGTCGTGGAGGCCTGCCCGGCGGACCGGTTCAGCAGGGCACGTCACCCTCGAGCCGGCGCAGCCGCTCGGCGTCACTCGTCCGGGGGCAGGTGCCGCACGCCTCGGCCGGGCGGATCGTGTAGTAGAGGCAGCAGCCGGCGCGGGTGCGGGTCGGGTACGACCGGCCCTCGCGGCCCGCGAGCCGGCGGAAGTCGGCGCCGCCGGGGAACGGCGGGACGGGCTCCGGCAGCAGCTGGGTCGCGGCCCGCACGCCGCGCTCCTCCTCCCCCAGCATCCGGCCGAGGTACCAGACGCCGGACACCAGGTCGTCGCCCGCCATGCCCCACAGCGCACGGGGCCCCCGGCGCACCCGCGGGGCGATCGCGGTCAGCAGCGGACGCACGTGGTCGGCGTAGCCGGCGCGCAGCTCCGCCCGCAGGGCCTCCTCGTGCGGGAGCACCCGTACACCCGGCAGCCCGGCGGCCGGATCGCCGGGAAGACACGCGAAGCCGCCGGGAACGACGGAGAAGGCACCTGTGGTGAGGCTGACACGGACGTCCTGGGGCCGGAGCCGCGGGACGCGGCGCTCCAGGCACCACGGTCCGCTCATCAGCAGACCCACGGACCAGAGGTAGTCGTGGAGCGCGCGGGAGGCCGCGACGTCGGGACGCGGGGTGCGGCCGTGGTCGTGCTCCACCCGCAGGACCTCGGCACCGAGGAGGGCGTCAAGGAACTCGGGGCGGCCGGCCAGCTCCGCGCCGTCGGCCCAGCCCTGCGGGGTCGACGAACCGGGCTCCGCAACGTCCGCCTCGAGGGCGGGGCAGAGCTCCGCGAGCCGGCGGAACGCCGATCCGGCGACGGCGGAACAGCTCACGGCGGAGGCATGAGGGTACACCGGAGCCAGGGTCACGAACGCTCCTCGACACAGCGGCTGACACGGATGAGGTAAGGCGAGGCTCACCTTAACCACAGAAGTGATCTCCCGCGCCAACCGGGGTCGTGTCGAGGCGAATTGACAGAGTTAGGTGTGCCTAACCTAGGCTCTGGCCCCGTGATCCGGAACTCTCGGATCACCGGATCCGAGCGCGGAGTGGCCCCCTCATGCGGTTGTACCTGCTTGCCCTGAACCCGACCGACTCGGTCACCGAGGGATTCCTCCCGGCCGCCCGCCGGCTCGGACTGGACGTCACCCTGCTCACCGACCGGCCCGCCGACCACCGTGCCGCGCACCGGGACGTCGAGGTGCTGGAGTGCGACGTGCGCGACTTCCGCGCCGTGGTCTCCCGTGTGTCCGCCCACGCCTCACCGGACGCGGTCTTCACCAACAGCGACCACCTCCAGACCCAGGCCGCGCTCGCCGCGGACTACTTCGGGCTGCCGGCCAAGGACTGGCGGGCCGCGCTGCGCACGAAGGACAAGGCCGAGATGCGCCGCCGGCTGGCCGCCTCGGGCCTGGACACCGTGCGGTCGCTGGAGCTGCCCGCCGCGCAGGACCCGGCCGCCGCGGCCGGGGACTTCCCCTACCCGTGTGTCGTCAAGCCGCGCGAGGGCGTGGCCAGCGAGGACGTCGTCCTGGCCGGGGACGCGCGGGAACTGGTGCGGCACTGCGAGGAGATCCGGGCACGGCGCCCGGGGGCCGCGCTGGTGGTCGAGGAGTACCTGCCCGGAGAGCTGTTCACCCTCGAGACCCTCGGCGACGGCCGGGTACGCCATGTGCTGGGCGGGTTCCGCACCGAACTGTCCCCTCCCCCGTACTTCATCGAGGAGCGGCTGACCTACGTCGCCCGGCATCCGCGGGACATCGAGGAGCAGGTGCTCGCGCAACTCGACGTGCTCGGCGTCGGGTTCGGCGCCTGCCACACGGAGTTCGTGGTGCACGAAGGCCGCGCGCGGATCATCGAGGTCAACTACCGTGCCATCGGGGACCAGTGCGATCTGCTGCTCGCCGGGCTGCTGGACATACCGCTGTTCGAGCACGTCCTGCGCACGCATCTCGGCGAACCGCTGCCGTCGGAGCTGGGGGCGCGGGACGACGGAGCCGCCAGGCTCGACTACCCGTGCGCCGACCGGGCCGGGACGCTGACGGCGGCCCCCGGAGCGACGGAAGTGGAGGCGGGCGGGGTGACACTGACGTACCGGCCGCTGCGCGGCCTCGGCGAACACCACCCGGTGTACGGGACCAACCGCGACTTCCTCGGCGTGGTGCGGGCCACGGGGACCGACCGGTCGGCCGTGGACCGCGCCGTGACCGGGTTCCTGGCCGCCCAGCGCTGGGAGATCACACCGTGACGGTCCCCGCGGCGGGCGCCTCCGGTGCGGCCGGCCCGGCGACCGCGCGAGCCGGACTGCTGCTGCGGGTGCTCAGCGCCCTGCTGCGCGAGGACGTCGTCGGGCTGCGCAGCCGCGGCCGCCCGGTCGAGCGTGCCGACGGGACCTGGCTGCGGCTGGACGCCCCCGGGCCGGACGCGCTGCTGCTGCCGGTGCGCGAGGACGGCTTCCAGTGTGCGTGGGAGGCCAGGGAACCGCTGCTGCGCCGGGAGTCGGACGGCGCCGAACTGACGGACACCGACACGGTCCTGGCCGAACTCCGGGCCCTCGCCGCACCGGTGGACCGCGGCGGCTTCGACGCGTTCGCCGACGAGTGCCGCCAGACCCTCGCGACCGTACGCCTGCACGAGGCCACGGAGCAGGAGACGCTGCGGACGCTCGCGGATCGCCACGGCGCCGATCCGGCCGACTGGACCGGGCTGTCGGGCGGCCTCGCCCTGGACGCCCTCGCCGCCCGGCTCGACCATCCGGTCTATCCCACCGCGCGCGGCAGATCCGGCCTGACCGTCGCGGCGCTGCGGGCGTACGCGCCGGAGTTCCACCCGCGGTTCGCGCTGCGCTGGCTCGCCGTGCCGCGCGAGGCCGTCACCGCCGCCGGCCCGCTGCCCGGCCCCGCACCCTCGGCCCTCGGGCTGTCCGGCCTCGACCGCACCCATGTCGCCCTGCCCGTGCATCCGCTCACCGCGGCGGGCCCGCTCGGCCGGGCGGTGCGCGCCGCCGGGCTCGACGGC
The DNA here is from genome assembly GCF_030406905.1 of Streptomyces sp. HUAS CB01. Taxonomy (NCBI): domain Bacteria; kingdom Bacillati; phylum Actinomycetota; class Actinomycetes; order Kitasatosporales; family Streptomycetaceae; genus Streptomyces; species Streptomyces chengbuensis. The sequence continues at coordinate 746,521 of NZ_CP129137.1, forward strand.
CTGGCGGTCCCGGCGCCACGGTCCCACCTGGACGTCGTCCCCACCTTGTCCATGCGGACGGTCGCCCTCGCCGGCCGGCCCGGCACCCACCTCAAACTGCCCCTGGCCACCTCCACCCTGGGCCGGCTCAACCGGCGCACCATCAAGCCCGGAACCCTGGCCGACGGGGCCGCCGTCCAGCATCTGCTCCAGACCGTGACGGCCCGCGAACCCCGCTTCCGGGACACCGTCCTGCACGCCGACGAGACCTGCTTCGCCCACGCCGGACACGAGCTGCTCGCCGTGCTGACGCGCCGCCAGCCGTCCGGACTCGACCGCTGCCTCGTCGTACCGATGGCCGCCCTGCTCGCCCGGGCACCGAGCGGGCGTCTCGTCGTCGACCACCTGGCCGACCGCTTCCACGGCGGCGATCCGCTCGCCCTGCTGGACGCGGTGCTCACACTGCTCCTGGACTTCCAGACCACGCTCTTCGGGTACGGAATCGCCCTGGAGTCCCACCAGCAGAACGTGTCGCTGGTGCTGGACGCGTCCGGTGGCGGCCCTCGGTTGCGGCTGCTCCTCAAGGACAACGACGGCCCGCGCATCAACGGCGCACGGCTGCGGGCGGTACTCGGTGGGGACGCGCCCGGGCCGGGGGACTTCGACGACCGCCGCATACTCACCGACGGCGACGGACCGCTCGCCGACCTCTTCACCACCGTCACCGTCCATCTGTGCGCCGGGGCCTACGCCTTCGGCCTCGCCGGGCACGGACGTGCCCCGCTCGACCGGCTGCTCCGGCTGGTCCGCGACCGGCTGGCCGAGGCGGTGGAACGGCTCGGAACCGGACCGGGTGAGCCCGGAGCCGTACTGCGGGCCCGGGTGCTGGACGCGCCCGAGCTGCCCGTGAAGGCGATGGTGACCGCGGGAACCCTGCTGGCCAAGGAACGTTCGGGAGCGTCCGACATCAACAAGCACTACACCACCGGCCCCAACTACCTGCTGCGGGGAGTGTGAACCCGGATGACCTCCACGCATCCGTCCGCGCACCGTGCGGCCCTGGCACCGCCGCCCACGGCCGACGACGCGGTCGCCCACACCCTCCTCAACTGCCTCCTCCGAGAGCTGTGCGGCCCCGAGCACCAGACCGCGGTCATCGACGGGCACCTGCTGCTGCGGCTGCCCCGCCGCGGGGTGCTGCTGCGCGTCGCGCTGCGCCGCACCTCGCTGCTCGGCGCCCACCGGTTCACCGGCCCCGTGACCGAGGAGACCTCCGGCGGCTGGTCACCGGTCGGCTGGCAGCGGCTGGCCGGGCACGTCCACGCGGAGCTGACGCTCCGCACGGGCGTGCCCAACGAGGAGTTCCTGGACCAGGTCGCCTCCAGCCACCGGGGCGTCGCGTCCGCACTGGCCGTGGGCCCCCCGGCCGCCCGGGACACCGGCCCACGCGCCGTGCCCGCGGCGTACCTCGCCTCGGAGCGGTCCCTCGCCCTCGGGCACCGCTTCCACCCCACGCCCAAGGCACGCGGCGGGGACACCGCGGCCTGGGCGGCGTACGCACCCGAGGCCGCCGCGTCGTTCCCGCTGCGGCTGCTCGCGGTACGGGAGGACCTGGTGGCCGAGGAGTCGGCGGAGCCGGGCGCCGGAGCGGCGCTCGACCGGCTGGGCCGCGCGCCGGACGGGTACCGGCTGCTGCCCGCCCACCCCTGGCAGTACCAACTGCTGCGCGACGACCCCCGGCTGCGGACGGCCCTCGCCCGCGGCGAGGTGCGGGACCTCGGACCCGGATCCGCGGCGTTCGCCGCCACGGCCTCCGTCCGCACCCTGTTCGACGGCGACGGCTTCCTGAAGTTCAGCCTGAACGTCCGCATCACCAACTGCCTCCGGAAGAACGCACGGTACGAGCTCTCCGGCGCGGTGGCGCTCACCCGGCTGCTGGAGCCGGTCCTCGCCGAACTGACCGCCCGCTTCCCCGGCAGCGACGTGCTGCGCGAACCCGCGTACCGGAGCCTCGCCCTGCCCGGTGCCGGCGGTGTCCCGGTGCGCGGTCTGCTCGAGGGCTTCGGCGTGATCGTCCGCGAAGGGCTCGGCCGGCGGCTGCAACCCGGGCTCACCCCGCTGCTCGCCGCGGCCGTCGCCGACGAGTACCCCAACGGACCCGCCCATGTCTCCCGTCTCCTCGCGGACACGGACCCGCGCACGGCCCTGTCGTGGTGGCGCGCGTACCTCGGTCTGCTGGTGCCCCCGGTCCTCGCGGCCTACTTCGACCACGGCGTCGTGCTGGAGCCGCATCTGCAGAACGTCCTCGTCTGCGTGGACGGGGGAGGGCGCCCACGGCAGGTGCTGTTCCGCGACCTGGAGGGCACCAAGCTCCTGCCGGACCGGCACGCCGCCGCCCTCGCGGCGCTCCCCGCGGACGTGGCGGGGCTCCTGACGTACGACGCCGGGCGCGGCTGGGACCGGGTGGTCTACTGCCTCCTGGTGAACCACGTGGCCGAGATGCTCGCGGCCCTCGCCGATCTGCACCCCGGCACGGAGGCGGCGTTGTGGGCCGAGGTGCGGGACGTGCTCCGGCGCCACGCCGACGAGCACGGGCGGCAGCCACGGCTCGACGCGCTCCTGTCGGGAGCACCGCTGCCCGCCAAGGCCAATCTGCTCACGCGCTGGGCGCGCACGGCCGACCGCGAGGCGGGGTACGTGCGGCTGCCCTCCCCGCTCGCCGATGACGTGCTGTCCGGGGCGGTCCGCGCCGACGACCTCCGGAGCGCCCGATGACCCACTCCCCCGTGCCCGGCGCCCCGTCGGCGCCCGCCGCGTCCGCCGGCGCGGCACCGGCGGTGACCGCGTCCGCCACCGCTCCCCCCGCCGCCCCCGCCCCCGTCACCGCGCCGGTGCGCCAGCGGGCCCTCTCCCTCCCGGCCGACCGGCTCCCGGCCTACCTCTACGACCTCGGCGCGCTGCGGGAGCACGTCACGGCGGTACGGGAGTCCCTGCCGGAGCGGGTCGAGCTGTACTACGCGGCCAAGGCCAATCCCGAACCGGAGATCCTTTCGGCCCTCTCGCCGTACGTGGACGGCTTCGAGGTCTCCTCGGGCGGCGAACTGGCCCATGCGGTGAAGGTCGTCCCGGACCGTCCGCTGGCGTTCGGCGGTCCCGGGAAGACGCCGGCAGAGACGGCGGCGGCGCTCGGGGCCGGTGTGGCCCGGTTCCATGTGGAGAGCGCCCATGAGCTGCGGATGCTGGCCGCGCTCGCGGCGGAGCGGCAGGCGCCGGCGCCACCGGTCGAGGTGCTGTTGCGGTTCAATCTGCCGCTGTCCGAGGACGCGTTGAGGACGAGCGCGCTGTCCATGGGCGGCCGGCCGACACCGTTCGGCCTCGATCCGGCCGAGGCGGCCGACGTGATGCGGTACCTCGCCGGCGGATCCTGTCCCGGGCTGCGGGTGCGCGGGGTCCACGCCCACCTGGCGAGCGGACTCGGGGCGGCGGCCCAGCTCGCCGTCGCGGAGTCCGTGGTGACCTGGGCCGTGCGGCTCTTCGAGCGCCACGGTGTACCGCTCCACGAGGTGAACGTCGGAGGCGGCATGGCCGTCGACTACGCGGATCCCGCCGCCCGCTTCGACTGGGCCGGCTACGGAGCCGGGCTGGCACGCCTCACCGCGGCCCACCCGGACCTGCGGCTGCGCATCGAACCGGGGCGCGCGCTGACCGCGTACTGCGGCTGGTACGCCACCGAGGTCCTGGACGTGAAGCGCAGCCACGGCGAGGACTTCGCCGTGGTCCGCGGGGGCACGCACCATCTGCGCACACCGGCGACGAAGGGCCACGACCAGCCCTGTGCGGTGCTGCCCGTGGCCGGCTGGCCCCATCCGTGGCCGCGCCCCGAGGCGCGGGGCGACCGGGTCACCGTGGCGGGGCAGCTGTGCACGCCGAAGGACGTGCTGGCCCGCGACGTGCCGGCGCCGGGGCTGCGGGCCGGGGACCGGGTGGTGTTCGCGCTCGCGGGCGCCTACGCGTGGAACATCTCGCACCACGACTTCCTCATGCATCCGCGGCCGGGGTTCCACTTCCTCGCCGGGTGAGGGCCGTGCCCCACGGCCGTCCGGGCGCTCGCCGTGCGGACGCGACGGTCAGGGCCGTGGGCCCGGCCCGACGGGGCCCATGTCCGTCCGCAGGCGGCGGGCCCGCTGCGTTCCGCGGTGCGCTGATGCTGACACGGTGGCAGGTCAGCGACGGTCAGGGCCGTGGGCCCGGCCCGGCGGGGCCCATGTCCGTCCGCAGGCGGCGGGCCCGCTGCGTTCGCGGTGTGCTGATGCTGACACGGTGGCAGGTCAGCGACGGTCAGGGCCGTGGGCCCGGCCCGGCGGGGCCCACGTCCGTCCGCAGGCGGCGGGCCCGCTGCGTTCCGCGGTGCGCTGATGCTGACACGGTGGCAGGTCGCCCGCACAGCGGGTCCTTGCGAACGGTCCCTCGACACCACGCGTGCCGGGTGGCGCGGGGCGGCCGCGTCGGCGTGCAACCGGCTCGGTGCCGGGACCGGGGACGGTCCGCCGGGAGGGGCGCGGCGTCCGTTGGGGTGCAGCGCAACGCTTTGGATCGCCCTCGCACGGCACGTAGTCGGGGGCGGCAACCCAGCGAGGGCGTCGCGGCCCGCCGGTCCCTTCCGGTCGGTACGAGGGGTGTCAGGGCAACGAGGGGCGGGGCGGTTCCGGCGGGGTGCAGATGGCGGCCGCGCGAGGGGCGGCGCGGATGATCGCGCCGACCAGGTCGGTGCCGGGCTCCGGGCAGGGCTCCTCGGTGGGCCGCCCCGGGCACTCCGCGGCAGTGCGCGCGGGGCGGCGGACGGGGGTCCGCTCCTGGCGTCCGGCCGTCACGGCCGGCTCGGCAGACGGCTTCCGCGGCGGCAGGCGCGGGCCGCGGCCAGGAGTTCGCGGACCCGCGCGCCGGACTGTCCGGGGTCGCCCACGGGCCTGGGGAAGGGCAGCGGGACGTCGTGGTGGCCGTGTGCGTGCTCGAGGCGGAGAGTGATGCCCCGCCGGTCCATGGCCAGCGGCCACACCCGGACCACGCCCTGGAGCAGCCGCGGATCCACCAGCCGGGTGAGCAGCTCCACCACCTCGGCGTGGTCGTCGACGAGATGGGTGAGCACGGCGGCCTCGTGACGGGCGAGCACGTCCGGCCGGGCCAGGGCGAGTTCGTCGAGGCCGACCGTGACCGGCCCCGCCGCGGTCTCCAGGGCGACGTGCGCGGTGACCATCCGGAACGTCACGGTCCCGGATTCCTCGCACTCCGGCCCGGCCTGGGCCAGCCACCCGGCGACCGTGACGCGGGACCGGACCCGTTCGCGGACCGCGACCGGCGCGACGTCGGTGAACTTGAGGACGACGGCGAGCGTGCCGCGTGGCGCGAGGGCGACCTCTCCGGCCAGCCGGCAGTCGGCGGGCAGCCGCAGCAGCAGCCGGCCGTCGTCGCCGACGCTGTGCAGCCCGCCGCCGACCAGGTCGCAGGTGTGCGCGTCGGTGACCACCGTGAAGGATTCGGCGGCGGCCAGCACCGTGCGCACCCGTTCGGCCGGGCTCGCCTGCTCACCCGCGCAGACGTCGTCAGCAGTCATTCCGCACCCCTCGATTAGGTTAGGTAAGGCACGCCTAACCTAGCTCATGAGTCGGTGCGGGCGCATCACCCGTCGGGGTCGCACCGCCGCCCCACGCTCGCCCGCGCGTGACCGGACCGCCCGGCCGTGGGCCGTGGCCGCGCGCAGGGCCCTCCGGGACCGGGACGTGTCGCCCGAGGAGGGGCGGGCGCGGGCGCGGGCGGTTCCACCGCACCGGCGGGGCGACGCGTCGCCGCCGGCACCCGCCCGTCTCCCCCGGACCCGCCCGCGCGTGCCCGGCCGGGCGCCCGTCGCGGCGGGACCGCCGACGGCCGTGGAGCGGACGTGACGACGTGGCGACGTGGCGACGTGGCGACGGCATGACGTGGCGACATGGCGACGTGGCGACGTGGCGACGTGGCGACGTGGCGACGTGGCGACGTGGCGACGTGGCGACGTGGCGACGTGGCGACGTGGCGACGGCATGACGTGACGTGAAGGGGCGTGAGTTCCGCGCGGCGTCCGCCTCGTGCGGGCCAGTCGCGCGGTGGCCCCGGTCGCGGCCCGCTGGCACGCTCCCGGCGAAGTTCGCGGTGCGCGTTTCCGCAACCCCCGGGCGGCCGAAAGGAGCGCACCATGACCACGACGACCACCGAGGAGCATGAGGCCGGTGCCGAACGGGAGCTCACCGTACGCGAGGCCGGCGGCCGGCTCGGCGCCGTGATCTCATGTGGTCGCGGGACAACCGCGCCATCCAGCACCACGGCGTGGACGACTCCGACGGCCACGAGCGCAGGCTGCGCCGCGTCACGATGGACGGCGACGTGGCGGCCGGCGTGGACGGCGTGCCCTCGCGGCTGCTCGAGCCGCCGGCGGCCGTACCGGCGCCCCCCTTCGGCGCCCCCTCCGGCGCCTCCACCGCGGTCGCCTGAGCCCGTCGCCGCCATGACCGGGTGTGGTGGGATCCGGTGAGCCTTCGTCAGCCGCCGTACCGACGGCTCACCGGTTCTCACCCTCCACCCGGCTCAGGACGTGGCCAGTAGTGCCTCCAGCGCCGTCGCCGTGCCGGGGTGGGCGTGGACGAGGGCCACGCCCCCGGGGCCTTGGGCCGTCGTCTCCCACGCGTCGTCGCAGCCCAGCAGTTCCGCCACCGCGTCGCAGGCGGCGGGATGGGCGGCAAGCAGCGGAACGCCTCGGCCGCCGCCCCCCGGCCGGGCGGGACGCACCGCGCGCGGGTCCGGTGGTACGCGCCACGGCGGCACCCACGAGTCGAGGACGTCGAGCCGCGCGGGGAAGATCCGGCCGGCCTCGCGGATCAGCAGCGGCGCCAGCTCCGCGCCGCCGGCCCGGAGGGTGGTGATCAGGGTCGGCAGCCAGGGCAGCAGCACCGCGTCCGGCAGCCGGGCGAACGCGTTCGACACCGATTCCACGACGAAGTCGGCGAGGGCGGGCGCCGGCTCCAGCGCGTGCAGGAATCCGCTGAGGTAGCGGGGGTAGGCCGGCACCACGAGGGGGTTGGCGAGCAGCTCGTCGCACCGCGTGCGCAGATCCGCCCGGGAGAGGCTGCCGAGCTGGGTCTGCGCCGCCCAGAGCAGTGCGACCTTCGCCGGTTCCCCGGGGTGCGACTGGGCGACGGCCAGCTCCAGTTGCGTACGGTCGCAGCCCAGCGACAGCGCCAGACCCTCCATGCTGAACAGGAACCCCAGCATCGCGGCGACCTGACGGACGGTCGCGTGCTCGTCGGTGAACGCCGTCGGCAGCAGGGTGCAGTAGTGCGCGTACCCCGTCTTGACGAAGGACTCGATCCACGGCGGCAGCACCGGTTCGCTGGTCCGGTAGTACGCCAGCAGCCTGCGCACCCGGCGCAGGACCTCCGGGGCGCCGTCGACACTGCGCTCGGTGGCCAGCACCTCCAGGGCGCGGGTGCCCAGTTCGTCGGCGAGGCGTCGGCTGCGCAGATGCAGCGTCGCGTCCTCGACGGCTTCGAGGACGACCGCTGTCGTCGCCTGCGGGCCGTACGCCGTGCGCCGAAGGCGCTGCTCCAGCACCTGCTCGATGCTGACGCCTTCGTAGCCGAGCTCGATGAGCGCACGCTGGTGGGTGCCCAGCGCGAGGTCCCAGGACTCCTGGATGGGGCGCTCGCCCAGCCGCCGCTCCCCCATGATCGGGCGGGCGGCGCCGTGCGGCATCAGGTACCGCAGCATCCACAGCACATCGGAGCACTTCTCCAGGTCCGGCCGGGCGGCGATGTCCAGCAGCGCCCGCTGCACTCCACGCTGCTGGAGCCTCAGTCCCAGCGGGGCGAGCCGGTCGTGCACATCGCGCGCCAGGGGCGGCAGCGCGTCGTAGCCGACCTGGCCGATCCGGTCGCCGCCCATCATGATCTCCACGAGCCGGCGCACATCGCGCCGGCCCGGCACGGTGTCCTTCTCGATGCAGGTGACGGCAGCGTCCTGGAAGTCGTACGGGGTGGGCTTGGCGCGGTCCCTCATCCCGGCCAGCAGGATCGAGGTCTCGAACACGGCGATGGCGTCGGCGGTGGAGGCGAGGTAGCCGTTGCGGCGTGCCGCCCGCACGATCTCGACCGACCAGCCGAGCAGTTCGGCCTCGTCGAGGCGGTCCAGGACGGGCGGCCGTCGCAGAAAGCCGGAAAGCCTGTCGGAGGCCGGCACCGCCGGGTCGACGGCCGACGGGCCGGCCTTCACCGCCTTCGCCTTCTTCTTCGCGCCCGCCTGCCCCGCCAGCCGGAACGGCTCGACGCCGGAGCGCCTGACGTTCTTCGCCCACACCGTCGCGGCGATGGACACCGAGCCGGCGGCGAGCCCGAACTGCGCCTCGATCGCGGCGTGGCTGGAGGGGATCAGACCGTGCTGCCACGTGGTCGCGGTCCGTGGCGCGATCTCGAAGGTGTCGGCACCGTCCACGCCGAACTCGGCGACACGGCTGGCCGCGTGGAACGCGCCGCAGACGTAGAGGCAGTCCGCGGGATCGGTGCCGGTGGCGGCGAGGTGCTCGCGCATGCGGGTCCACATGTGGCGCTCGCGGTCCTCGTCCACGCGCACCCGCCGTGGGTCGCCCGGCGCAAGACGGCGGAAGAGACTGCCGATCAGCAGCATGACCTGCCGGTACGTGTCGTGGTCGCTGTCCCCGAGAGGCAGCTCCACGTACTGGTGCCACCACTCCGACCAGTGCCGGACCCGGCCGTGGCGCAGCAGGTGCTCCTCCAGCTCGGCGAAGCGCGGCCGCAGGTCGCCGAGTTCGACGCCGACCGCGTCGCCGTGCAGTGCGGCCTCCTCCTCGGCCGGTCCGTCCGGACCGGCCGGCTCGGCTGCGTCCGTTCCGCGCGCGTCCCACTGGAACACATGGTCGGAGGAACGGTCGACGAGGACGAGCTCGACACCCGGGGTGTCCAGGGCGTAGGCGATCGCCTGGTACTCGGCCGACGCCTCGGTGACGGGCGCGACCACGGAGAGCGGCGACCAGTCGGCCGGGAATCCCTCGACCTCGGAGGCGAACGCCTGCACCGCGACCGGGAGCCTGCAGTTGCGCAGTTCGGTCAGCAGCGGGGCCATGTCCTCGCACAGCTCGAGGTACACCACCTTCGGCTGCTTCTCCCTCAGCCGCCGGGCCATCGCGAGCGCCGAGGCGGGCGAGTGGTGACAGACCGGGAAGATCTCGAGGGGTTCCCGCACCGCGCGGTCCACGTCGTCGACGATGCCGAGCAGCAGGCCCTCGAGCGCGTCGGGACCGCCGGCGAAGGCCGCCGCGGCTTCCTGCAGCTGGGTCCGCAGCGCGGTGAACGTCCCTTCCTCGGCGGCGCTCATGACAGGGTGGCGATCGCGTCGCGGCCGCCCTCCAGGAACTCCGGCCAGGAGCCGCCCTCCTCCTTGCTGCGCGGCTCGACGACACCGTGCAGGTACTTGTTGAGGATGGCCAGGTCCTCCGGCTCACGCCGCGCCAGGGATCCTACGAGGGAGGAGGCGAGGGTGTGGGCGGTCAACGCCCGCTCGCCGAAGAAGTTGCTGTGCAGGATCGCGTCCTCCAGCACACCGATCTGCTCGGCGGTCGACAGCGCGGACTCCAGCTTCTCGTCGTCGCTGCCGGCCGAGGCAGCGGAGGCGCGCAGGTCGGCGAAGCTCTGCAGGAGCACGTCGAGCAGCGTCGGAGGCACGTCGAGCTCGATCCGGTGGCGGCGCAGCAACTCCTCGGTGCGGAAGCGGACGATCTCCGCCTCGCTCTTCTTGTTCGTCACCACCGGGATGCGCACGAAGTTGAAGCGGCGCTTGAGGGCCGACGAGAGGTCGTTGACGCCCCGGTCCCGGCTGTTGGCGGTGGCGATGACCGAGAAACCGGGCTTGGCGAAGACGATGTTGTCGCTGTCCAGCTCGGGGACCGAGATGTACTTCTCCGACAGGATGGAGATCAGGGCGTCCTGGACGTCGCTGGTGGAGCGGGTCAGCTCCTCGAAGCGGCCGATCGCACCGGTCTCCATCGCGGTCATGATCGGTGAGGGGATCATCGAGTCGCGGGACTGGCCCTTGGCGATCACCATGGACACGTTCCACGAGTACTTGATGTGGTCCTCGGTGGTGCCGGCCGTGCCCTGCACCACCAGAGTGGAGTTCCGGCTGATCGCGGCGGACAGCAGCTCGGCGAGCCAGCTCTTGCCGGTGCCGGGGTCGCCTATGAGCAGCAGGCCGCGGTCGGAGGCCAGCGTGACGATGGCGCGCTCGACGAAGCTGCGGTCCCCGAACCACTTCCGGGAGATCTCCCGCTCGAGACCGTCGGAGCGCTCGGAGCCCAGGACGAACAGCCGGACCATCTTCGGGGAGAGCCGCCAGGAGAAGGGCTTGGGGTTGTCGTCGATCGACTCCAGCCAGTCCAGTTCCTCGGCGTACTTGATCTCGGCGGGGGCGCGCAACAGATCGGACATGTCAGGGCCTTTCTCAACGTGTAAGAGTGAAAGAGCGTCAGCGTGGGACGCGGTGCGGACGCGGTCATGGCTGAGGACGCGTCAGCGGGCAGTGCCGCCGCGGCTGAGGAGGCGACGGATCCGCCCGCAGCGCCGGTCAGGCGAGGAACGTCTTGAGCTCGTGGACGAGCTTGCGTATGTGACCGGATATCACCGGTGTGCCGAGGTCCTTGAAGCGCTCCCGGAACCAGGGGTTGACGCTGCCCCGGCCGGAGCTGGTCACCGAGCCGACGGGGATGAACTTGGCCCCCGAACGATGGATGGCGGCCATGGACTCGAAGAGCTGCTCGCTCCGCCATTCGTAGAAGTCGGAGATCCACACCACGACGGTGTTGCGCGGTTCGGCGATCTTCGGCTGGGCCAGCGCCATGGCGACCGTGCCGTCGGTGCCGCCGCCGAGGTTGGTGCGCAGCAGCGTCTCGAAGGGGTCGTGCACCCAGGGTGTGAGGTCGAGGGCCTGGGTGTCGTAGGCGATCAGATGGACGTCCACCTTCGGCAGTCCGGTGAAGATCGAGGCGAGGATGGTGCAGTTGACCATCGAGTCGACCATGGAACCCGACTGGTCCACGACCACGACGAGCCGCTGCGGCATCGTCTTGCGGGCGGTGTGCCGGTAGTAGAGGCGGTCGACGTACAGCCGCTCCTCCTCCGGGCTCCAGTTGGTCAGGTTCTTCCAGATCGTGCGGTCGAGATCCAGGTTCCGGAAGACGCGCTTCGGCGGCACGGAGCGGTCCAGGGCCCCGACCGTGGCCTTCTCCACCTGGGTTCGCAGCACCTCGGCGACCTCGTCGACGAAGCGGCGGATCAGGGCCTTGGCATTGGCCAGCGCCACACCGGACAGATTGTTCTTGTCGCGCAGCAACTGCTCGATGAGCGACATGCTGGGGGTGAGCTGCGAGGCGAGCTGCGGGTCGGCGAGGACTTCGCGCAGATGCATCCGTTTCACGAGGTCGGCCTCGATGGCGCCGAGTTCCGGGCCGATCGCCGGAATCAGCGTGCTGAGGTCGGGCACCGCACCGCCGCCGGAGCCGGTCGGGGCGGCGGCGCGGCCGGCCGCGCCGCCGCCGGAACGGCCGCCGCGCAGCTCGCCGGGCCGGCAGCCGAGCGCACGCTCCAGCCAGCCCGCGTCGGACTGCCAGCGCGCGAGCTGCCCGGCGGTGACCGTGCCGGATCCGGACGAGAAGACGTTGAGCAGCACTTTCGACACGAGTGCGGCACGGCGTACTTCGGCGGCGCGGTCACGGCCGTCCGGCCCGCCCCCACCGGCGCGCGCCTCGGGCGCGGCACCGGGTACGGCCGGGGAGCCCGCTTCGGGCACGGACCCGGGTACGGGCGCGGCACCCGCTGCGGCCGGGGCCCCGGCTTCGGGTCCGGCTTGGGGTCCGGCTTCCGCTCCGGCTTCGGGTCCGGCTTCCGCTCCGGCTTCCGCTCCGGCTTCCGCTCCGGCTTCGGGTCCGGCTTCCGCTCCGGGCAGAGATCCGGTGGCGGGTCCGGGCACGCGGACGGGGTCGGAGCCGTGAGCGGGGTCCGGTCCGGACCGGTCGTCGGGCCGGGGCACCATCAGACCGTCGAACTCGGCGGCCAGCTCCGGATGGCGCTGCACGATGGAGTCGACGGACGCCTGCGGGTCCAGCAGCGCGGGCGGCAGCCCGATGTCCTCGACGACGGCGAGGCTGGCCGCCTCCAGCGTCGTCTGCTCCTCGTGGTCGAAGAGGCGGGCGAGGAGCCGCCAGTACAGGACCTGACGGCGATGGTCGTGGGAGTCCGCCTCGGGCCGCCGGCCCGGCCGCTCCCGGTCGGTCGTCTGCCCCCGGTCGGTCGTCTGCTCCGTCACTTCCGCAGCAGCCTCCCCGCTCGCTCCCGCAGCACCGTCACGGCGTCGGTGGCGGCCTTCTCGGCCCTGAGACCGGCCCTGTCGGCCGTGCCGCCGGCCCATCCGCCGCCGTGCACCGCCACGGCCTTCTTCCGCACGGTCCTCTCGACGGCGAGCGGCTGGACGCTGAAGATGCCGGCGTCCCACCGGAGCAGCCCGATGCACGCGCCCGACGCCTCGACGGCCTCCGGCGTCAGCGGCCCCGCCGTCGGAATGCGGTCGGTGTCGACGGCCACGGGGTGTCCGGCGACCTCGAACAGCAGTGAGCCGTCCTCCTCGCGCACGGTGTAGCCCTCCAGGAACACCGGCTCGGCGATGCGCGCCGGGTGGCGGTCCAGCGGTGCGGCCGCCGCTGCCGTGGCCGCGGCCATGGCGACGCGGGCGGTGGCGAACGCGTCGGCGGGCCCGCCCGGGCGTGCCAGGTCGTCGTTCCAGATCAGGTCGCCCTCGGCGGTGACCGGCATGCCGGACAGGTCCATCGAGCGGCCCTCGCTCACGGCTGCCAGCAGCGCCATGTGCGGACGGAGCAACTGCCAGACACCGGCCTCCACGACCGTGTCCGGCTTCGGCACCGAGACGGCGGCGCGCACCAGCCGGGGCGCGGTGCCGTCCGCGGGCTCGAACACCGCGTGGACCTGGGCCTGGGCGGCGGTCGCGTGCTCGTGCACGTCGACGCCGAGCGGCAGCAGCCGGCCGGTGGCCGTGCCGGGTGCGGACACCTCGGCCGCACCCGGCAGCGTCAGCAGCACCGCCCGCGACCAGAGGTCGGCCCAGCGGCGCACGGGGATCCGTTCCAGCGTGGCGCCCGGGCAGGAGGCGGCGAGTTCGGCGGCGAAGCCGTCCAGGAGCGTCGCCTGCCTGCGCAGGGCCGGGTCGGCGAGCATCGCGGAGACCACCTGGGCCGCGCCGGAGACCAGTTCGTGGTCGATGCCCTGCCATCCGGCGCGCGCCAGGTCGGACAGCCAGGAGCGGGCGGCGGCGGACACGTTCGCCGTCCGCCGTTCGGCAGGCGGGGGTGCGGCCTCCTCGACGCGCGATCGGCCGGTCGCCTCGTCGACGCGGGTCATGAGCGCGTCGTGGACGGAGCCGAGCAGCGCCGTACGGGCGGCGGCCAGTGCGACGAAGTGGTCCTCGCCGGCGGCTCCGGCCGCGGCCTTCCCGGCCGCCTCGGCGGCCCGGGAGGCAAGGGGCGTGCCCGCCACGGCGTCGGCCAGTTCCGCCGCCCCCGCGGCCTGGGTGGGCCGGGGCCTCAGCAGACCGCCGACGAGAGCGCGGTCGAACGCGTCGACGGCGGCCAGGGCCTCGTCGAGCCCGTCGATCGGGTCGGTGAGCAGAGCGGTGCGCATCACGCCACCGCCCTGGTCGGCGGGAACCACTGCATCTCGGGCAACGGCACGGTGTCCGGGGTGAGTTCGAGGTAGGCCAGATGGCGCAGGAACCGGCTGAACACGGGTGCGGCCGTCTTCGTCGCGGCCTGCGCGGGACGGGTGCCGGTCATCGCGGTCGTGAGACCGGCCGCAGTCGGCTCCTCGTCCCCCGTCTCGACGCGCAGGTAGCGGGCGACGCGCTCGGCGCCGTACTGCAGCACGGCCTCGCCGACGAGGGCCCGTATGTGGTTGCAGAACGAGCCGCGGGCACCGCCGCACGGCCGGTTGTTGTTGGTGCTGCAGGCGAACGCGTACGTGCCCGTCTCGACGGACGACACATAGACCCGTTCGATGTCCGAGCCGCTGGACACCACGCCCTGCAGGCGTCCGTCCGCCAGCTCGACGAACGGGACCTTGGCGAGCTTTCGCGGCCGCGCGGGCGCCACCACGCGCGCCGCGCTCCGCTTCTCCCAGTCGGACAACGCACCATCTCCTTTGCACAGCACGGGAAGTCCCTGCCGGCACAGTGGCTCCGGCGGGACACGACAGAACCTAGCGGCGTGCACTGACAACGCCGATCTTGAGTGGGGGGACCGGGGCAGCGGCCCCGGGAGCCGGACGGACGCGGAGGGGCCGCGAACCCGCACAGCCATACGCACGTTCCGGGACCTCGCGGCTACTCCCGGTGACGCATCCGGGGCCGCGGACGGCGCTCGCGGTGCAGAGCGCGCCCAGGCTCTCTAGCCTCGAAGCAGAAGAAGACGCGAGGAACCACAACTGAGCAAAGGCGCTCCGGTCAGCCCGCCCGTCCGAACCCGGAGGTGGCCCCCATGCCCGAGCTCTTCATCGGCGGTACCTGGACCGCCGCCGCCGGCGGGCGGAAGCGGGAGATCCGCTGTCCGGCCGACGGCACACTCGTGGCGACCGTCGACGAGGCGGGGCCGGAGGACGTCTCCGCCGCGATCGCGGCCGCCCGCGACGCCTATGACAGCGGGCCGTGGCCCCGCACCACGGCCGCGGAACGCGGTGAGTTGCTGCTGCGCTCCGCCGCCCTGCTGGAGCGCGACCGGGCCGAGTTCGCCCGCGCCGAGTCGCTGGACGCGGGCAAGCGGCTGGTGGAGAGCGAGTACGACATGGACGACGTCGCCAGGTGCTTCCGCTGGTTCGGCCATCTCGTGGCGGCGGGCGGCCACGACCGCGTCGTCGACGCCGGCCTGCCGGACGTCGACAGCCGTGTCGTCCATGAGCCCGTCGGGGTGTGCTCGCTGATCACTCCGTGGAACTACCCGCTGCTCCAGACGTCCTGGAAGGTCGCTCCGGCCCTCGGCGCGGGCAACACGTTCGTCCTCAAGCCGAGTGAACTGACCCCGCACACCGCCGTGTTGCTGATGCGGCTGCTCACCGAGGCGGGACTGCCCGGCGGCGCGGCCAATCTGGTGCTGGGCGCGGGCGGTGTCGTCGGCGCCCCGCTCACCGAGGATCCCCGGGTCGACATGGTGTCGTTCACGGGCGGTCTGGTCACCGGCCGCCGCATCATGGCGGCCGCGGCTCCGACGGTGAAGAAGGTGGCGCTCGAACTCGGTGGCAAGAACCCGAACGTCGTGTTCTCCGACGCCGCGTTCGAAGCGGCCGTGGACTACGCGGCGACCGCCGTCTTCCTCCACTCCGGCCAGGTGTGCTCGGCCGGGGCGCGGCTGCTGGTGCAGGACGAACTGCACGACGCGTTCGTGGCGGAGATCGTCAGGCAGGCGGAGTCCATCAGGCTCGGCGGGCCTTTCGACGAGAACGCCCGCACGGGCCCGCTGATCTCCTCCGGGCACCTGGAGAAGATCGAGGCGTACGTCGAGGCCGGTCTCGCCGAGGGCGCCGTACTGCGCTGCGGGGGTTCCCGGCCGGACGCCCCGGAGCTGTCGGACGGCTTCTACTACCTCCCGACGGTGCTGGACGAGTGCGCTCCGGACATGACGGTGGTGCGCGACGAGTCGTTCGGCCCGGTCCTGACCGTGGAGCGGTTCCGCGACGAGGACGAGGCGGTGGCGCTCGCCAACGACACGGTCTACGGGCTCGCGGGCGCCGTGTGGACCGGGGATCCGGCGCGGGCGCACCGGGTTGCCTCACGGTTGCGGGCCGGCACGGTGTGGATCAACGACTTCCATCCGTACGTCCCGCAGGCGGAGTGGGGCGGGATGAAGCAGTCCGGGTTCGGCCGTGAACTCGGCCTGGCCGGCCTGGCGGAGTATCTCGAGGCCAAACACATCTGGCGCAATCTCGCGCCCAGCCCCCAGAGGTGGTTCGCATGACGGCGGACACGGGACGGGCACCGGACGCCAAGGGCCCGTCGGGCCCCGGCCACCACGAGGACGACGCGTCGCTCGCGGAACTGGGGTACAAGCCGGAGCTCAAACGCACGCTGGGCAACTTCCACACGTTCGCCGCCGGGATCAGCTACATCTCGATCCTCACCGGCACCTTCCAGCTGTTCTACTTCGGCGTCGCCTTCGGCGGCCCGGCCTACTGGTGGTCGTGGCCGATGGTGTTCGTCGGCCAGCTGATGGTGGCGCTGTGCTTCTGCGAGCTGGCGGCGCGCTATCCGGTCGCCGGCTCCGTCTACAACTGGGCGAAGAAGATGGGCGGTCCGCACCTCGGCTGGCTCGGCGGCTGGATGATGATGACGGCGACGATGGTGACGTTGTCCGCCGTGGCGCTGGCGTACCAGATCACCCTGCCGCAGATCGATCCCTGGTTCCAGCTCGTGGGCGACGGGACCGGTTCGTCGGCGGCGGCCAACGCCGTCCTGCTCGGTACGGTCCTCATCGTCTTCTCGACACTCGTCAACGCCTTCGGCGTGCAGCTGATGGCGCGCATCAACTCCGCGGGCGTCTTCATCGAGCTCATCGCCGCCGTCGCGCTGATCATCTTCCTCGCGGTGCACATCACCCGCGGGCCGGCCACCGTCCTCACCGAGACGTACGGGCTCGGCAAGGACCAACCCTGGGGCTACTTCGGAGCCTTCCTCACCGCTTCGCTGGCCTCCGCCTACGTGATGTACGGCTTCGACACGGCGTCCTCGCTCGGTGAGGAGTCGCACGCGCCCCGGCGGAACTGCCCGCGCGCCATCCTCCGCGCGCTGGTGGCGTCCTTCCTCATCGGCGGAATGATCCTGTTGTTCGCGCTGATGGCCGTGCCGAACCTGTTTGCGAAGCAACTGTCCACCGAGGGGCTGCAGTACGTGGTGCTGGTGACCCTGGGCCCGACGGTCGGCGAGATCTTCCTGTGGTGCGTCGTCGTCGCGATCACCGTGTGCGTGCTGGCCGTGCACGCCGCCGGGATCCGGCTGATGTTCGCGATGGCACGGGACAACAACCTGCCGGCGGGATCGCGGCTCGCGCGGGTCAGCCCCCGGTTCCGGACGCCCGTGGTGCCCGCGGTCGTCATCGGCCTCGTGGGTGTCGTCATCCTGGTGATCAACATCAACCAGCCGCAGATCTTCTCGGTGGTCACCAGCATCGCGATCATCATGATCTACGTCGCCTATCTGATGGTCACCACCCCGATGCTGATCCAGCGGCTGCGCGGCAGGTGGAAGCCGGCCGAGGACGGCTTCTCGCTCGGCAGGTTCGGACTGCCCGTCAACGTCCTCGCCGTGCTCTGGGGCGCGGCCATGTCCCTGAACCTGGCCTGGCCCCGTGCCGAGGTCTACAACGCCACCGGGCCGCAGCACTGGTACCTGCGCTGGGGCGCGTTCCTGTTCATCGGTCTCGTCGCGCTCGGTGGGTTCGCCTACTACTGGTTCGTCCAGCGCCACAAGACGGGTGTGCTCGCCGAGCACGCGTCCGAGTCCGCGCCGACCGGTGGTCCGGCGGCTCCCTGACGAGCCTCCCCGGCACGCGCCCGGCCGTGTCCGGCCGCGGCCCCGACGGCTCCCCGACGACCTGGAGATGCCATGGCCTCACCCGCCTCCGTGCCGGAGTTCGACCATGTCGTGGTGGGAGGCGGCACGGCCGGCGCCGTCGTCGCCGCGCGGCTCAGCGAGGACCCGGACGTCCGCGTCTGCCTGCTGGAGGCCGGCCCCTCGGACGTGGGCGACGACAACATCCTGGTACTGGAGCGCTGGATGGCCCTGCTGGAGTCGGGCTACGACTGGGACTACCCCGTCGAACCCCAGGTGAACGGCAACAGTTTCCTCCGCCATGCCCGGGCCCGGGTGCTCGGCGGTTGTTCGTCGCACAACTCCTGCATCGCGTTCTGGGCGCCCGCGGAGGACCTGGACGGCTGGGCCGCGGCGGGCTGCACCGGCTGGAGCGCCGCGGACTGCTTCCCGCTGTACCGGCGGCTGGAGAACAACGACGCGCCCGGCGACCACCACGGCCGCTCCGGCCCGGTGCGGTTGCGGACGGTGCCCCCGAGGGACCCGTGCGGGCGGGCCCTGCTGGAGGCCTGCGCCGAGGCGGGCATCCCGACGACCCCGTTCAACGCCGGTACGACGGTGGTGCGGGGCGCCAACTGGTTCCAGATCAACGCCCGTCCGGACGGCACCCGTTCGTCCGCCTCGGTGTCGTACCTGCACCCCGTGCTGGGCACGCGGCCGAACCTGGAGGTGAGGACCGGGGTACGGGCGCGGCGTCTGCTGTTCTCGCCCGACGGCCGGTGCACGGGTGTCGAGTACCTGGAGCCGGACACCGTCCACACCTCGGTGGTGACCGCGCGCGGTGAGGTGGTCGTGGCATGCGGGGCGATCGACTCGCCGAAGCTGCTGATGCTGTCGGGCATCGGCCCGGGCGGCCATCTGCGGGACGTCGGCGTCGACGTACGGGTGGACGCCCCCGGAGTCGGCTCCCACCTGCAGGACCACCCGGAGGGAGTGATCATGTGGGAGGCGAGGCAGCCCATGGTCACCACGTCGACCCAGTGGTGGGAGATCGGCATCTTCGCGGACACCGTGCCCGGCCTCGACCGGCCGGACCTGATGTTCCACTACGGCTCCGTGCCCTTCGACCTCAACACCTACCGGCACGGCTATCCCACGTCCGACAACGCCTTCTCGCTGACGCCCAACGTCACCCAGGCGCGTTCACGGGGCACGGTGCGGCTGCGCAGCCGGGACTTCCGCGACAAGCCGATGGTCGACCCCCGGTACTTCACCCACGAGCACGACATCCGGGTGATGACGCACGGGCTGCGGTTGGCGCGCGACATCGTCTCCCGGGGCCCGATGACCGACTGGGCGGGTGCGGAGCTCGCCCCCGGGCCCGGAACCACGAGCGACGACGCCCTGTTCGCCTACGTGCGGGACACCCACAACACCGTCTACCACCCGGCGGGGACGGTGCGGATGGGCGCTGACGCCGACCCGGAGTCCCCGCTCGACGCGCGTCTGCGGGTCAAGGGCGTACGGGGACTGCGGGTGGCCGACGCCTCGGTCATGCCGCTGCTCACCACGGTCAATCCGTGCATCACGACGATGATGATCGGCGAGAGGTGCGCCGACATGATCAAGGCCGATGCGGCGGGGAGCGGCTGAGCGGTCTCCGGTGGGAGCGGCGGGCTCCGGGCCGCCGCAGCGCGAGGGGAGTTCGAGCCGGGAACGGCTGACGGACGTCCGGCGGCCGGACGGTGCGCTTCCGCCCGGCGGCCGGGCCTTTCTCAGTGCGTTCCCGGCTCGGTGTCCCGCGTGGGGCGGGACACGGGGCACCGGCCGGTGGAGCCGGCAGGCTGCTGCGGGGCCCTCATGACGGGCCGGAAGCCCGGGGCGGTGGAGCCCCGGGCCCGGAGTCCGACGCACGGCGCTCAGTGCCGGCCGCCACCGCCACCGCCGCCACCGCCGCGGTCACCGCCGTGGTCGCCGCCGCCACCGCCGCGGTCACCGCCGTGGTCGCCGTTGCCGCCGCGGCCGTTGTCGTGGTCGCCGCCCCAGTCGTGGTCTCCGTATCCGCCGTAACCGTAGTCGTCGTCGCAGTAGTGGTAGCGGTATCCGTCGTCCCAGCAGTCGCCGGACGAGTAGCTCGCCGCGTTGGCGACGCCCGCTCCTCCCAGGGACAGGGCCAGAGCCGCGAACAGGCCGGCCGGCAGACGGAATGCCCTTGAAGTCCTCGCACGCATGATGAGATCCCTTCCGGCGACTGCCGCGGGCGCCACGGCGCGGGCCACCGCGCGCCGGCACCGGAGAAGGCCGGTGACGTGTTCGCGAGGGGCACTGGCGCATCGGCCGTGCGTGAAGCGGGAGTTGCCGCGGCGGGGCGGTGGTGCCGTCCGCGCGGCATGGCGCGCCGCGCCCGGACGGATCGGTGCCCGCATGGAACGGCGCCGACCGGGCTCGGCCGTGTACGACGCCGCGCGCCCGCCAAACGGCCCTGCCGGCCGTCGACCGGGATATCGAGGTTCGTGACCGCCCTCCCATGGACCCACCGGGAGCCATGGACTCACCGGGAGCCGCACCACCGAAAGACGGACATTTCATTACATTTAGAACAAACTAGGCACGCGCGGCCGGGAAAGTCAACCGCTGGCGACCGGCCAGTCAACGGCCGCGGACGACCGGGCACCCACCCCCGGAAGGGGGACTCCGGAGAGGGTTCCGGCGCAGGTGGAGGCCCCCGCCGGAAACGGAGGGGGTCCGACCGGGCATGCCGGCGGCCCTGCGAGACCGATATCGCACGGGGTGTGTGACGGGGATCATCGAAGGCGTGTGCATGCGTCGTTGACGCACGCGAGCATTTCATGTGCCTCCTCCCCTCATCTCGGCTGGTCGCACCGCTCGGTGATCGGCCACAAGGAGTGGCAGCCGGGGAAGATCGACCCTCACGGGTTCATGATGGACACGATGCGGAGCAGGGTCCGGCAGCGTCTCGGCGGCAAGCCGGACGGCCCGCCCACGCCGCCCCCGTCCAAGCCGCCGGCGGCGTACGAGCCGTTCCGGTGCCGCGTTCTTCTCCGTGGGCCGGCGCAGCGCCGTCCTCACGGCGATGGGCAGGCGGCTGGTGGCGGAGTGCTGCGGGCGGTACGAGGTCGGCCCGGACCCGGAGTGGACCGAGGCGGATCGCACGTCCTACGCGGCCTGGCAGCGCAAGCTCGACTACTCGGGGAGCGATGCGGACGGCATCCCCGGGAAGACGAGCTGGGACAGGGTGAAGGTGCCGAACGTCTGATCCGGGGAGGGGTCTCGTGGGCGAACGGCGCCGCCCCGTCCGGTGGTTGCGCACCGGACGGGGCGGAGGGTGCCGGGACGAGGGGCGCCCCGGGCGGGGCCGGCCCCTCGCTCGCCCGGGTCAGCCGAGGGTCGCGAGCGCCTGGTTGAAGGTCTTCGACGGGCGCATGACCGCCGAGGCCTTGGACACGTCCGGCTGGTAGTAGCCGCCGATGTCGGCCGGGGAGCCCTGCACGGCGATCAGTTCGTCGACGATCGTGCCCTCCTGCTCGGTCAGCGTCTTGGCGAGCCCGGCGAACGCCTCCGCGAGCTGGGCGTCGTCGGTCTGCTTCGCCAGCTCCTGGGCCCAGTAGAGCGCCAGGTAGAAGTGGCTGCCGCGGTTGTCGATGCCACCGAGGCGGCGGCTCGGCGACTTGTTCTCGTTGAGGAAGGTGCCGGTCGCACGGTCGAGCGTGTCGGCCAGGATCCGCGCGCGGGCGTTGCCCGTGGTGGTGGCGAGGTGCTCGAAGCTGACCGCGAGCGCCAGGAACTCGCCCAGGCTGTCCCAGCGGAGGTAGTTCTCCTTGACGAGCTGCTGGACGTGCTTCGGCGCGGAGCCGCCGGCGCCGGTCTCGAACAGTCCGCCGCCGTTCATCAGCGGGACGACGGAGAGCATCTTGGCGCTGGTGCCCAGCTCCAGGATCGGGAACAGGTCGGTCAGGTAGTCACGCAGGACGTTGCCGGTGACGGAGATGGTGTTCTCGCCGCGGCGGATGCGCTCCAGGGAGAAGCGGATCGCGTCGACCGGGGCCATGATCTCGATCTGCAGGCCGTCGGTGTCGTGCTCGGTGAGGTACTGCCGGACCTTCTCGATGAGCCGGGCGTCGTGCGCGCGGCCCTCGTCCAGCCAGAAGACCGCCGGGTCGCCGGTGGCGCGTGCGCGGGTGACGGCGAGCTTGACCCAGTCCCTGATCGGCGCGTCCTTGGTCTGGCACATGCGGAAGATGTCGCCGGCGCTGACCGTCTGCTCGAGCACGGCGTTGCCCTCGGCGTCGACGACGCGGACGGTGCCGGTGGTCGCGATCTCGAAGGTCTTGTCGTGGCTGCCGTACTCCTCGGCCTTCTGCGCCATGAGGCCGACGTTCGGGACGGAGCCCATGGTCGCCGGGTCGAAGGCGCCGTTGGCGCGGCAGTCGTCGATGACGACCTGGTAGATGCCCGCGTAGCTGCTGTCCGGGATGACGGCGAGGGTGTCGGCCTCCTGGCCGTCCGGGCCCCACATGTGGCCGGAGGTGCGGATCATCGCCGGCATGGAGGCGTCGACGATGACGTCGCTCGGGACGTGCAGGTTGGTGATGCCGCGGTCGGAGTCGACCATCGCCAGGGCGGGGCCCTCGGCGAGCTCGGCCTCGAAGGACGCCTTGATGGCGTCGCCCTCGGGAAGCGCCTCCACACCCTTGAGGATGCCGCCGAGACCGTCGTTCGGGGTCAGGCCGGCCGCGGCGAGGGTCTCACCGTGCTCGGCGAAGGTCTTCGGGAAGAAGGCCCGTACGACGTGGCCGAAGATGATCGGGTCGGAGACCTTCATCATCGTGGCCTTCAGGTGGACGGAGAAGAGCACGCCCTCGGCCTTGGCCCGGGCGACCTGCTCGCCGAGGAACTCGCGCAGGACGGCCACACGCATCACGGACGCGTCCACGACCTCGCCGGCGAGCACCGGGACCGACTCGCGCAGCACGGTGGTGCTGCCGTCGTCGCCCACGAGCTCGATGCGCAGGGCGCCGTCCTCGGTGACGACGGCGGACTTCTCGGTGGACCGGAAGTCGTCGCCGGTCATGTGCGAGACGTTGGTCCTGGACTCGGAGGTCCAGGCACCCATGCGGTGCGGGTGCGCCTTGGCGTAGTTCTTGACCGAGGCCGGGGCGCGGCGGTCCGAATTGCCCTCGCGCAGCACGGGGTTGACGGCGCTGCCCTTGACCTTGTCGTAGCGGGCGCGGATGTCGCGCTCCTCGTCGGTCTTCGGGTCGTCCGGGTACGCCGGCAGCGCGTAGCCCTGCTCCTGGAGCTCGGCGACCGCCGCCTTCAGCTGCGGGATCGAGGCCGAGATGTTCGGCAGCTTGATGATGTTGGCGCCGGGGGTCTTGGCCAGTTCGCCGAGCTCGGCGAGGGCGTCGTCGATGCGCTGGCCCTCCTCCAGGTACTCCGGGAACTGGGAGATGATCCGCCCCGCCAGCGAGATGTCCCGGGTCTCCACGGCGACTCCGGCCGTCGAGGCGTACGCCTGGATCACCGGCAGGAACGAGTACGTCGCCAGGGCCGGGGCCTCGTCAGTGTGTGTGTAGATGATGGTCGAGTCACTCACCGGGTGCTCCGCTCTCCACGTCTGCAACATTGCTCGACATCAAGATATCTCGGCGCGTCTTCCCTCTCGACAGTGGCCTGCCCCACAGCGGCGGAAAACCGTCGGCCCACGGTCTCACGGTGTGCGACCGGTGAGGACGAGGGGCAGGGACTGCTCGGACCAGACGGTCTTCCCCTCCCGTGTGTAGCGGCTGCCCCAGCGGCGCGAGAGCTGGGCGACGAGGTAGAGGCCGCGGCCCCCCTCCTCCGAGGTCCGGGCCCGGCGCATCCTGGGCTGGGTGTTGCTCGGGTCGGAGACCTCGCAGGTCAGGGCGTCCGTCCGGAGCAGCCTGAGCCGTACGGGACCGCCGGCGTAGCGGATGGCGTTGGTGACGAGCTCGCTGGCGATCAGCTCGGTGGTGAAGCCCAGTTCGTCGAGGTCCCACCGGGTCAGCTGCTCCAGGACCAGATGGCGCGCGTCCGCGACGACGGCGGGGTCGGCGTCGAGCAGCCAGGTCGCCGTGGAGTCGGCGGGGACCTCCCGGGTGCGGGCCAGCAGCAGCGTCACGTCGTCCTTCAGCCGGCCGGGCGGGAGGTCCTCGACGATGTCGTGGCGTGCGTGACGCAGCGGCCGCTCCAGCACCGCCGCACGCACCAGCCGGTCCGCCAGGTCCCGCATGCCCTCGTCGATGTCGCCCTCACCCCGCTCGATCAGGCCGTCGGTGTAGAGGGCCAGGACGCTGCCCGGCGTCAGGTCGCGCTCGGCGGCCTCGAAGGGCCAGCCGCCGACTCCGAGCGGCGGCCCGGGGCTCAGATCGACCCAGTCGACGGTGCCGTCCGGCGTGACGACCGCCGGCGGCGGATGGCCGGCGCTCGCCATGACGCACTGCCGGGCCACCGGGTCGTAGACGGCGTACAGGCAGGTGGCACCGGCCGGACCGCCCGGGAGGGGGATGCCCGTGTCGCCGTTGCCGGGCTCCTCGCTCTCTGCCTCGGCGGCGACCTGCAGGACCAGGTCGTCCAGGTGCGCCAGCAGTTCCTCGGGCTCCAGGTCGAGGTCGGCCAGCGCCCGTACGGCACTGCGCAGCCGCCCCATCATGGCCGTGGCGTGGAGTCCGTGACCGGCCACGTCCCCGACGACGAGGGCGACTCGCGCCGAGGACAGCGGGATGACGTCGAACCAGTCCCCGCCCACGCCGCTGTCGGCGTCGGCCGGGAGATAGGCGCCGGCGGCCTCCAGCGCGGGCCGCTCGCAGGTCGCGGGGGGCAGCAGGCTGCGCTGCAGGCCGACGGCCGTACGGCGCTCCTTCGTGTAGCGGCGCGCGTTGTCGACCGCGAGCGCCGCGCGGGAGGCGATCTCCTCCAGCAGGGCCAGATCGTCCAGGTCCAGGGCAGGGCGGTGCCCGGTCCGCCAGACCACGAGCCGGCCGAACATGATGCCGCGGGCGCGCAGCGGAGCGGCCATCGCCGAGTGCGCCTCCGGCACGGCGGCGGCCCACTCCGGCGCACCGCCCGGTGCCGCCTGGGCGTCCCTGCCGAGCCCCGTGACGAGCACACCGTGGCTGTTGCCCGCGAACGCCCCGGGACCGCGCCCGTCGGGCTCGTCGACGGTCTCCGCGTGTGTCGTGCCGGTCCGGGGCACCCCGGCCTCCGCCCCGGCGACGGCCATCCGCAGCAGTACGAGTGCGTGCCGGCCGTCCGCGGGCGGTTCGCCGCCCGTCAGCACGGTCTCCGCGAGGTCCACGGCCGCGCGGTCCCCGAGGGCGGGTGCCAGGACCCCGGCCAGGTCCTCGACGGTGCGCATGACCGAGAGCGACGACCCGCTCAGTGCCTCGGTGGCGCGGTAGAGGAGCTCCAGCCGGCCCCGGGCCCGCTGGTGGTCGGTGACGTCGGTGAAGACCGTCGCCACGCCCATCGCCCGGCCGTCGGACTCCAGCAGCCGGAACGCCGAGAACGACAGTTCCCGGCCGCCCCGGGGGTCGACCAGGGTGCGCACGGTGGTGCTGAAACCGATCAGCGGGTGGCCGGTGCGCAGGACCTCCCGCAGCTGTGCGTCGATGGTCTCGGCGTCCTCCGCGCGGAGGAAGTCCCCCAGGCGCCGGCCGCCCATGTCGAAGGGCACCCCGGTGTACGGCAGCAGATGGGAGTTCGTCCGCAGCAGCCGCAGACCGGCGTCGAAGAGGGCGAGCCCGACCCGGCCCTGCAGGAACAGCTCCCGGGTCAGGGCGCGGTCCTGCCGCCACCGCACGAGGACGTCCTCGGGAGCGCAGACGACCAGGAACCGGGCCGCGCCGTCTCCGCGGCCCTCGTCGAGGGGCAGCACGCCGAAGCCGACGTCCAGTTCGTGGCCGGAGCCGTGCCGGAGCGTCACCCGGCCCTCCCAGCCCGCCTGCGGGTCCGGTGCGCCCCGCTCTCCCCGGTCGGCGTCCCGCGCACCGGCTCCGCCGGACGCCTCGGACACACCGGACGCACCAGCCCCGCCGGACGCTCCGGCGGGTGCCCGCCCGCCGCCCCACCGCGCGCGCAGGGTCTCCCAGCTGTCCGCGTCCGCCAGCAGCTCCCTCACGGACCTCCCGCAGACGTCCGCGCACGGCCGGCCGAGCAGGGCCTCGGCGGCCGGGGTCAGGGCCACGACGGTGCCGGCGCCGTCCAGCAGCGCCGCCGCGGTGCCGGCGACCGCGAAGGGGGAGTCGTCGCGGCCGGTCCCCGCGGCGCCCGCACGGGAGTCGTCGACCCGCGCCGGCCGTTCTCCCGGGCCCCCGGGGCCGGCGGGGGGCCACATGTCCGGGAACGACGCCGGTGTCACGGTGCCCGCCGCCGGGAGCGCCGGGCCAGCAGCACCGCCACGTCGTCGCGCGCCGTCGAGGGCAGCAGCCGGGACAGGACGCGGTCGCAGGTGTCCTCCAGGGGCCGGTCGAGGTGACGCAGCGCGGTGGCGAGCTCCCGCATGCCCTCGTCCAGGTCCCTGCCGCGGGCCTCGATCAGCCCGTCCGTGTAGAGCACCAGCAGCGTGCCGGGTTCCAGCGGCACCCGCTCGGTGCGGAACTCGGCGCAGCCGGTGCCCAGGGGCGTACCGGGAGAGCCGTCCAGGAAGTCGACCGTGCCGTCCGGAGCCACGACGGCCGGGGGCGGATGGCCCGCCCGGGAGACCAGGCAGTCCCCGGACACCGGGTCGTGGACGGCGTAGACGCAGGTGGCCATCTCGTTCTCGCCGAGATCGGCCACGGCGGCGTCGAGGGAGTGGAGCATCGCCGCGGGTGGGACGTGGTGCCGTGCCAGGGTCCGCACCACCGTGCGCAGCTGGCCCATGACCGCCGCGGCGTGGATGCCGTGCCCCATGACGTCGCCGATGACGAGCCCGGTCCTGCCGTCGGGCAGGGCGATCACGTCGAACCAGTCGCCGCCGACCTCGTGGTCGCTGGCGGGGAGGTAGCGGCCGGTGAGCTCCAGGCCGGTCACCTCGGGCAGGGCGGCGATCGACAGGCTGCGCTGGAGGGTGAGGGCGGCTTCGCGCTGGCCGGTGTACATGCGTGCGTTGTCGACGTTGAGGGCCGCCCGGGCGACCAGCTCGTCGATCAGCACCTTGTCCAGCTCGTCGAACGGCTCGCGCTCACGGGTACGCGTGAGCACCACCGCACCGAGGGCCTTGCCCCGGGCGACCAGCGGCACCAGTCGCGCGGAGCGGATCCGGCTGCCGAAGTACGCGCGCAGCCCCTCGTCCCCGGCGCCGGGGAAGAGCGCGGGCAGATCGCTGCGGAAGAGGTCCATGGGCCGGCCCTCGGCGATGACCCGTTCGTACACCGAGCCGAGCGGGACCTGGTAGGTGGTGCCCGCGACGAGCGTCGAGGTGGGGGCGTCCGCCTCGGGGAAGACGGCGGCCATCCGGCGCACCATGCCCTTGCTGGACTCCGTGGCCTCGTCAGGGCCGAGGACCTCCTCCAGCAGTTGGACGTCGGCCGAGTCGGCGAGCTCCGGCACCAGCATCTGCACCACTTCCTCCGCGGTCCGGCGCAGGTCCAGGGTGGTGCCGATGCGTGCGCCGGCGTCGGCGAGGAGCGCGAACCGCCCCTCGGCGCGCCGGGCCTGCGACCGGGCGTCCTCCTGGTCGCTGATGTCGATCAGCGAGGCGATCAGCCCCAGCCGCCGCCCGGTGATGTCGAGCAGCGGGGCGAAGGAGCAGGACCACATGCGGTCGCGGCCGGGCTCGGCGGGGGTGCGGCCGGTGCCCCTTACGTCGACCATCGCCCGGCCCCGCTCCAGGACCTCCCGCATCAGCGACTCGAGGACCTCGACGTTGACTCCCGGGACGACCTCCGTGGGCCGCTTGCCGAGGTGGCCGGCCGCGGGGACGCCGTTCATCCGCGCCAGCGCGTCGTTGACGCGCAGGTAGCGCAGGTCGGGGCCGAGCATGGCCAGCCCGATGGGCGACTGGGTGAACAGCCCCTCCATGGCCGCCAGCGAGTCCCGCATCCGCAGCACGGCGGAGGTCTCGACGGCGATCGCCATGACGCCCGTCTTCCCCTGCGGGTCCGGCGACGGGCAGATCCACATCTCCATCGCCACGAAGTGCCCGTCGCGATGGCGTACGGGCAGGGTGCCGACGACCGCCTCCCCGGCCAGGACGCGCTGGGCGAGCTGCTCGGCCAGATCCCAGTTGCCCTCCGGGACGAGTACCTGGTTGGCGTCGCGGCCGAGCAGTTCCTCCGGCGGGTGGCCGAGGACGTCCTGGGCGGCCAGCGACCACTCGACGATGCGTCCGCCCGCGTCTGTCCGCCAGAGCGCGACCGGCAGGAGTTCGCGCAGCACACCCGCGTACCCGACCACCGTCAGGGGCTGGTCGGGCAGCTTGCTCATCGGCTCGTGAATGTCCACGCGACCGCCTCACCCCGGGGAGCCGGGGGCGCAGCACGTGCCGGGAACTCCCCGGCGATCCCCGGATGAGCGCTGCCGGCCCGGCACCGGTGCCACCTTTCGGGTGCATTTTCTCAGAAATCACCCTATCCAAGGCATCGAAAGCGGCAAACGAGGGCGACGGGGCCGGGGCGGACCCCGCACGGCCCGCCCCCCGCCGTGCCCGCGCGGACCGATTCCGGGCCGGGACTCGCGGGCCCTGCGCGGGCTCCCGGACCCGGGGCCGGGCCTCGCGCGCCGACCCCGGGCCGACCGTCCGGCCGGTCCGGCCGGTCAGACCTTCTCGAAGACCATCCGCAGCGCGGTGTAGCGGCGCTCACGCAGGAACTTCAGCGCCGTGCGCTGCTCCCTGATGATGTCGGCGACCGCGTCCTCGCCGATGAGCTCCGCGCCCCTGGCCCGGTTGGCCTGCGCCCGCTCCAGCCAGCTCGCCACCGTCTTCACGCCGTCGTCGGGATCGCTGCGCACCTCCGGGATCCGGAACAGGCCGCGGGCCGCCTCGGTGAGCTCGCCCCGGGTCGGGAGGAACACCTCGGGGAAGACCTTCCGGGACGCGTGCATGCCCTCGCGGAGGTTGTCGAAGCCGTCCCGGACGTCCTTGAGGGCCGTCCTGATCCGCCCGCCGCCGTTCGCCTCGTGCCCGGCGGGGCGGCGCGGCGGCAGGACCAGGGAGGTGAACCAGCCGCCGCTGTTCCAGGCGTTGGCCTGGAGGGAGACGCGCCCGCCGGGCCGCAGCCAGGTGTGACAGCGCTCGAAGAACGTGCGGTAGCTGGCCACGCGCCTGCGCCGCAGCATGGTCGTGCCCGCGAAGTGCTCGATCGCCTCGATCGCGATGATCGCGTCGTACGGGGCGTCCGGCTCGTGGTCGAACCAGTTCTCGGCCAGGATCTCGCAGTTGGGCCAGCCCTTCTGGCGGACCCAGGCCGCCTGGCCGGGGCTCATCGTGAGCCCGACGGCATGGCCCACGTCGTGGTTCTCCACCAGGCGCTGCATGAGGCTGCCCCAGCCGCAGCCGACGTCGAGCACCCGGCCTGCGCCCGCCGCGCGCGCGGCCTCGACGTGGTGATCCAGCTTGCGGAGCTGCGCCGACTCGAGCGTGTCGCCGTCCTCCCACATGGCGTAGGAGTAGACGAGTTCGGGCCCGAGCGTCAGCCGGTAGAACTCGCCCAGGAAGTCGTACTGATGAAGGATCGCCTCGGACGACGTGCCCTTGTACTCGGACGTTTTTCTCGACCCGATCAACGCCATCACCTGCCTGCCTGTCGATTCGGTGCGGAATTCCGACGGCCGCGGGCGGGCCGGATCGGGAACGGCGGCAGCCGCTCGGAGGAGGTGCGCACGCAAGTCGGTTTCCGGACGCGGCGGTCTTCACCGGACGACCGGGCTTCTCACGGCCGTTGACCCGCCGACGACCCGGACCGCATTCGCGGAACGCACCTTCCGATCACAGTAACCGTGCGCCGTCGAACCGGCACGCCGAGCGATCGACGGGCGAGAGGAGTGCGGCTCCCGGCCGGGGGACGCCGCGGCGGGCGGCCCGGCCGCACAGCCGGACCGCCCGCCGCCACAAGGCCGTCTACGGCAGCCGACTGCCGGTGGGCGCGCCTTCCCCGGCCTGTCGCTTGGTCCTGAGAACGTCCCCCGCACCACCGCGTGCACGGCGGCGTCCGGTCATCTCCGGCGCGACGTCCATGATCTCCCTGTCGAGCTCGTCCTCGGCCTTGGGAACGGGCTTCCCGTGCTGCCTGGCTCGCTTCATGGCGACCTCCTTCACTGCGTGAGGTTTCTGCGCCGTTGGCTACCCGGTCGCGGCGCCGTCATACGTACGCGTCACCGCCGAGGGGGACAGCCACCGGGAACAAACCAAATAGACCACAGAACCGTTGCCCCGGCCTGCCGGAAATCCCCCACCCGTCCGGCCCGCTCGTCCGCCCATAAGATGTATGCAGCACGCACGGCAGGAGAGCGATGACGGCACTGCCGAGTTCCGGAACGACGCACGCCTGGGTGGTCGAGCGCCCCGCGCCGATCACCACGGGGCCGCTGCGCCCGGTCGAGCGGGAGATCCCCGAACCCGGACCGCACGAACTGCTGCTGGGCGTCCGCGCGTGCGGCGTCTGCCGGACGGACCTGCATCTCGCGGAGGGCGATCTGGCGCCCCGCAGGCCGCGCTGCACGCCGGGCCACGAGATCGTCGGCGAGGTACTGGCCACGGGGCGGTCCGCCGACGGGTTCGCGACCGGTGACCGGGTGGGGGCGGCCTGGCTGGCGGGCACCTGCGGGCAGTGCCGCTGGTGCCGGGCCGGACGCGAGAACCTGTGCCCCGCGTCGCGCTACACCGGCTGGGACGTCCACGGGGGCTTCGCCGGGCACACGGTCGTGGACGCACGGTACGTGTACCGGCTGCCGGCGGGCCTGCCGGACGAGGACGCCGCCCCGTTGCTGTGCGCCGGCATCATCGGCTACCGGGCCCTGGAGCGCGCCGAACTGCCGCGCGGCGGGCGGCTCGGCGTCTACGGCTTCGGCGCGTCCGCGCATCTCACCGCCCAGCTCGCCGTCGCGCGGGGCGCCGAGGTACACGTCGTCACGCGCTCGTCCAAGGCGCAGCGGCTGGCGCTGGAGCTGGGCGCCGCGTCGGCAGGGCCGGACACCCCTCCGTGCCTCCTGGACTCCGCCATCCTCTTCGCACCGGCCGGGACCCTCGTACCGAAGGCGCTCGAGGCCCTGGACCGGGGCGGGACGCTGGCGATCGCCGGAATCCATCTGACGGACGTGCCGCCGCTCGACTACGAGCGGCATCTGTTCCAGGAGCGCACCGTGCGCAGCGTGGCAGCCAACACCCGCGAGGACGGTCGGGCCTTCCTCTCCGAGGCGGCGCGACTGCGCCCCACCGTGCGGGCCGTGCGCTACCCCATGCGGGAGGCGGACCGGGCGCTGGCCGACCTGGCGTCGGGGAACGTCACCGGCGTGGCCGTGCTCGTGCCGCCGTGAGGCCGCGGAGCGCCGCCGCCGGACTCGTTTGCCGAAACGGCAAGGACAATTGCCTGTCCGTCGGGACAGGTCGCAGGGTGGCGACATGAACGAGACGAACGAGCGGGACCTCGCCGAACTGGACGTCGTGGTGGTGGGAGGCGGAGCGGCCGGGCTGTCCGCCGCGCTGACCCTGGCGCGGGCCAGGAGGACCGTGCTGGTGATCGACTCCGGGGAGCCGCGCAACGCCCCCGCAGCCGGCGTCCACGGCCTCCTCGGCCGGGAGGGGACACCACCGGGCGAGCTGCTGCGGACGGGGCGGGAGGAGGTCGGCCGGTACGGCGGGCGCATCGTGCCGGACACGGTGACGGGCGCCCGCCGCGAGGGAGACCGTTTCGTCGTGCAGACGGCGGGCGGCCTCCGCCACCGGGCACGGCATCTGCTCGTGACCTCCGGTCTGGTCGACGAGCTGCCCGGGGTGCCGGGCCTGCGCGAGCGCTGGGGCCGCGATGTGCTGCACTGCCCGTACTGCCACGGCTGGGAGGTGCGGGACGAGCCGCTCGGGGTGCTCGCGAGCGGACCCGCGGCGGTGCACCAGGCGCTGCTGTTCCGGCAGTGGACGCCGGACGTGACCCTGTTCCTCCACACCGCGGACGATCCGGCCGAGGAGCAGTGGGAGCAGCTGGCGGCGCGCGGCATCGCCGTGGTCGACGGCGAGGTCGTTGGTCTGGCGATCGAGGACGACCGGCTGTGCGGGGTGCTCCTGGCGTCGGGCCGGCGCGTACCGGTCGGGGCACTGGCCGTGGGCCCGCGCTTCGAGGCGCGCGGGGAACTGCTCTCCGGACTCGGCGTGACGACCGTCGAACACCCCGTGGGCGTGGGCCGTTACGTGGAGTCCGACGCGCGGGGGGCGACGGGCGTCGAGGGGGTGTGGGTGGCGGGCAACGTCACCGACCTCATGGCGAGCGTCGCCGTGGCGGCGGCGTCCGGCGCACAGGCGGGCATGGCGATCAACGCCGAACTCGTGGCCGCCGACACGGCCGCGGCGGTGTCCGCACGCCGTTCGGCAGCGCGTGCCGCGGAGGCGTTCGGTACGGCCTCGGAGTCGGCTGCCTGCGAACGCGTCCTCGGGGAGAGCCGCCACGGGCTCGGTTCCCTGCTCGGCGGGGGCCGGGGCGGGGCGGACTGACGCGCCACGGGGACTGCAGGAGCGGGTGACGCAGGGAGTCGACCGCTCAGGAGCGGGCCAGGACCGGGCCGTCCGGGAGACCGGCCGAGTCGCCGACGCCGGGCCTGGGGCGGGAGGACGCCGGCAGGGCCTGTTCCGTCCAGATGGCCTTGCCGTCCTTGCTGTACCGCGTGCCCCAGCGCTGGACGAGCTGGGCGACGATGAACAGTCCCCGCCCGCCCTCGTCGTCGTCGGCGCTGTGCCGCAGGTGGGGCGCGGTGTGCCCGGCGTCCGCGACCTCGCACACCAGGGTGCGGTCGTGGATGAGCCGCAGGTGCAGCGGCCCTTCGGCGTATCTGACCGCGTTCGTGACCAGCTCGCTGGCGATCAGTTCGGTGGTGAAGACCAGCTCGTCGAGCCCCCAGTCGCGCAGCCGGTTCGCCACGAGCTCGCGGGCGCGGCCCGCGGCGACCGGCTCCGCCGGCAGGCTCCAGACGGCGACCCTGCGGTCGTCGAGTTCACGGGTCCGCACCAGCAGCAGCGCGGTGTCGTCGTTGGTGGTGCCGTCGGGCAGCAGTTCGGAGATGGCCCGGTCGCACAGCTCCTCCAGGGAGTCCGCGCCCTCGGCGAGTACGTGCCCCAGGGTCTCCAGCCCCTTGTCGATGTCGCGGTCGCGGGCCTCGACCAGTCCGTCCGTGAAGAGCGCCAGCAGGCTCCCGACGGGGAGCTCGATCTCCAGGCACTCGAACGGCAGCCCGCCGAGTCCCAGCGGCGGCCCGGCGGGCAGGTCCGGGAAGCTGACGCGCCCTCCGGGCTCGACGACCGCCGGGGGCAGATGCCCGGCCCGGGCCATGGTGCAGCGCCGCGACACGGGGTCGTAGACGGCGTACAGGCAGGTGGCGCCGGCCGCGACGTCGTCGTCGCCGGTGAGCGTGCCGAGCGCGTCGGCGCTGTCCTGGGCCGACTGCCCCACGAGGTCGTCGAGCCGCTTGAGGAGTTCGTCGGGCGGCAGGTCCAGGGGCGCCAGCGCACGGACGGTCGTGCGCAGCCGTCCCATGGTGGCCGCCGCGTGCAGTCCGTGCCCCACCACGTCGCCGACGACCAGCCCGACGCGCGTCCCGGACAGCGGGATGACGTCGAACCAGTCGCCGCCGACCCCGCTGAGGTCGTCCGTGGGCAGATAGCGGTACGCCAGGTCGACGGCCGAGTTCGACGGGAGGTGCTGCGGCAGGAGCTGCCGCTGGAGAGCCAGCGCGGACTTCCGCTCCCGGGTGTAGCGGCGGGCGTTGTCGACGGACACCGCGGCGCGGGCGACGAGTTCGTCCGCCACGGCGACGGCCCCGCGGTCGAAGAAGCCCCGCCGTCCGTCGCGTACGAACGTGGCGAGTCCCAGAACACCGCCCCCGGCGCGCAGGGGCACGACGAGGGTGTCGTCCTCCAGCACGAGACCGCCCGAGGCGAGGCTGCGGTGCTGGGGGGAGTCCTCGGCGTAGGTCACCGGCAGCGGGCGGCGGCCCCTCTCCGCGGCGGGCACGGTCCCGTCCACGGCCCCGGAGGCCGGGGCCCCGGGGGCCGTGGCCGCCGAACGGGAGGCGGCCCGGAGCAGATCGGTCCCCCCGGGCCCCGTGCCGCCCGGCACCTCGCCCTCCAGTACGGCGGGGGCCAGGTCCACGTCGACGCGGTCGGCGAACTCCGGCACGGCCACCGCGGCGAGTTCGCCGGCCGTGACGAGCACGTCCAGGGTCGTACCGACGCTGCGGCCCGCCTCGACCAGCAGGTTCACCTGGCGCTGCGCCTCGTAGCGGTCGGAGATGTCGAAGGCGTCCTCGCACACGCCGAACACACGGCCGTCGGCGTCCTGCAGGCGGTAGTACGAGCAGGACCACAGGTGCTCCTTGCCCGGGTCGCTGGGCTGCTCGGCGCGGAAGTGCAGATCGAGGAACGGCTCCCCGGTGTCCAGCACCTGGCGCATCACCGCGTGGAGCGTCTCCGGGTACCCCGGGGTCACGAACCTGCCCCTGGGGTAGAGCTCTTCGGCCAGCTCGCCGCGGGTCTCCGCCAGCGGGCGCCCGATCTCCCGCTCCGATGCGGCGTTGCACCAGACGAGGCGGAGGTCGGTGTCGTATATGGCGAACCCGAGGGGCGACTCGGTCGCCAGCCCCTGGAGCATGGCGAGCCGGGACTCCCATTCCCTGAGCCGGTCCCGGTCGGCCGCCACGACGACGCGCTCCACCTGCCCCGTCCCGGAGAGCAGGCAGACGGCGGTGACGAGCTGCATCCGGTGGCCGTCGCGGTGGACGGCGGCGTGCACCTCGTGCTCGGGAAAGGGAGGCACCAGGGCGCTGTCCTCCGCGCCGGCGGCCCGGCCGGCTGCCGCCCGGCGGTCCGGTGCGGCGCCGGGCGCGGGCGTCCCGACCGGCGGCAGGATCGCGGTGACCGGCCGTCCGATGATCTCGTCCGTCCGGTAGCCGAGGAGATCCTGCGCCGCAGGGCTCCAGCCGATGACGACGTCGCGCTCGTCGAGCACGAACGTCGCGGCGCTCGTGACGTCGAGCGGTCCGCGGAAGTCGGCGTCCTCGGTCGACCTTCTCGCGTTGTCCATGACGCCCTCACCGGCCGGCTTCGTCAGGTCCAGAATCCGCCTGATGCTGACCCTGCGCAACCGATCGGACCGGATGCGCGGCCGGCCCCTCCGTACCTCCTCAGCGCACATACGAACAGGTGAGCGGGGTGGTGGTGACGTACCGCAACGGGACGCGCCC
Source organism: Streptomyces sp. HUAS CB01 (assembly GCF_030406905.1). Taxonomy (NCBI): domain Bacteria; kingdom Bacillati; phylum Actinomycetota; class Actinomycetes; order Kitasatosporales; family Streptomycetaceae; genus Streptomyces; species Streptomyces chengbuensis. Next base: position 781,576 of record NZ_CP129137.1, read on the forward strand.
GGTGCGGACACGCGCCCGGCCGGAGGGGTCTGGTGTGAACTCCCACGGGCACGGATGACAGCATGGGACCCATGAGCAACGACGTTTTCTTCGACATCACCATCAACGACGAGCCCGCCGGGCGGATCGTCTTCACGCTGTTCGACGACGTGGTCCCCAAGACCGCGCGGAACTTCCGTGAGCTCGCAACCGGTGAGCACGGCTTCGGCTACGAGGGCTCCGGCTTCCACCGGGTCATCCCCGACTTCATGCTCCAGGGCGGTGACTTCACGGCCGGCAACGGCACGGGCGGCAAGAGCATCTACGGCGAGAAGTTCGCCGACGAGAACTTCCAGATCAAGCACACCAAGCCCGGCCAGCTGTCCATGGCCAACGCGGGCCCGAACACCAACGGCTCGCAGTTCTTCATCACGACCATCGTCACCGACTGGCTGGACAACAAGCACGTCGTGTTCGGCGAGGTCGTCGAGGGCATGGACGTCGTGAAGCGGATCGAGTCCCTGGGCTCGCGCAACGGTGCCACCCAGGCGAAGATCACCATCGCCAAGTCGGGCGTCGTCGAGGGCTGAGCCCCGGACGAAGCCGTCCCGGCCCCGGCGGAGGTCTGCGACCCGCCGGGGCGGGGTGGCGGCGTGCCGCGTCCGGCGGCGCCCCTCCGGCGGACGGGCGCGGGTACGCCTGTGCACGGCGAACGCCCGTGCCGCGCGGCCCGGCGGCCCCGGAGTTCCCGTGCCGGCCACACCCGGCGGCCCCGGAGGATCCCGCTCCGCCCCGCCCGTGCGGGGGCTCGGGGTTACTGTGGGGGCAACGGTTGCCGGGAAGGACGGCCATGCGGGTAGCGCTCTTCGTCACGTGTGTGAACGACACGCTCTTCCCGCGCACCGGTCAGGCCGTCGTCCGGCTGCTGGAGCGCCTCGGTGTGGAGGTGGACTTCCCGCCGGAACAGACCTGTTGCGGACAGCCGCAGTACAACACCGGCTACCGGCACGAGACCGAACCCCTCGTGCGGCGCCACGCCGCCGCGTTCGACGGCTACGACTACGTCGTCACGCCGTCCGGCTCCTGCGCGGCGATGGTCCGCGACAACCACCCCCGCGTCGGCGCCAGGGCCGCCGCCGAAGGGCGCGGCCGGGAACTCACGGAAGCAGCCGCGGCCTCCGCCGCACGGACGTACGAACTGACGGAGTTCCTGGTCGACGTGCTCCGGGTGACGGACGTCGGGGCGTACTACCCCCACACCGTCACCTACCATCCGACCTGCCACGGGCTGCGCGTGCTCGGTCTCGGCGACCGGCCGCGCCGGCTGCTGGAGCACGTCAAGGGGCTGGAACTGCGGGAGCTGGAGGGCGCCGAGGAGTGCTGCGGCTTCGGCGGCACCTTCGCGGTCAAGAACGCCGCCGTGTCGTCGGCCATGGGCGCGGACAAGGCGCGCCACATCACCGCCACCGGTGCCGAGGCGGTGTGCACGGTCGACAACTCGTGCCTGACGCACATCGGCGGAACGCTCGCCCGGCTCGGCTCGCCGGTGCGGCCCGTCCACATCGCCGAGATCCTGGCGAGCACGGAAGAGCACGTCCGATGAGCGGCACGTATCTCGGGATGCCCGCCTTTCCCGCGGCGGCGGCCGCAGCCACCCGCGACAGCACCCTCCGGGCCAATCTGCGCCACGCCACGCACACCGTTCGCGACAAGCGCGCCAAGGCGGTCGCGGAGCTCGCGGACTGGGGGCGCTTGCGGGCCGCGGGCGCCGCGATCAAGGACCGGACGCTGCGCCATCTGGACCACTACCTGGAGCAGGTCGAGACCGCTGTGACGGCGGCTGGCGGCACCGTGCACTGGGCCGCCGACGCCGCCGCGGCGAACCGGATCGTCACCGCCCTCGTGCGCGCCACCGGCGAGACGGAGGTTCTCAAGGTCAAGTCCATGGCGACCCAGGAGATCGGTCTCAACGAGGCGCTGGCCCGGGCCGGGATCACCGCCTGCGAGACCGATCTCGCCGAGCTGATCGTGCAGTTGGGCGACGACCTCCCCTCGCACATCCTGGTCCCGGCGATCCACCGCAACCGTTCCGAGATCCGCGACATCTTCCGCGAGCGGATGGCCGACTGGGGCCGGCCCGCGCCCGACGGCCTCACCGACCGGCCGGCCGAACTGGCGGAGGCCGCCCGGCTGCACCTGCGGGAGAAGTTCCTGCGGGCGAAGGTGGCGGTCTCGGGCGCCAACTTCGTGGTCGCGGAGACCGGCACGCTCGTGGTCGTCGAGTCGGAGGGCAACGGCCGGATGTGCCTGACGCTGCCGGAGACGCTGATCTCGGTCGTCGGCATCGAGAAGGTCGTGCCCACGTGGCGCGACCTGGAGGTGTTCCTCCAACTGCTGCCCCGTTCCTCCACCGCCGAACGCATGAACCCCTACACCAGCATGTGGACCGGTACGACCGACGGCGACGGCCCGCGCGCCTTCCATCTGGTCCTCCTGGACAACGGCCGCAGCGACACGCTCGCCGACACGGTGGGGCGCCAGGCGCTGCGCTGCATCCGCTGCTCGGCCTGTCTGAACGTGTGTCCGGTGTACGAGCGGGCCGGCGGGCACGCGTACGGATCCGCCTACCCCGGCCCGATCGGCGCGATCCTCACACCCCAACTGCGCGGCACCGGCAGCGAGCTGGACGCCTCGCTCCCCTACGCCTCGTCGCTGTGCGGCGCCTGCTACGAGGTGTGCCCGGTCGCCATCGACATCCCGGAGGTCCTCGTCCATCTGCGCGAGCGGGTCGTCGAGGGCGGCCCGGTGACCCGCGACGGCAGGAGGGTCGTCATCCGCCCGGCGAAGGGACACGCGGCCGAGCGTGCGGCGATGCGCGCGGCACGCTGGACGCTGGACCACCCGAGGGCGCTGCGCACCGCCCAGCGCCTCGCCTCCCGCACCCGCCGGCTGCATCCGCGCCGGCTGCCGGGACCGGGGAGGGCCTGGACCGACACCCGGGAGCTCCCGGAGGTGCCCGCGGAGTCGTTCCGCGACTGGTGGGCGCGCACACGCGGCGGAAGGAGCCCGGCGTGAGCGACAGGGAGACGGTGCTCGGCCGGGTACGGCGCGCACTGACGGACGTACCCCGCGAGGAGCGGCCCGAGGACGTGCCGGTCCCCCGGGACCATCTGCGCGTCCACGGGGAGCGCACCCCGGCCGCGACCGCGGACCTGCTGGCCCGGAACCTGGCGGACTACCGGGCGCTGGTGCACCGGGCGTCCACCGCCGGGCTGCCGGACCTCGTCGCCGCGCTGCTGACCGCACGCGGGGCCCGCACCGTGCTGGTGCCGGACGGACTGCCGGAGCGGTGGACGGCCGTGGCGGGCGCGGCGGGCGTCCGGCTGTGCCCGGACGACCCGCGGACGACGGCCGCCGAACTGGACGCCGTGGACAGCGTGCTGACCGGTTGCACGGTCGCCGTCGCCGAGACGGGGACGATCGTGCTGGACGGCGGCCGCGGGCAGGGCCGTCGGCGGATCACCCTGGTGCCGGACCATCACATCTGCGTGGTGCGGGTTCCGGAGCAGGTCGTCGACTCGGTGCCCCAGGGGCTGGAGCGGCTCGACCCGACGCGTCCGCTGACCTGGATCAGCGGGCCGTCGGCGACCAGCGACATCGAACTGGACCGGGTGGAGGGCGTCCACGGGCCCCGCACACTGGAAGTCGTCCTGCTGGAGGACTGAGTCCGTGCAGTCCGCGGCATCCGCGGCCTCCTGCCGGAGGGCCGTTCCGTGGGAGAGCCGAACCGGCGGTTCCGGGTCGGGAGGTCCTTCGGCGCCCGCCCCGGCGGGAGGCGTCAACCGGCGCGGCTGTGCCCGTGGTTCACGCCGCCAGGGGGGCGGTGTCCATCCCGGCCTGACTGCGCAGCCCGTCGAGGAATTCCCGTACCGCCTCGACGGCCGTACGGCGCGGGCTCCAGCCGAGTTCGTCCCGGGCGCGCGAACAGTCCATCAGGGGCAGCCGCAGCACCGCGTCGAAGAGATCGGGCGAGGCGGGGACCAGCCTCAGCCGCCAGGCCGCGGACAGCGCGGCCCGCACCGGCGACAGCGGGAGCCGCAGTGGTCGCGCCTCCAGGATCGCGGCGAGGCCGGCCGCGTCCAGCGGCGGGTCCGCGGCGAGGTTGAAGGCGCCCCGGACGGGACGGACGACCGCCTCCCGATAGGCGGTCGCGGCGTCGTCGGTGTGCAGTGCCTGGAAGGTGAGCCCGGGCAGATCCGGCACAGCGGGGACGAGCGACGGGCGCACGAGCTGCGCCGGCAGGAGCCGGCCCGCGAACAGCCGGCGCTGCTGGGAGGCGGACTCCCGCTTGAACAGGAAACCCGGTCGCATGCGTACGACCCGTGTCGCGGGATTCCGGTACTCGTAGGCGTCCAGGTAGCGCTCCAGGTACGCCTTCTCGCGGCAGTACGCCGCCTGGGGCCAGCCGTGGGTGGGCCAGCTCTCGTCCACCGCACTGGCCTTGGGACCCGGTGAGTACGCCCCGACCGAGGAGGCGTGGACCAACGCCGGAACTCCGGCCGCGGCCGCCGCGTCGAACACGCGGATGCCGCCGAGCACGTTCGTCCGCCAGGTCGTCACGGGGTCGTGGGTGGGCTGGAACTTCCAGGCCAGATGGACCACGGCGTCGGCGCCGGTGAGGAGCGGGACGAGATCGGTCCCGCCGGGATCGATGTCGGCGGCCGCCCAGGTGGTGCCCTCCGGCCGCCAGTCGGGGATCCGGCGGGCCAGTCCGAGCACCGAGGCCACGCCCGGGCACCCCGAGAGCGCCTCCACCACGCTCGTCCCGGCGTTGCCCGTCGCCCCGACGACCACGACCCGCAGTCCTCCGGTTCCTCCCGTCCCGTGCTGCGTCGTCCCGTTCATCTCTGGCGCCTTCCAGCCGAGGTGTGGTGCATCGGTGCGGGTACCCGGCCCACCTTCCGCTATGCCCCGATTCGCTCCGTTTTCCAGATCGGCACGGAGGGGAGAGCGCCGGCCTTCTGCCCGCGGGGGCGCGGATCCGGGCCGGTCGTGGAGTGCCGTGGATCCGGGCCGGTCGGGCGCGGGCGTCGTCAGGCTCGGGCGGCGCCCGGCGGGCGCAGATGGCCGTGGAACAGTTCCAGGGCCGCGAGCACCGCCGCCGACCGGATGGCTTCCCGGCTGCGGCCGCTGCCGGTGTGGGGAGCGTCCACCACGGTCCCCTCCGGCCCGCACACGGCGACGAACAGGGTGCCGACGGGGCGTCCGTCCTGATCGGCGGGACCCGCCACACCGGTCGTGGCCAGGCCGTACGAGGCGCCCATCAGCCTCCGTACCCCCTGGGCCATCTGTGCGGCGACCTCCTCGTGCACGGCTCCCTCGTCCTCGAGCAACCGTGGGTCCACGCCGAGCACCGACGCCTTGACCTCGGTCGCGTAGGCGGTCACGCCGCCGCGGAAGGTCCCGGACGCACCGGGCGCGTCCGCCAGCACCGACCCGAGGCGGCCCGCGGTCAGCGACTCGGCGACCGCGACGCTGCGCCCGGCCGAGGCCAGGGCCTCGTGCAGCTGCCGGGCGAGCAGCCCGGCCCGGTCCAGCCCCGGCCGCTCCGCCACGCTCTCTTCCGGTTCCGGACGCGGTCTGTCCACGTTCCCATGGTGCGTGCGACCCGGCGCGTCCCGCCTGTCGAAGCGGGCGGAAGCGCCGTGCGCGCGACGTGCACGGCGCTCCGCTTGGCGCGACGGGCGCGGGGTACCCGGGGACGACACCCGAGGGAAAGGACGTCCGATGACGGATGTGTCGCGTCTGCCCGGCGCCGCGCACCACCACTGGGACTGGCAGCTGCGTGCCGCCTGCCGAGGCGCCGACAGCAGCCTGTTCTTCCACCCGGCCAACGAGCGCGGCGAGGCTCGGGAGGAACGGGAGAGGAAGGCCAAGCGTGTGTGCGGCCGCTGCCCGGTGCGCACGGCCTGTCTCAGTCACGCGCTGGAGACCCGTGAGCGGTTCGGCGTGTGGGGCGGGCTCGGCGAGCAGGAGCTGCGGACGCTGCTCGGGCCCGCCCGCGGCGAGCGGGAGGAACGGCTCGGACGGGAGGAACTCGCCGGACGGGACGACCGGGACGCGGTGTGCCGCCCCGCGGCCTGAGAACGACGGAGACACGGCGTACCCCGGAGCCCGGAACGGCAGGCTCGCGGCGTACCGACCGGCGCCCCGGAACGACGGGCACTCGGGCTGCCGTCCGGCGACCCGAGGCAGTGCGCCGGGTGTCCGGCCGCATGCGCGCCCTGTGGCGAGCGGCGCACCTGCCCCCTCAGTCGCGGGCCCGCCGCCGATGACTGGTGTCGCACCACGGGAAACGCAGGCTTCTCCGGCATGTGCACAGGGCCACACAGAAGCGGTCCGAGGAGACGACGGTCCCGTCCTCCAGGAGGATCTCGACCGGGCCCTCGACGAGTACGGGGCCATCGGTCCGCACGGTGATGCGGCGCGGTTTCTCAGCGGGTTCGTTCGGCACGGATGACCACCAGCTCTTCCTTCTGACCGCCCGGACTCAGCAGGCCCCGACCGCAGAGCCAGGACCGCCTCGACCGCAGAACGGGCCCCAGAGCCACCTGGCGGCGGTCCGTGATCTCCGCCTTGAGTCCCGCCGACCGAAGCCGTGCCAGTGTGGATCCCTCCCCGCTCAGCACCGAGTGCACGACGAGCAGCACCCCGCCCGGCCGCAGCAGCCGGGGCACCTCACCGCAGATGCGGTCCAGGACCAGCCGTCCGTCGTGCCCCGCGTCCCAGGCACGCGCAGCGCCCCGGGCCGGCGGGTTCGGGCTGGGTACGTACGGCGGGTTGGCGAGGACGAGGTCGAAGGTGCGGCCCGCGACGGGGGCGGTCAGATCACCACGGATCACCCGCACCGGCGTCCTGGCGAGCAGGGCGTTGAGGCGCGCCGTCCACACCGCCGGCCGGGAGATGTCCACGGCGACGACACTGGCGCCGCGCTTCGCCGCCGCGACCGCCAGGGCGCCGGTCCCGGTGCCCACGTCGAGAACGCTGGCCCTCGGCGGGAGCGCCTCGCGGCGCAGGGCCTCGGCGAGGAGGTCCGTGTCGTCCTGCGGTGCGTACACACCGGGCAAGATGATCAGCGTCACATATGACGCATACCCCGTCATATTGGCCCAATCATCGTGGCGCTCGCACCCATTCAGAGACCCTGGGCAGCTGGGGCGGCGAGACCCTCACCCCTGAGCGAGGTGCGTCCCTCCCGCCAGGCGGCGAGCAGATGACGCTCCAGCCGCTCGTCCAGGTGCACGGTGGCGTCGATGCCGAACGCGACGTCGGCCTCCAGGGAGGGCTCCTCCTCGAGCAGGCCGGCGATGACCTCGCGCCGCACCACCTGCTCGTGGACGGCGTCCGCCTCCACGTGCTCGTCGTAGAAGAACTCGGCCGCGGCCCCCGCCCCGGTGCGGCGCATCGCCTCGGCCATCCGCCGTGACGCCGGGGACGACGTGATCTCGACGGTCGCGAAATGGCCGACCAGACAGCCGCGGAGCGCGCGGTGGAGCCCGAACAGCGACATGAGGTTCACCGCCGCCAGCATCGGTGCGGGCGCCGGGTCGAGGTAGCGGCCGTACGCGGTGTCCAGGCCCAGGTCCGCCATGAGCGCGGCGAAGAGCCGGGCATGGATCCGGTCCGCCCGGCCGCCGCCGTACTCGTCGAACTCCACGGCGGCCATCCCCGCCTTGGCCCGCCCCCACAGCCTCGGCAGCACCCACGCGTGGGGGTCGGCCTCCTTGAGGTGGTACAGGGACCGCTGGGCCGCGAGCTCCCGCAGCTGCCACAGCTCGCCCTCGCGCCGCAGGTAGTGCGACGCCGAGGTGCCGTGGACCGGCTCGACCAGCAGCCCCGCCACGGCCTCGTCCACGGTCCGGTGGCGGGTGGCGTCGCTCCGCAGGGCTCCCAGGAAGCGGTTCTCCAGGGCGCGCCGCAGGCCGAGCAGGTCCGGCTCCCACTCCAGGTCCGGGTCCACCCCTGCGAAACCGCGGTAGTGGAGTTCGTAGCAGATGTAGAGGGCGAGCTGGAGATCGTCGCCGTAGGGGTCCGCTCCGGCCGCGACCGGGGCCGCGGGCAGCGGCGTTCCCTCGGTGAGACGGCCGACGACCGCCTCGGAGAGCGTGCCCCGCGGCTTCGGCAGCGCCGGCGCCCTGATGAGGTCGGTCGCTGTGTCACTCATGACTCACGTGTACCCACTGTCCCTGACTTCGCTCCTCCGGCCCGCCCGCCTGTTGGGCCTGTCCCACCTTGCTCGCCCGCCCGATAGGCGGTCGGCCTCTCGGGGTAGGCATCGCGGCGTGGAGCACTCCGCCCCGCTGATCGTCTGGGCCAACTTCTTCTCGGACCTGGCCGTCGACCTGCCGGCCCACGGTGTCCTGGAGCGGTGGGCCGAGCAGGCGCCGCGGAAGGTCTGGCTCATGCGGCCCGGTGACGTGCTGGTCACCCCCGTCGCGCCGGGCCCGGCCTTCCTGGACCACGCCTGCGGGCTGCTGGACGTCCCGCCGGGGGCCGTCACGGTGGTCACGGTGCCGTGGACGCCCGGGACGACCATGGCGGAAGCGGTCGAGCGGGCCGGGCTGACGGAACGGCTCGGCGCCCTTGCCACCGAACGTCCGGGGGCACGGCTGCTGCCCGTCGCACTGGACAGGTCCACGGTCGCCCTCGCATCGCGTCTGGGACTGCGGATCGCTCCGTACGGGCCGGCGGGGGTGGGCGCGAGCGCCGTGGACACGGCGTACCGGCTCAACACGAAGGCCGGGTTCCGTGCCGTCGCCGGGGAGCTGGGAATCCGGGTTCCGCCCGGGCGGGTCTGCACGGGTGAAGGGCTGAGCGGGACGGTGCGGGCGATGCTGGGTCGCTACGAGCGGGTGGTGGTCAAACCGGACCGTTCGGCGGGCGGCTGCGGGCTCGTGTTCCTCTCCCGCGCCGCCCCGGTCCTCGGCCCGCTCGCGGACCGGGCGCCGGGCTCCTGGGTGGTGGAGCGGTGCCTGGACGTCGCACGGTCCGTCAGCGTCCAACTGCTCGCCCGCCCGGGCGCCGCACCCAGGGTGGTCCACAGCGGGGAGATGCGCACGACGGCCGGTTCGTACACCGGCTATGTCTCGCCCCTCCGCGGCGTCGCGCGAGGCACCGTACGCGAGCTGGAGCGGTGGGGCACGGACCTCGGGACGTATCTGGCGGACAGGGACTACGCGGGACCGTACGGGCTGGACGCCGTCGTCACCGCCGACGGTTCGCTGTACGCGACGGAGAGCAACGTCCGCCGGACCGCCACCACCACCCCGGGGGCGATGGTCGAACGGCTCGCCCGCGCGGCCGGGTGCCGGGACCGCACATGGCTGGTCGCCGCGGGGCGGACACCCTCGGCGCACGGATTCACCGACGCACTGCGGCGGCTGCGGGCCGAGGGGCTGGACTGGCGTCCCGGCCGGGGCGAGGGGGTGGTCCTGTACGGGGACGCCCCTGCCGACGGCCGGTCGTGGCGCTACGCCGTGATCGGCCCCGGGCACACGAGGGTCGCGCAGATCGAGGCGGCGCTGGCACGCGCCCTGGCGTTCGAGCCGCCTTCCGGGGCGGGGTGAGCCGGGAGCCCGGGCCACCGGGCGGCCGCAGTCCGCGCGGTCGGCCGAGCAGGCAGGAGGCGGCCGTGGTGCGCGCGGTCGGCCGGGAGCGGTGACCGGCACCGGCACCGCGCCTGTCGGGCGGCGGCCCCACAGGCGCGGCCGTACCGGGCGCGCCCCCGGACGGTCGCGGCCGTACCGCGTGCCGCCGGTGTCCGCGGCGCGTGCGGGGTGGGCCGGATGCGTCCCCGCCAGGCCGGGGAGCGGGTGCCGCCGGTGTCCGGGGCACGGGCACCGGCCACGAAGCCGGTGCCGCGGGGTCGCGTGCACCGCCCCGCGGCCGGAGCACCGAGCCGGCGTCAGGTCGTGGGCCGGATGCGTCCCCGCCAGGCCCCGGACTCGTCGCCCCGGCCCTCGATGTAGTCCTTGAACCGACGCATGTCGTCCTTCACCCGCCGGTCGATCAGGCCGGTCATGGCCGCGGTCTTCTCGGCGGCTCCGGTCGGTTCGACGTCCATCACCAACTCGACACGCGTGTGCGCGTCGTCCAGACGCTGGAAGCTGACCGTCCCCTTCTGCCTCGTGTCGCCACCGGTGGTGCGCCAGGTGATGCGCTCGTCGGGAAGCTGGTCGACGATCTCGGTGTCGAACTCCCGGTGGACGCCGCCGATCCTGGTGGTCCAGTGGTTGTGGCGGTCGTCCAGCTGCCTGACCTCCTCGACGCCCTCCATGAAGTTCGGGAACTCCTCGAACTGCGTCCACTGGTTGTACGCGGTGCTGACGGGGACGTCGACCTCGACGGATTCCCTCACCCTGCTCATGACTGCGCTCCTCTCGTCGGAAGCCGTGCGGAGGGTGGTGCGCCGCACGACAGGCACGTCCGACGCGTACCCGGTGCCGGCGGAACTACCGCCTCCGGGGGCCCGGGCCGGGGACTACTTGCGAGCCCGCAGCAGGAAGGAGTGGCCGGCGGGGTCGGACATCAGCCGGGCCTCGCGAGGGGTTCCCCGGCCCGTCACGTCCATCGGGGTGGCCCCGAGGCTCACGGCCTCACGCTCCGCCTCGTCCAGGTCCCCCGGAGACACCAGGATCAGCAGATGGGCCTGCTGGGCGTCCTCGGGGCGGGGCCAGCTCGGGGGCGCCAGGCCGTGGTCGCGCCGGAAGCCCAGCACCGAACCGTCCTGGCCGGCGACCTCGATGAGATCGGGGTCGGACGTCCTCCGCACCTCGGCGCCGAGCAGCGCGGCGTAGAACTCCGCGAGCGCCTCCGGCTCGGCGCAGTCGAGGGCGAGCACCGCCGTCTTGGGAACCGCCATTTCCCCTCCCCTTCGTCGGGACTTCCTGGGCACGGCGGGTACCCCGGATGTCAACGCGCAGTCACCCGACGGCAGGGGGCCGCGTCAGCCGGGTCGGCACGCCGGTCGGCCCGGAGAGCGTCCGGCGCCGTGTCAGAGCATCAGGACGAGTGCGTACGCCACGAAGAACGCGGCGACCAGCAGGACGAGCGCGCAGACGGCCACGAGCGGGCCCCTGGCCCAGCCGCGCGGCCGGGTCGGGCGAGTCGGGCCGGCCGGGTGAGCCGGGCGGGTCGGACGGCGTTCGCGCGGTTCCGTGCCCGAGGACGCGTCCGAGGCCGTTGCCGGGAACGCGCCCGGGCCGGACGGGTGCCCGCCCGGCGGCAGCGCGCCATCCGGATCGGGTGCGGCCGCGGCACGCGGATCGGGGTCGGGGCTGTTCACCGTCATGTGCGGCTCCTGCCCGGCTTCTCCCGGTCCAAGGGTCCGCGGATCCGCCGGAGCGCAGGTGCGGTCACGGCACCTGCAGGTCGTAGACGGCGAAGGCGCGCCCGATCACCGGCTGCGCCACATTGCGCACGCGCACCCCGCCCTCCGTCATCCCGTGTTCGACGCCGAGGTGGGCATGACCGTGCACGGCCAGGTCCGCGCCGCCCTCGTCGACCGCCTCGGCCAGCAGATAGCTGCCGAGGAACGGATAGATCTCCGGCGGCTCCCCGGCGAGGGTGTCGGGAACGGGCGAGAAGTGCGTCAGCGCGATGCGGACGTCGGTGCCCTCCGCTGCCAGGTGCTCCAGCGACCGGCGCAGGTCCGTGGCGCAGCGCCGGGTGTAACGGACGAATTCCTTCATCAGCGGTTCGCCGAACTCCCCGGCGCTGCGGCCCGCGTAGCCGCCGCAGAAGCCCTTCGTCCCCGCGACGCCGACCTTCGTGCCGTCGATGTCGAGGACGGTGGAGTCGCCCTCCAGGACGGTGACCCCGGCGTCGCCGAGCACGGCCGTGATCTCCGCCTCGCGGTCGCTGTGGTAGTCGTGGTTGCCGAGGACGCCCACGACCGGCACGGACAGCCCGGCCACCTCGGCGGCGACGACCTCGGCCTCGGCCACGGTGCCGTGCCGGGTGAGGTCCCCGGCGAGCAGGAAGACGTCCGCGCAGTCCTGGAGGGTGTCGAAGGCGGGGCGCAGCCGGCCCCGGCCGTCCTCGCCGAGATGGATGTCGCCGACGGCCGCGATCCGGATCACGGCAGGTCCTCGTGGGCGTCGGGGGCGGCGGTGGAGGCGACGACGAGGTCGGAGCGTACGGGAGTGTCGTCACCCAGTTCGTCGGCCACGGCGCGCAGGACGCCGTCGCGCTGTTCGGGCGAGGAGACGGTGCCGGTGAGCAGCACGGCGCCGCCGCGTTCCTCGACGCGGACCCCCAGTTCGGCGATGTCGTCCCCGGCCAGGCGCTCACGGATGCGCGCGACGCGGTAGGCGCCCTCACCGGTGTCGGTGGGTTTCACGGTCCGGCCTCCCTCGGTTCCCGCGGGTCGATGACGTCGAGGCGTTCGAGCAGGTACAGGAACGCGTCCGGCAGCGGATTCGACCGGTGCTCCGCCCGCAGGGCGTCCCAGTCGATGAGCTCCCGCAGCGTCCGGGCGATGGTCAGCAGCGGCGCGAAGTCGCAGTGGTGCTCGGACAGGGCCCAGAGGAGGCTGCTGAGGAGGTCGTACGGGGCCAGGACCGGCATCCGCACCGAGTCGACGGCCAGCACCGGCGCGCGCTCCAGCATGGCGCCGGTGACCGGCCCGCCGGCCAGCTCGAAGATCACGTCGATCTCCTCGCCGCCCGACCGTGCCTTGACCAGCCAGTCCTCGGGAGCGGCGACGATCTCCACGCCGCCGTCCCGCAGTGCCTGGACCACTCCGTCGACGTCCTCCCGCCGAACGCAGAAGTCCGTGTCGTGCTGGAATCCGGCCGCCACCCCGTGGGCGTGCGCGGCGACGCTTCCGGCCAGGGCGAACGGGTACCCGGAGGCCTTCAGCAGGGCGGCCACCTGCTTCGTGGTCTCCAGGATGGCCTGGGTGTGGTCCTCCGGCAGTGCCTCGGCACGGCCGGAAGCCGGACGGGCGCCGGCGTGCGCGCCGGCTTCGCCGCCCGGTGGGGCGATCCCGGTACCGGCGAGGTGCAGCCGGCGTCCGCCGCCCCGGCTCCCCGTCGACTGGTCCATGTCCGCTCTCCCTTCCGCCGATGACGCGTCAGCGCCGCTCGTACGCCCCGGTCCAGCTGCGGGCCCGCTTCCGGCCCTCCACGAACCCCACCGCGCTCCGGGCCGTGGGACGCCGGCCCGCGCGGTGGCACGTACGGCACCGGCCGCGACGGCGGTTCCGCCATGCAGCACGCCTACCCCTCTTTTCCGGGATGAATATCGCGTTCCGCACGGTGGGACCGGCTCTGGCAGTGCGGGCACCACAGGGTGCGGCGGCCCGAGAAGCGGCGGGAGCGCAGCGGTCCTTCGCAGCGCGGGCAGCGGGGGTCGGGGTCCTCCCGCCGGCCCGTGAGCCAGGTACGCCTGGGAGGTACGCGTGCGACGCGCACGGACGACGCGAGGACCCGGCGCAGGGCCGCGTACAGGCTCCGCGTCTCCTCCTCGGTCAGCTCCCCGGCGGCGCTGTCCGGGGCCACACCGGCGCGCCACAGGATCTCGTCGCTCAGCAGATTGCCCAGGCCGGCGAGGACGGACTGGTCCATCAGGACGTTCTTCACGGCACCCCGCCGCTCGTCCAGCAGCTCGCGGAACTCCTCACGGGAGACGGACAGCGCGTCGGGTCCGAGGTCGGCGAGGATGTGCCCCACGGCCGCCTCGGTCCCGGCGAGCTGGACGCCCTGGAGCTTGCGCTGGTCGCGGTAGCGCAACTGCCGTTCGTCGTCCAGCGTCAGCACCACGCGGTCGTGCCGGTCGAGGGGCTCGTCCGCCGGGGTGCACAGCAGGGCTCCCGTCATACCGAAGTGCCAGACGAGCGCGGGACCGTCGTCCGTGGGGGCGATCAGCCACTTGCCGTGCCGCCGGGGCTCCCCGAACCGCTCGCCCTCGACCTCCGTCCGCAGCCGCCGCACGGTGACCCCGCGGAGGACCCCGGGGTCCCGCACCTCCACACGCGTCACCCTGCGGCCGCGGCCGCAGGAGCTCAGCACCTCACGGAAGCCCTCGACGTCCGGCAGCTCGGGCATGCTCACCTTCGGGAGTCGGTCCGGGTCTGTGGTCCGTGACGTCGATCCCGGACTCGGATCCCGGACTCCGCCCGCGGGAGGGACGCCGTCCCCGACGCGGGACTCCGTCCGGGGCGCCTGCGGGGCGTCCGCCCGGGGCTCCGCGTCGCCCCGCCCCGGAACGGGCGGCCTTACGCTCGCCCGGGTACCCGCACGGGCGCTTCCCACGCACCCGGCGTGGTCACGCGGGACGGCCGGCGCCGCGCACCCTCTCGAGGCCGGGGACCTCTTGGCGACCGAGCTCACGGCCTCATGAGCACCGGTCACTCGGGGTGACGCGGTCCGGCGGGTGGCGGGTGACCGGAGTAGCGTGAGAGTTCCGGGTCCCGCGTGTCCGGGCTCGCGGGACGTGGAGATGGGCGGCTGTCGTGTCTACGTCAAGTCATGCGCTGTTCGGCGCCCCCTGCTGGGTGAGCCTCATGGCTCGTGATCTGCCGGCGGCGGAGGAGTTCTATGCGGAGGTGCTCGGGTGGGCGTTCCGGCCCACCCGGCTCGGCGAGGAGTTCGCCGTCGGATTCCTCGACGGCACTCCCGTCGCCGGGATCGGGGCGCTCGCGGACAGCCTCGCCGTCGCCGTGGCGTGGACCCCGTACTTCGCGGTGGACGACGCGGACGCGACAGCGGCACGCATTCACGAGCGCAGCGCCACGGTGGCCGTGGGCCCGCTCAGCTTCGGCACCGGGCGGGCGGCGCTGGCCGCGGACCGCGACGGCGCCGTTTTCGGCATCTGGCAGGGCAAGGCCATCCCCGACTGGAGCATGGGCACCGACAAGGCGCCCGCCTGGCTGGAGCTGCGCACCCGCGACGCGTTCGAGTCCGCGATCTTCTACGCCGAGGTGCTGGACTGGGCCTGCGCACAGCCCGGTTGCTGCCAGGTGGCCTACGAGGACGACCATGTCGTCCTGCGCCACCAGGGGGACGTGGTCGCCCGGATCACCGGCGGCGCGATCGGCGAGGCTCCCGACCCGCACATCCGCCCTCGCTGGCACGTGTACTTCTACGTCCCCGACGTGGACGTCGCCGCACGGACGGCCGTCGGGCTCGGCGGCCGGGTCGTCGCGCCGACCCGGCCGGCCGGCGCGGAGGACTGGATCACCCTCCGCGACCCCGACGGCGGTCTGTTCACCGTCACGTCGAACGACCCGATGCCGGCGCCCGCTCCCCGGCGCTGAGCACGCCGCCCGGCGGGCAGGGGGCCGGACGACCTCGGCTCCCCCAACGAGCCAGGGCCCACAACGACCTGGCCGGCCCCGTCGAGACGGGACCGGCCAGGATGCGTTGCACGGAGCCGCGTCAGTGGCGACGTGCCGCCGCACGCTGCGGACGACGCGTGCGGAGCAGCAGGACACCCGCGACGAGCAGCACGGCCCCGGCCGCGGACGGCCACAGCTGCGCACCCGTTTCGGCAAGCCCGCCCCCCTGACCGGCGGCCACGGGCTGACCGCCGCCGTTGGGCTCGGGAGCGTTCTCGCCGGCCTTCGTGGCCTGGGCGGCGGGCTTCCCGTCGCCCGCACCGGCCTGCGCCGAGCCGTTCGACCCGGCGGACGAACCAGCCAGGACCTCGGGCTCCTTCACGTCACCGCCGCCCTCCGGGGCGTTCTGCCCGCCGGAGCCGTCGTCACCCGCGCCGGAACCGTCCTGACCCGCACCGTCGTCCTGACCGGCACCGTCCTGACCGGCGGCCGCGCCCGGCTTGTCGTCGCCACCGGGTGCGTCCTGACCGCCCGCTCCCCCGTCGGCCGGCGGGTTGTCCCCGCCCGGGTTCTGCGGCTCGTCCGGCGCATCCTGCCCACCCGTCGCACCGTCGTTCGGTGGAGCCGGGTCGCCGGGGTTCTCCCCGCCGTCGTTGCCGCCGTTCCCTTCACCGCCGCCGTTCCCGCCGTTGCCGCCGTCGTCACCGCCGTTGCCGCCGTCGTCACCGCCGTCGGCAGGAGGTGCGCCGGCATCGCCGGGACCGCACTCGCGACCCTCGTTGATGCAGCCCACAAGCTCATCCATCAGGTTCTCGTCGAAGACGTTGATGAAGTCGCCGTGGTCGGTGACGGGCTTGTGCAGCTGCTCCGGGAAGGAGTCGACCGCGAAGACGCTCGGGTTGGCCCCGTCGAAGACCGGCGGCGGCACGTCGTACACGATGCGCTGCACGAGCTGCGGAATCGCCTGGAAGCCGTTGGGGCAGGCGCCGTTGGCCTCGGCGAAGGCGACGTGGGTGCGGTGGTTGGCGCTGTCGGTGTTCTGGCCGTCCCAGCAGCTCTGGAACTTGAACGAGCGCACCACCTGGCTGCCCTCGGGGCAGATCGGGTACTTGTCCTTCAGCTGACGGTCCTCGAAGCCGGTGCAGCTCCACGACGCGTTCGCGTTCGCGTTGCCGTTGACGAACGCCTTGGCGTCGCCGGTGATGATCCGCAGGAACCGCGGCATCGCCGTCACCTTGGACACCGGGCTGCCGACGAAGTTCAGCGTGACCTGCGACGGCGTCTGGATCTCGCCGACGTTCTGGTCCTTGCCTCCGCCGTCCGCGTTGGCGTCGTTCTCCTGCTGCCCGTTCTGCAGCCGCAGCACCGGCCAGTAGTACGTCGACTTGTCGCCCTGGTCCACGCAGGTCGTCTGGCCGTTGGCGAGGTCGTCGTCGCTGGCGAAGGCGTCGTTGGCCTGGTTGCCCACGTAGTCGTGCATGTGGTGGGCGCCGTTGGCGACACCGGGCGCGACGATGACGTTGTCCGGGTTGAACTTGCCGTTCTCGTTCACACCGCAGTCGGTCGCGAACGTGCCCCGGGACGCGTTCTGCTGAGCGGGCGGGTTGCTGACGTTCGGCTGGACGGACTGGATGTCGACGAAGTCGGACTGCTCCGGGCCGTTGCCGGCCTGACCGCCGTTGCCGTCGCCCTGGTCGCCGCCGTCCTGGCCCTGGTCGCCGCCGTCCTGGCCGCCGTCCTGGCCCTGGTCCTGACCGTCGCCCTGGTCGCCGCCGTCCTGGCCGCCGTTGTCGGCGTCGTCCTGCTGCAACTCGCAGGCCGCCATGGACTCGAGGCCCTCCGGGCGCTCGCCCGCCCGGTCGATCGCCGTCGAAATGCGGTCGAGGCTCGCCGTCCGCTTGTCCTCCAGCGGACCGAGGACCGCGTTCTCGGCGAACTTCGGGTCCTGCGCGACCTGTTCCTTCTGCTCGGCGAACCGCTGGTAGGCCTCCGTGATCTGGCTGTCCATCGCGGCCAGTTCCTTGTCGACCTCGGGCCGCGCCGCGTCCGGCACCTCCGAGAGCCCGTTGGCGACCTCGGGACACTTGATGGTGGACGCGGCGGCGCCGGCTCCGAGGGTCTGGTTCTGCGACTGCCCCCACCCCTCGCCCGCCGAGGCGTAGGTGTTGACCGCGATCAGCCCGCCCCCGCCCAGCATGAGCGCGATGGAGGCCGCCACTACTCGCCTGCCGCCCGTTGAGCGTCTGCGTGCACTTCTTCTCAATGGAACTCCTGTGCGTCTCTGCCGGTTCGCGCGTGGACGCGAACGGCTGTGGGGGACCCGCTGATTTCCATACGGACGCACGGCACGGAGTGTTCAAAGCAATCCGCAACTCGTCGGCGCGGCACGGCTCGACGGCCGCCAGAGCCCGTCGGCGGAGGTGCGTCGCCGGCGCCCCGGCGTCACTGCGCCGGAGTCCCTGCCACGGACGCCCGGACCGACGGCCGGGTGCGCTGTGGTCCCCGGTACGCAGCACCGCAGCGTCCCTGGTACGCAGGTGGGGACCCGCGTCGCGGGGGGTGCGGGGCGGGTACGGCCGGCCCGGGCGTGCGGTGGTCCGCCGCCTCGAGCCGCCTCAGACGCCGCCGCCCCCGCGTACGACCACGACGGGACAGCGCGCGTGGTGGAGCATGGCCTGGCTCACCGATCCCAGCAGCAGCCCCTTGAATCCCCCGCGCCCCCGGGCGCCGACCACCAGGATCCGGGCCGAACCGCTCGCCTCGATGAGTGCCTTCCGCGTGTCGCCGCGCACGAGCCTGCGCTCGACCGGGACACCCGGGTACGTCTCCCGCCGCCCCGCCAGTGCCTCGGCCAGCAGACGTTCCTCCGCCTCGGTGACCGCGCCCGGCGGGTTCGCGTAGTGCATCGATGGGTCCTGCGAAGGGGGCAACGGCGCATTCCACGGCGTCCAGGCGTGGAGGGCGAGCACGCCAGGCCCCGCGCAACGCGGCCTCCGCGAAGGCGAAGTCGACCGCCGCCTCGCCCGCGGGAGATCCGTCGACACCCACGACCACGGGACCACCGGGGCGGGAACCCTCCCGCACGACCAGCACGGGGCATCGGCCGTGCGCGGCCAGATGCACGGCGGTCGACCCCACCATGAGCCCGACGAAGCCGCCCGTCCCCCGGGGACCGACGACGACCAGCTCCGCCCCCGGGACTCCGCTTCGAGCACGGTCGACGGCTCGCCCGGCACCACGACGGAGCCGACCTCCACCTCGGGCGCCGTGGCCACGGCCCGTTCGACCGCCTCGGCCACGAGACGGTCGGCCAGGTTCCGCAGACCGCCCTCGGGCGGCCCGTACGACGACGGGCCCAGCGGCACCCGCATCCGGGGCCGGATGAACGCGTGCACCACCCGGAGTGCGGCCCCTCGCCACCGGGCCTCCCTTGCCGCCTCCTCGGCCGCGGCCAGGCCGGACCCCGAGCCGTCGACTCCCACTGACCACCAGGCCGCCCATGACGCCGCCTTTCGCACGGGGTGTCCGTCCTCACCACCAGGCTCACCTCGGTCACGCCCAGCCGCAGCGACGACGTCCCTCGGAGCCAGGGCACGGGCACGGGACGGCACGAACGCGACCCCGCACGGCGCGGCACGGCACGCGGCCGGCACGCCGCTCGGCACGAACGCCATGGCGCGACACGGGCCCCGGGGTACGCCACCGGTCCCGTCAGCCCCGCCTCCCCCGGGGTGGCTCGGTGTCCCCGCCGCCCTCCCGCCGCGCCTCCCGGACCGGTCCGACGCGCCCCGCCCCCTCGACCGCTCCGGCCTCCCGGGGCCGCCCGGCCTCGTCGGCCCGGCCGCCCCGCGCGCGCTCCCCGGCCCCCGCCGCCTCGGCGCCCCCTCCGCCCTCCGCGGCCTCCGCGACCCGCCCGGCCTCCGCGCTCGTGCCGGGATTCCGGGGACTTCCGGGATCCCCGGCACCGGCGGCGCGTGCCCGGTGCTCCCGCACGGCCGAGTCGACGTCGTGCTCCAGCGGGGTCCTGTCGATGGCGGCCGTCAGGTCCTCCAGCGCCCGCAACTGGAGGGCAGCACCTCGGCGCACGACCCGTTCCTGGACGCCGTCCTCGTCGCCCGCCCAGGTGTCGAGTGCCTCCTCCACCCGGTCCCATTCCGGGTTCCTCCGCTCGCGTACGTCACGTGCCGCCTGCGCGGTGTCCGCCGCCACGGCCTCGGCGAACCCCGCCGCCTCCGGGACCGGCGGTCCCTCCCGGGTGGGCAGATGGGTCTCCAGCAGCATCGCCGCGCGCCCCAGCGCCCTGATCGCCTCCCCGGCGTCCTCCGCCTCCCTGCGGTTGAGTCCCCGGTGCCGCACCGGCTCCTGCTTGGCCCGGTCGAAGGCCTCGTCCCAGGCGGCGTCGGCCTCCCGGCTGTCGAGCAGGGCCTTCCGCACCTCCGCGAAGCCCTGGGCCGAGGGCTCGGCATAACTCCGCACGACCGCCGCCGCGTACCGCCCGTTCGCCGCCAGCCGGTCGGCGAGCCGGTCGAGCAGCCGCGGGGTCTCCCAGGCCGGGTAGACGAGGTAGGCCACCATCGCCAGGACCCCGCCGATGAGGGTGAGGAGCACGCGGTCCGGCACGGTCTGGTCCCACTCCTCTCCGCCCATGCCGAGCAGGAAGACGACGTACGCGGCGGTGAACGCCTGGGAGACGGCGTACCCCGTGCGCATCACCAGGTACATCAGCGCGGCCGACACCACGGCCAGCGCGCCCGACAGATACGCGTCGGGCCGGGTCAGCTGCACCACACCGGTGGCGAGGGCGACCCCGACCAGCGTGCCGGCGAAGCGGGCGACGGCACGTGCGTAGGTCTGGTGGAAGTCGGGGCGCATGACCAGCACGGCGGCGATCGGCACCCAGTAGCCGTGGCCCGGCGAGAGCAGACTGCCCACCACGTACCCCACCGGGGCCACCACCGCGAGCCGCAGGGCGTGGCGGAGGACGGTGGAGTCCGGGCGGAGCTCGCGGCGCATGTCACGCAGGACGACGGGCAGCACCCGGATCATCGTCGGGCGCATCAGGAACGGGGTCTCCGCCGACGTGCCGGCCCGCGACGCGCGCCTCTCGCCGCTCTCGGCGACCTCCAGCACCTCGCGGAGCAGGGTGACGAGCCGTACGGCGGCCTGCCGCGCGGCCCCTCGAAGTACCTCGTCGGCCTCGGCGCCCGAGGGCGCGCCGTCCGCCTCGGGCCGCCGGTTCGCCTCGTCCACCGCGTCTGTCCCGTCCACGGCGCCCGCGGGGGCGATCCGCAGCACGTCCATGACCCTCGGCGGCACCTCGGCCCGGGTTCCGCGCCGGATCGCCCGGGCGGCGGCGTCGAGGACGTCCGCGGCCGCACCCAGCAGTTCCCTGGCACGATCCCGCTGCGGGCCGTCAGCGGGCGCGCCGAGGGCGGGATCGGCGAGGGAGGCCACGGCCGGGCGGATCCGTTCGGCCAGACCACGCGTGCCGTGCAGGGCGGGTGGCCGGTGCCGCGCCTGCAAGGGGGTGACGGCCGCCGCGTCACGGGCCGTCATCAGCGCCTCGGGGTCGAAGGGCGCCGTGGGATCGTGGCGCAGTCTGCGGGCGTAGTCCGCGACGGCGGCGAAGGCGTCGGCGAGGGCGTCGCGGTGGGCCCCCCATCTGCGGACGGGGAACAGCAGGATCAGCATCGCCTGCACGGCACCGCCGAGGAAGATGACCACGGCGTGCTCCAGCGCCTGCCCGACGCTGCCGGGCAGGGTGATGGTCACCAGCATCGCGGCGACGGTGGCGGTGGACACGATCCCCGCCGTGGGGCCGGCGGCCCAGGCCATCCCCGCCAGGAACGACCACAGGGCCAGCAGGAGGAGGAAGGTGACGACGTTCCCGGCGGCGACGTAGCCGAGGAAGGTGCTGACGGCCAGACCGGCGCCCGCGGCGAGCGCGATGACCTTCCGGGGGCGCCAGCTCCGCTGGAAGGTCGCCGTGCCGGCCGAGAACGCGCCGAGCGCGGAGGACGCGGCGTAGGCCGGGGAGACCAGCCACAGGGACAGGCCGATCACGATGGCGACCCCGGCGGCCGCACGGATCGCGACCAGGGGTTCGAGCCGTTTCCGCTCGATCGCCAGGCCGGTGCGCAGGATCTCCCTCAGCGCGCGCAGCCACGTCACAGAACGAGCCTACGGGGCCCGCGGCCGATGCTCGCCCCGGAAGCGCCCGGCGCGGGAGAGGGCCCCGACCAGGACCACCGCGGCTCCACGGTCCAGGTGGGCACGGTGAATCGGCCCCGTCCGCCGTCGCGGAACCGGTCTGTGCGGCCGGGCCGCCGGGACGGCGCGGGAGCGCGCTGTCGGTGGCTCATGGGACAGTCGGATCCGTGCCGGGTGCCGTGGGAGGGGACCATGAGAGAGCTGCCCGAGATCGTCGGACGTGACGCGTTCGACGCCCTGGTCATCAGGACCGACTACGGCGACGAGGCCGCCTGGCGGGCGGTGGTCGCGGACCTGAACCGGCGATGGGGGGACGACGACGAGTTCGACCCCGCGGTCCACCTCGTGGACGATCCCGTATGGGCCGATCGCACGCCCGAAGAGGTCCTGGGCGCGGTGAGGCGGGACGAGGAGCTGTGCGTGGTCTTCCTCGCCGACCGGGTCACGATGCGGTCCGCCGGCCGGGCCCTGCTCGCCCTCGACGTCTTCGAGGAGGAGGACGACCTCGACCCGATGTACTACCAGGAGCTCATCGACTCCCCGCCGCCGCGGGAGTTCCGGACCGTCCCGGCCGAAGTCCACGTCGTGCACGCGAATCTGTCGATCGGCAACATGGACTTCGAGGAGTTCGCCGAGACGGCCGTCGCCGAACCCGACCCGGTCCACCGGTCCTTCTGAACCGTGCCCGCCATCGACGGGTACGCGTCGGGCGCGGGCGCCGAAGTCCGCCGGGCAGGGAACCGCCGGGCGCGGCCTCGGGCGGGAACCGCGTCACTGCCCTGACACCAAGACTTTCACCTGCCCAGCATCACCGCGGGGTGGAGGAGGCTTTGTTCGCGCGTACGGTCCAGGGACACCCGATCCGGCGACGGACGACACCGCCCCGTGCACACCAGAGCGATGTGCTCGGGCATCGGACCGTCCAGGCCGACCGGCTTGCCCTGGGGCGTGAGGGACCCCGCCCCCGCACCCCCGGACCACGGACACGATCCGTGCCGCCGGACGCGGCGAGCACGCGGGCAACCAGGACATCCAAAACCGTTCGGGATGTCCGCAGTGACCAGGAATGGGTCCAAGAACTGACGGGGACGAGCCGCCCGGCCGGGTTCGCGCCGCGGGACCTGCCGAGGGGCCGGACGGGCGCGAAGCGCGTCACCCCGACGGAGCGCCGGGGGCGACCGACGGGCCGCCTCGTGCCGGTCCGGACGCCTTCAGACCATGGCCTGGTCGATGTAGCACCAGCGCCAGTCCTCGCCCGGTTCGAAGGACTGCACGATCGGATGGCCCTCGGTCTCGGCGTGCCCGCTCGCGTGCCTGAGCGGCGAGGAGTCGCAGCACCCCACGTGGCCGCAGGAGAGGCACAGTCTCAGATGCACCCAGGGCGATCCGAGCCGCAGGCACTCCTCGCAGCCCTGCGGGGTGTTCGGCGACACCGGACGCACCATGTCGAGATGCGGATCGGTCTCCATCACGGACGGCCTCCGTTCGGCGGCGTGCGGGATTCAGCGGCGGTCTCGCAGGGCCTGTTCGACCCACTGGCGCAGAGCGGGTGCGGGGGCCGCGCCCGCCTGGCGGGCGATCACCTCTCCCCGGTCCATGAGGACCAGGGTGGGTACGGCCTGCACCTGGAACTTCTGCGCGATGCGCGGCGCCTGGTCGACGTCGACCTTGACCAGCTTGATCCGGCCGGCCAGTTCGCGTGCGACCTGCTCCAGCGCCGGACCGACCGTGCGGCACGGTCCGCACCAGGTGGCCCACAGATCGACGAGGACGACGGGCGCGGCCTTCTCGGCGACCTCCTCGAAGTCGGCGTCGCCCGCGTCGGCGATCCACGGGAGCGGGGACGCGCAACTCCCGCAGCGCGGACGGCCGTCGGCGGCGGCCGGCACCCGGTTCCCGCGGCCGCACGCGGCGCAGACGACCGTCCTGCTGTCGGTGTTCGTCGGGCTCATCGCGCTCACGCGGCCTCTTGCGCGGAGCGCGGCCGGCCGGTCGCGCCCTCGTCGTAGGTGACGACGAGTTCGCCGTCCCGCTCGTCCACCCGGATGGTCGAGCCGTCGCGCACGTCGCCGCGGATCAGCGCACGGCCCACGAGCGTCTCGACCTCGTGCGAGATGTAGCGGCGCAGCGGCCGGGCACCGTACACGGGGTCGAAGCCCTGCTCGGCGATGTGCTCGCGGGCGGCGTCGGTGAGTTCCAGGGTGATCTGCCGCTCCGTCAGCCGCCGCCGCAGATCGTCGAACTGCAGGTCCACGATCGTCTTGATCTGGGCCATGCCGAGGGGCTTGAACAGCACGACGTCGTCGATGCGGTTGAGGAACTCCGGCCGGAAGTGCGCCTGCAGATCGCCCATCACCAGGGCCCGGGTCTCGGGCTTGATCTCCCCGTCGGCGGTGACGCCGTCGAGCAGGTACGGGGACCCGATGTTGGACGTCATGATGACGACGGTGTTGCGGAAGTCGACCGTGCGGCCCTGCGAGTCGGTGATCCGGCCGTCGTCGAGGACCTGCAGCAGGGTGTTGAAGACGTCCGCGTGCGCCTTCTCGATCTCGTCGAACAGGACAACGGAGTACGGCTTGCGGCGGACCGCCTCGGTGAGCTGGCCGCCCTCCTCGTAGCCGACGTATCCCGGGGGCGCGCCGACGAGCCGGCTGACGGTGTGCCGTTCCTGGTACTCGCTCATGTCCAGGCGGACGAGGCTCTCCTCGCTGTCGAAGAGGGCCGCCGCCAGGGCCTTGGCCAGCTCGGTCTTGCCCACGCCGGTCGGTCCGAGGAAGACGAACGAGCCGATCGGCCGCCGTGGGTCCCGGATGCCGGACCGGGCCCGGATGATGGCGTCGGTGACGAGCTTGACCGCCTCGTCCTGGCCGACCACGCGCTCGCCGAGGATCTCGTCGAGGCGCAGCAGCTTCTCGCGTTCGCTCTCCTGCAGCCGGGTGACGGGGATACCGGTCCACGCGGCGACGATCTCGGCGATCTCGTCCTCGGTGACGACCTCGTGCAGCAGCCGGCTCTCGCCCTGCTTGGCGGCGAGCGAGTCCTCCTCGGCCGCGAGGCGCCGCTCCAGTTCGGTGATCCGGCCGTAGCGCAGTTCCGCCGCACGGTTGAGGTCGTAGTTCCGCTCGGCCTCATCGGCCTCCTGTCGTGCCTGTTCCAGGTCCTGGCGCAGTTCCTGCACCCGCCTGATGGCCTGGCGCTCGGCCTCCCACTTGGCGTGCATCGCGTCGGTCTCGGCCCGCAGGTCGGCCAGTTCGCGCCGCAGTTCCTCGAGGCGCTTGCGGCTGGCGGGGTCGGTCTCGGTGCCGAGTGCCGCCTCCTCGATCTCCAGCCTGGTCACCCGGCGGGTGATCTCGTCGAGTTCGGCCGGCATCGAGTCGATCTCCGTACGCAGCCGGGCGCATGCCTCGTCCACGAGGTCGATCGCCTTGTCCGGCAGGTACCGGTCGGAGATGTAGCGGTGGCTGAGGGTGGCCGCGGCGACGAGCGCGGTGTCCTGGATCTTGACCCCGTGGAAGACCTCCAGGCGTTCGCGCAGTCCGCGCAGGATGGAGATGGTGTCCTCGACGCTGGGTTCGTCCACGACCACCTGCTGGAAGCGGCGTTCGAGGGCGGCGTCGGACTCGACGTACTTGCGGTACTCGGCGAGGGTGGTGGCGCCGATCATGTGGAGTTCGCCGCGGGCGAGCATCGGCTTGAGCATGTTCCCGGCGTCCATGGCGCCCTCGGCCCCTCCGCCGGCACCGACGACGGTGTGCAACTCGTCGACGAAGAGCAGGATGCGCCCCTCCGCACCCTTGACCTCGCTGAGCACGGCCTGCAGCCGCTCCTCGAACTCGCCCCGGTACTTGGCACCCGCGACCAGCAGGCTCATGTCGAGGGCGAAGATGGTCCGGTCGCGCAGGCCGTCGGGCACGTCCCCGCGCACGATCCGCTGGGCCAGGCCCTCCACGATCGCCGTCTTTCCGACGCCGGGGTCACCGATCAGGACCGGGTTGTTCTTGGTCTTGCGGCTCAGGATCTGGATGATGCGCCTGATCTCCGCGTCGCGGCCGATGACCGGGTCCATCCTGCCGCTGCGCGCCTCGGCCACCAGGTCGCGGCCGTACTTCTCGAGGGCCTCGTACGCACCCTCGGGGGTGGCGGAGGTGACGCGCTGGTGCCCGCGGATGCCGGTGAGGGCCTCCAGGAACGACTCCTTCGTGACGCCGAACTCCTTGAGCAGCCGGCCCGCGGCGGTCCTCGACCCCTCGTCGGCGAGAGCGAGGACGAGGTGCTCGACGGACACGTACTCGTCCTTGAGCCGCTTGGCCTCCTGCTCGGCGGAGTCCAGCACCTGGGCGAGCCGCTGGGTGATGAACACCTGGCCCGGCTGGGCACCGGGGCCGGTCACCCGGGGCCGGCGGGCCAGCGACTCCGTCACCGCCGTGCGCAGCGCCTGGGTGCCGACGCCCGCCCGGTCGAGCAACCGGGGCACCAGCCCGTCGGGCTGGTCGAGGAGGGCGAGCAGCAGGTGCTCGCCGTCGACCTCGGTCTGGTCGAGGCGTCCGGCGATGGTCTGTGCTTCCTGCAGGGCTTCCTGCGACTTCTGGGTCAACCGGTTCATATCCACGATTCATCACTCCTGGCGCCGGCGTTGCTGCGCCTCAGCTCGTCCTCCAGCTCGCTGATCCGGTCGAGCAGATCGAGCACCAGACCGAGTGAGGCGTAGTTGAGGTGCAGCCCGGCCCTGAGGCGTTGGATGCGGGCCAGTACCGAGGGGGCGCTCCGGTCGAACCAGAGCCGGCCGTCGGCGCCCCGGGCGGCGTCGATCAGGCCGAGTGCGACGAACCGCCGCACGACGTCGGGGTGGAGGGAGGCGAGACGCGCGACGGCGTCCAGGTCCAGCCGGGTGACCGGATCCATCGCGTAGCGACGGACGACGACGTTCACGCCGGGCTGCCGGGCCGGGGGCGTCGCCCGGCGGTGCCCGGGGGCCCGCCCGGCGGACCGGGGGTCGTGGGTCATCCTGGTTTCCTCGGGTCGAAGGGGGAGTCGGCGGCCAGTTGCTCGAAGAGTTCGCGTTCGCGCTCGGAGGGCTTCGGCGGGACCATGATCCGGACCTCCGCGTAGAGATCCCCGTCGTCGCCGCGGGGGTTGGGCATCCCTTCGCCGCGCAGCCGCAGCCGGCGGCCGCTCGACGAACCGCCCGGCACGGTGACCTTCGCCGTGCCGCCGGGGGTCGGAACGGGCACGGTGGCACCGAGCGCCGCCTCCCAGGGGGTGACGGGGAGGACCACGTGGATGTCGCGGCCCTCCAGCCTGAACCGCGCGTCAGGTTTGATCCGCACGCGCAGGTAGAGGTCGCCCGGCGGGCCGCCGGCGCTCCCCCGGCCGCCCTCTCCGGCCAGCCGGATGCGCTGGCCGTCGACGACCCCGCGGGGAACGGTGACGTCGTAGGTCCGCGGACCGTCCGGTCCCGAGAGGGTGATGCCTCGTTTGCCCCCGCGGTAGGCCTCCTCCACGCCGAGCCGGATCTCCGCCTCCTGGTCCGCGCCGGGCACCGGCCCCCGGGCCCTGGCCCCGCCGCGCCCGAACAGCCCGCCGAACAGGTCGTCGAAGTCCACGCCTCCGGCGCCGCCCTCGAAGCCCTCGAAGCCCTCCCCGAAGTCGGACACGAAGCGCACGCGGCGGCCGTCGCCGCCCGGTCCGGCACCGGAGCGGGTGTACCCGCCGCGGGCGCCCGCAGCGGCCGCGACGCGCTCGTCGTAGTCCTTCGGGATCTCCCGGAAGTGCTCGCCGAACCGGTCGTAGCGGCGGCGCGTGTCGGGGTCGGACAGCACGCTGTACGCCTCGTTGATCTCTCTGAACCGCTCCTCGGCCTCCGGCTCCTTGTTGACGTCGGGGTGGTGCCGGCGGGCCAGTTTGCGGAACGCCGCCTGGATCTCGTCGGAACCCGCGCCGCGGCCGACCCCGAGGACGTCGTAGTAGTCACGCGCCATGGGCGTCACTCCTGCCGCTTGTTCACCACGACGGCCGCGGGGCGCAGCTGCTGGTCGCCCTCGCCGTAGCCCGGCCGCTGGACCCGGACCACGGTGTTGGGTTCGGCCTCGGGGTCGTCGACGAGGCCGACGACCTCGTGCCGGGTCGGGTCG
Source organism: Streptomyces sp. HUAS CB01 (assembly GCF_030406905.1). NCBI lineage: Bacteria > Bacillati > Actinomycetota > Actinomycetes > Kitasatosporales > Streptomycetaceae > Streptomyces > Streptomyces chengbuensis. The sequence continues at coordinate 809,236 of NZ_CP129137.1, forward strand.
AACGGGACGCCCGTCTCCTCGTAGCGGGGGTACCCGAGTCCCCGGAGCACCTCGACGGCCAGATCGCGCACGGCCTTGACGCCTTCCTGCACGGCGGACGGGTCGGATCCCGCGTGCTGGAGGGCGAGTTCGAGGTTGTCGACCACGGGCAGCCATGCCGCCGACGTACGGGCCCGCTCGTCGCTCCGCTCGCGCTGCAGCTCCCTCGCATGGCGTTTGCGGAGGTTGTCCAGGTCCGCGAGGGAGCGCCGCCAGCGGTCCCGGATCTCGTCGAGTTCCGCGGTGAGTTCGCCCGTGCCCGGCTGTGCCTCCGCGGGCGGCGCCTCGGTGGGGCCCTCCGGCGGGGCAGGTTCGTTGTCGGTGGTCATGAACGGCCTCAGCCCTTGTCGAACTCTGCGTCGATCACGTCGTCGTCGGATCCGCCGGCACCGACCGACGCGCCCTGGTCGGCCCCGGTCCCCGCTCCGCCCGCCGCGGCACCGGCGGCCGCACCGCCCGCGGCGGCGCCGGCCTGGTGGGCCGACAACGAGGCGTGCATCTGCTGGAGTTCGGACGTCAGCGACCTGACCCGGTCGACCGGCGCCTCCTCCTGCACGGCCTGCCGGGCGTCGCCGACGAGCATCTCCGCCCTGGCCTTCTCGTGCGACGGCGCGGCGTCACCGAGGTCCTGGAGCCTGCGCTCGACCTGGTAGGCCACGGCGTCCAGCTCGTTGCGGGCGTCGACGGCCTGGCGCAGCGCGGTGTCCTCGCCACGGTGGCGCTCCGCCTCCTGGACCATCCGCTCGACCTCGCTCTGGTCGAGGTTCGAGCCCTCGCTGATGGTGATGCCCTGCTCGGCGCCCGTGTTCTCGTCGCGTGCCGTGACGTTGAGGATGCCGTTGGCGTCGACGTCGAAGGTGACCTCTATCTGCGGCTCGCCCCTCGGCGCCGGCCGGATGTCCGTCAGCTGGAAGCGTCCGAGGACACGGTTGTCGGCGGCCATCTCGCGCTCGCCCTGGAGGGCCACGATGTCGACGGCCGGCTGGTCGTCCTCGGCGGTGGAGAACGTCTGCGTACGGCGCACCGGGACCGTCGTGTTGCGTTCGATGAGCCTGGTCATCACACCGCCGCGGGTCTCGACGCCGAGCGACAGCGGGGTCACGTCGAGCAGCAGGACGTCCTTGACCTCGCCCTTGAGCACGCCCGCCTGGATCGCCGCGCCCAAAGCGACGACCTCGTCGGGGTTCACGCTCATGTTCGGGTCCTTGCCGCCGGTGAGCCGGCGGACGAGGGCCTGCACGGCCGGGATACGGGTCGACCCGCCGACGAGGATGACCTCGTCGATGTCGTTCTCGGTGACCTTGGCGTCGGCAATGGCCTGCTTGACGGGTTCGAGCGTCCGCTCGACGAGGTCCGCGGTGATCTGCTCGAACGTGGACCGCATGACGGTTTCCGTGAGGTGCTTGGGGCCGGCCGCGTCGGCGGTGATGAACGGCAGGCTCACCTGCGTCTGCGTCACCGAACTCAGTTCGACCTTGGCCTTCTCCGCGGCCTCGAACAGCCGCTGCAGCGCCTGGGGGTCCTGGCGCAGGTCGATGCCGTTGTCCTGCTGGAACTTGTCGGCCAGGTGGTCGACCAGGCGCCGGTCGAAGTCGTCGCCGCCGAGGTGGCTGTCACCGGCCGTGGACCGGACCTCGACCACGCCGTCGCCGACGTCGAGCAGACTCACGTCGAACGTGCCACCACCGAGGTCGAACACCAGGACCGTCTCGTGGCCCTTCTTGTCCAGACCGTAGGCGAGGGCCGCCGCGGTCGGCTCGTTGATGATGCGGAGCACTTCCAGGCCGGCGATCTTCCCGGCGTCCTTCGTGGCCTGGCGCTGGGCGTCGTTGAAGTACGCGGGGACGGTGATGACCGCCTCGGTCACCCGCTCGCCCAGCTGCTTGCCGGCGTCGTCGGCCAGTTTGCGCAGCACCAGCGCGCTGATCTCCTCCGGCGAGTACAGCTTGCCGCGCACGTCGAAGCGCGCGTTGCCGTGCTCGTCGGGGACGACGTCGAACGCGACGGCCTTGGCCTCGTCGGATATCTCGTCGTAACGACGGCCGATGAAGCGTTTGGCCGAGTAGATGGTGCCCTTGGGGTTGAGGATCGCCTGGCGGCGCGCGAGCTGACCGACGAGTCGTTCTCCCGTGTCGGTGAAGGCGACGACGGAGGGAGTGGTGCGACTGCCCTCGGCGTTCGGGAGCACCGTGGCCTCTCCGCCCTCCCAGGCCGCGATCACCGAGTTGGTGGTCCCCAGGTCGATTCCGACTGCCTTGGCCATCAGGTTCTCCTTCGTCGCACGACGCGCGGTTCACAGGTCCGGAAGCGGACTCACAGGTCGGAGAGCGTGCCGTTCACCCTGCTTCGAGTCCGCGAACTTCTTCGAGTCCTCGAGGAGGTGCGCATGCCTCGCGCCTTCGAGGGGGCGCCTTCTCGTGGAGGCGGCCGGACGGGCCGGGTCCCGAGGCGGTCCCGTGGGCGGCCGGCCGCGGTCGTGCCGACGGGGCCGTGTCGTCGCGGCCATGGCCGGCGGCATACGTGATCGCCACGTCCGGCGGTTCGGCTGGTCCATGATCCGTACTCCCCGCGTGGCCGAGCGCCGTCGGCCCGTACGCCTGCTCCGGCGTCGCGCCCCGGGCAACCTCGCAGCCAGCGCCTGCCAGGTTCCCATGCGGATGCGCTCCCGCCCTGCCAGTACAAGGGTGACGACATAAGCCAATCGGGGCAATTCGGAAGTTCGCTCCGGTGCTCCTGTCGGCGTCGGGCCGTGCACCTCACCCTCGGCGACCTCGCCGTCACGGCGAGCGCGGTGCGTCGCGGTCTCGGTTCACCCCCAGGGCTCGGGGCCGGAGCCCGCCGCCGGTGCTGCCGGCGCCCAGGCGCGGCCGGCCCGTACGCTCCGCTCGCGGCCGGTACGTCCGGCCGGCGGCCCGCGCCGGGCCTGCGTGCTGACGGGTGGCGGATGCACCGCGGCCCCCGCCGCCGAGAACACGGGCGGCGAGACGACCCGCGGGCCTCGCCCCACCGGTCGGTCCGGGCACACCCGGCCCGGCCGTCCCCAGCCGGGCCGTCCCTCAGGCTCGGTTGCGCGACGCCCCTGCCCTCGTCCTCCCACGGCGATCCCGCGGGTGGTGGCGCACAGGCGGTCGAGGAGGCCGTCAGCGGCCAAGGGAGGACGCCCTGGCGGACGAGGGAAACAACGCGTGCCCCCGAGCCGCGGCGACCAGGAGAGGACGCCCGTGCGGAGGGAAACACCGCGCGCCCCCCGAGCCGCGGCGACCAAGAGAAGGTGCCCGAGCGGAGGGAAACAACGCGCACGCCCCGAGCCGCGGCGACCAAGAGAAGGTGCCCGAGCGGAGGGAAACACCGCGGGCGCCCCGAGCCGCGGCGACCAAGAGAAGGTGCCCGAGCGGAGGGAAACACCGCGGGCGCCCCGAGCCGCGGCGACCAAGAGAAGGTGCCCGAGCGGAGGGAAACACCGCGGGCGCCCCGAGCCGCGGCGACCAGGAGAGGACGCCCGTGCGGAGGGAAGCAACGCGCACGCCCGGGGCCGCGGGCGTCGGCGGCTTCCCGGGGCGGCGGTGCGCGAGCACCGCGACCGTGTCCGCGACCTCGATGCCCTCCGGGCCCCAGGGTGCGCGCGGCACGGACGACCCGGCGCCGGGTCGTCCGGCGCGGACCCCCGACCGCGCAGCGGAGCCGGCCGCCGGGCTGCCTGGCGCGGCCGCGGACCCGACCCGTGTGGACAGGTCGTACGGGGTCACACGCGGGAGCGTGAGGACGACCTCGGCGTGCCCGGCGTGCACCACCGCGGGAGCACGCGGACCGCGACGGTGTGCCCAGGGCGAACCAACCGCGGGAGCGTGAGGACGGCCTCGGCGTGCCCGGGGCGGACGCACCGTCCGCCCCGGGCGGCGGCCCCGGCCGCCCGCCGCACCGGACGGCCGGGGGGTCAGCGCCCCGGCGCCAGCAGGGCCGCCGCGGACACCGTCAGAGGGTCCAGACCGTCATGGCCGGTCTCCGCGTCCTCGATGAGCCGGGCGCGCATCCGGGGATCCCAGAACGCCCGGATGTGCGCGGCGATCTCCCCGGCCGCCTCGGCGGGGTCCCGGTGGCGGAACTGCGCCGCGATGTCGTTGGCCAGCCGTACGTGGGCGGCGACGGGCTGAAGGGCCATGGCTCACCGCTCCCCGGCGGCGACGGACCGCGCGGCGGCCGGTTCCGCTGCCGGGGGCCGCTTCAGGGTGACCTGGACCGCCGTCACCTTGTACTCGGGGCAGTTGGTCGCCCAGTCCGAGTGCTCGGTCGTCACGACGTTGGCACCGGTCGCGGGATGGTGGAACGTCGTGTACACCACCCCGACCGGCATCCGGTCGTCGATCCGCGCCCGCAGGCTGGTCTCGCCGACCCGGCTGGCCAGTGCCACGGTGTCGCCGTCGCGGATGCCGCGCACCTCGGCGTCGTGCGGATGCAGTTCCAGCACGTCCTCCGGGTGCCAGGCCACATTGCCGGTACGGCGGGTCTGGGCGCCGACGTTGTACTGGGACAGGATGCGGCCGGTGGTGAGGATCAGCGGGAACTTGCGGGTGCTGCGCTCCTCGGTCGGTACGTAGACGGTCTCGACGAACCGGCCCCTGCCGCGCACGAATCCGTCCACGTGCATGATGGGCGTGCCCTCGGGGGCCGTGTCGTTGCACGGCCACTGCACACTGCCGACCCGGTCGAGCTTCCCGAACGACACCCCGGCGAAGGTCGGCGTGGTCATCGCGATCTCGTCCATGATCTGCGAGGCGTCGTCCCACTTCATCGGGTAGCCCATCGCCTGGGCGATCTCGCAGACGATCTGCCACTCGTGCTTGCCCGTCCTCGGGGCCATCACCGGCCGCACCCGGTTGATCCGGCGTTCGGCGTTGGTGAAGGTGCCGTCCTTCTCCAGGAACGACGTCCCGGGCAGGAACACGTGGGCGAACTTCGAGGTCTCGTTGAGGAAGAGGTCCTGCACGACGACGAGGTCCATCGCCGAGAGCGCGGCCGTCACGTGCCGGGTGTTGGGGTCGGACTGGGCGATGTCCTCGCCGTGCACGAACAGCGCCCGGAACGTGCCGTCGACGGCGGAGTCGAACATGTTGGGGATGCGCAGCCCCGGCTCCGACTGCAGGGTCCTCCCCCACAGCGTCTCGAAGACGGAGCGCACCGCGTCGTCCGACACATGCCGGTAGCCGGGGAGTTCGTGGGGGAACGAGCCCATGTCGCACGAGCCCTGGACGTTGTTCTGCCCGCGCAGCGGGTTCACGCCGACGCCCTCGCGGCCGATGTTGCCGGTGGCCATGGCGAGATTCGCCATGCCCATCACCATGGTCGAGCCCTGGCTGTGCTCGGTGACGCCGAGGCCGTAGTAGATGGCCGCGTTGGGCGCGCCGGCGTAGAGCCGGGCGGCCGCGCGCAGTTCCTCGGCCGGGACGCCGGTGATCCCGGCGACCGCCTCGGGGCTGTGCTCGGGCCGGGCGATGAACCGCTCCCACGCCTCGAAGTCCTCGCAGCGCTCCGCGACGAAGGCGCGGTCCACCAGCCCTTCGGTGACCACGACGTGGGCGAGGGCGTTGACCAGCGCCACATTGGTGCCGGGCGCGAGCTGGAGGTGGTGCGCGGCCTCGACGTGCGGGGAGCGCACGAGGTCGATGCGGCGCGGGTCGGCCACGATGAGCCGGGCGCCCTGGCGCAGCCTGCGCTTCATGCGGGAGGCGAAGACGGGGTGGCCGTCGGTGGGGTTGGCGCCGATGACGAGGATGACGTCCGCCCTGGCGACGGACTTGAAGTCCTGGGTGCCGGCCGAGGTGCCGTAGGTCTGCTTCAGTCCGTAGCCGGTCGGCGAGTGGCAGACCCGGGCGCAGGTGTCGACGTTGTTGTTGCCGAAGGCCGCGCGGACCATCTTCTGGACCGCGTACACCTCCTCGTTGGTGCAGCGGGACGAGGTGATGCCGCCGATCGCCCCGGCTCCGTGCCGGGCCTGGATGTCCAGCATCCGCCGCGCCACATAACCGATGGCCTCCTCCCACCCCACCTCGCGCCAGGGGTCGGTGATCCGCTCGCGCAGCATGGGCTTCAGCTGCCGGTCGGGGTGCGAGGCGTAGCCGAACGCGAACCGGCCCTTGACGCAGGAGTGGCCCTCGTTGGCCCCGCCGTCCTTGTACGGCACCATCCGCACGACCTCGTCGCCGCGGAGTTCGGCCTTGAAGGAGCAGCCGACACCGCAGTACGCGCACGTGGTGACGACGCTGCGGGTCGGCATGCCGAGCTCCACCACCGAGCGCTCCTGGAGGGTGGCGGTGGGGCAGGCCTGGACGCAGGCGCCGCAGGAGACGCAGTCGGACTCCATGAAGCTGCCGCCTGCGCCGGCCGCGACCTTGGAGGCGAAGCCGCGGCCCTCGATGGTGAGGGCGAAGGTCCCCTGCACCTCGCCGCAGGCCCGGACGCAGCGGGAGCAGGAGATGCACTTGCTCGCGTCGAAGTCGAAGTAGGGGTTGGAGCTGTCGGTGGGCTCGTCGAGGTGGTTCTCCCCGTCGAAGCCGTAGCGGACCTCGCGCAGCCCGACGACCCCGGCCATGTCCTGCAGTTCGCAGTCCCCGTTGGCCGGGCAGGTCAGGCAGTCCAGCGGGTGGTCGGAGATGTACAGCTCCATGACGCCGCGCCGCAGTCCGGCGAGTTCCGGGGTCTGGGTGCGCACCTTCATACCGGGGGCGACGGGCGTGGTGCAGGAGGCGGGCGTGCCCTTGCGGCCGTCGATGTCGACCAGGCAGAGGCGGCAGGACCCGAAGGGTTCGAGGCTGTCGGTGGCGCAGAGCCTGGGGATGTCGATCCCGGCCTCGGAGGCGGCGCGCATCACCGACGTGCCCTCGGGGACCAGCACTTCCGTACCGTCGATCTCGACGGCCACGGTCGCCTCGCCGGCCCGTGCCGGGGTGCCGTGGTCGGGCTCCTTGATCAGGGTCATCGACGCGTCTCCTTCGTCGCTCCGAAGTCGCCGGGGAAGTGCTCCAGGGCGCTCCTCACCGGCATGGGGGTGAGCCCGCCCATCGCGCAGAGCGAGCCCTCGGCCATCAGGTCGCAGAGGTCGTTCAGGAGCACGAGGTTGGCCCGCCGGTTCTCCCCCGCCACGATCCTGTCGATGACCTCGGTGCCGCGCACCGCCCCGATCCGGCACGGTGTGCACTTGCCGCAGGACTCCGCGGCGCAGAACTCCATGGCGAACCGGGCCTGCCCGGCCATGTCCACCGTGTCGTCGAAGACGACGACGCCGCCGTGTCCGACCATCGCGCCGGCGGCCGCGAACGCCTCGTAGTCCATGGGCAGTCCGAAGCGGGAGGTGGGCAGGTACGCCCCGAGCGGGCCGCCCACCTGCACGGCACGCACCGGCCGTCCCGAGCGGGTTCCGCCGCCGTATCCCTCGACGAGTTCGCCGAGGGTGACGCCGAAGGCGGTCTCGACGATGCCGCCGCGGGCCACGTTCCCGCCGAGCTGGAAGACCTGGGTGCCACGGGAGCGGCCGGTGCCGAGGTCCGCGAAGGACTTGGCTCCGTCGGCGAGGATCATCGGCACGGAGCCGAGGGTGAGGACGTTGTTGACGACGGTCGGCCTGCCGAAGAGTCCCTCCAGCGCCGGGATCGGCGGTTTGGCCCGGACCGTGCCGCGTTTGCCCTCCAGGCTCTCCAGCATGGACGTCTCCTCGCCGCAGATGTACGCCCCCGCCCCGACCCGTACGAAGAGGTCGAAGTCGAGGTCCGAGCCGAGGACGCCCTCCCCGAGCCAGCCGTGCTCGCGGGCGGTGGCGATCGCCGTGCGCAGGGTCGCCACCGCGTCCGGGTACTCCGACCGCACGTAGACGTAGCCCTCGCGGGCGCCGACGGCCCGGGCGGCGATCGTCATGCCCTCGATGAGGGTGAACGGGTCGCCCTCCATCAGCATGCGGTCCGCGAACGTGCCGCTGTCGCCCTCGTCGGCGTTGCAGCACACGAACTTCAGCCCCGCACCGGCCTCCCGGACCGTCTTCCACTTCACCCCGGCCGGAAAGCCCGCGCCGCCACGGCCGCGCAGCCCGGACTCGGTGACCTCGGCGACGATCTCCTCGGGAGTGAGCTCCAGGGCGCGCCGCAGTCCGGCCAGCCCGCCGTGTGCGAGGTGGTCCTCGGCCGAGAGCGGGTCGACGACACCGACCCGGGCGAAGGTGACCCGGGTCTGGTCCCGGAGCCAGCCGATGTCCTCGGTGAGGCCCCGGCACAGCGGGTGGGCGGCCCCGTCGAGCAGGCCGGCGTCCAGCAGGCCCTCGACGTCGGCGGGCGTCACCGGGCCGTACGCGACCCGCCCGGCCGGGGTCGTCACCTCGACCAGGGGCTCCAGCCACAGCATTCCGCGCGAGCCGTTGCGGACGACGCGGACGGGCCGACCGACCTTGGCCGCCGCGGCGGAGATCCGGTCGGCGACCTCGTCCGCGCCGACCGAGCGGGCGGCCGAGTCGCGGGGCACGTGGACGGTCACGGGAACGCTCATGCGTCCGCCCCCTCGACCGTCAGGAAGGCGTCCAGCCGCTCGATGGTGACCCGGCCGTGCAGCCGGCCGTCGACCTCCACGGCCGGTCCCAAGGCGCAGTTGCCGAGGCAGAAGACCTGGTCGAGGGTGACCTCGCCGTCGGTGGTCGTCTCGCCGAAGGAGACTCGGAGCCGGCGCCGCGCACGGTCGGCCAGGGCCGCGGCGCCCACCGCCTGGCACGCCTCCGCCCGGCAGATCCGCACGGTCCGCCGGCCGGGCGGCGTCTCGCGGAAGTCCTCGTAGAAGGTGACCACGCCGTGCACGTCGGCCCGCGACAGGTTCAGTTCGGCGGCCAGGACGGGGATCACGGCCGGATCGACGTATCCCAGTTCCTCCTTGACGGAGTGGAGCACGGGCAGCAGGGCGCCACGCTCACCGCGGTGCCCGGCGACGATCGCCCGCACCCGGTCCTCCAGCGCCCCCTCCGGTGACGGCTCCGTCGGTGGCCCCACCGACGGCCCGGGCAGTACGGCCATGACCAGCCCCTTCCACCGAACGACAGATAAGGGCACTGTCGTGCGGATTCGCGGGCGCGTCCAAGCGTTCTTCGCTATGGGCTGTTAGGCGCGGACTATCAACGGGGGCGCACGGGCCGGTCGGCGGCGGTGCGCGGCACCAGGTGCCGGCGCAGCACCGCGTCCAGTTCGCCCTCCAGGTCCACCCGGTGGGCCACGTCGACGAGCGCGCGCACGAGGCTGAGCCCCGGGTCACGGTCGGCGAGGACCAGACCCACGGAATGGTTGCGGGCGGGGCGCTCCATGGGCACCAGACGCATCCCCTCGGGCACGCCGAAGAGCCCCAGCCAGGCGTGGGCGATCACACTCGACCAACGGCGGGTCGCCAGGTGGGCGTACAGGGCGGACACGGTGTCGGTCTCCATCGACGCGTCCGCCCGCACCCCGGCGTCGGCGAAGTTGCGGTCCAGGATCCGGCGGTTCTGCATCTGCGGGGAGAGGAGGCACAGCGGCAGTCCCGCCACCTCCTCCCAGGTCGCCCTGGTGCGGGTGGCGAGTTCACCGTCCCGCGGGGTCAGCAGCAGATAGCGCTCCCGGTACAGCGGGACGGTACGGACGTTGCCGAGCGGTTCGCCGTCCACGTAGCTCAGCCCGACGTCGAGGTCGAACTCGGCCAGCCGGTGCACCATCTGCCGCGAGGAGACCGATTCGAGCGATATCCGTACCTTCGGGTGGCGGTCGAAGAACGGGGTGGTCAGCGACTGGGCGGCGGTGAGGGCGGTGGGGATCGCTCCGACGCGCAGCACTCCGGTGAGTCCCCCGCCCCTGGCCGCGAGGTCGTCCCAGAGCGCGTCGCGCTCGGCGAGGATCCGGCGGGCCCACATCACCACCCGCTCCCCCTCGGGGGTGAAGCCCTCGAAGCGCCGGCCCCGGCGCACGATCATGACCTTGAGATCCCGCTCGAGCGTGCGGATGCCGGCGGACAGCGAGGGCTGGGAGACATGGCAGGCTGCGGCGGCCCGCGCGAAATGGCGCTCGCGTGCCAGCGCGATCAGGTACTCCAGTTGCCTGAGCAGCACGGCTGGACCCTACCCGTTCCCCGGCGGGCGCAGCAGTCCCGCGACGGACGGAGCCCGGCGCGAACGGCCCGTGCCCGCCGGGGCGATGGGCACCGAGTCGTCATCGGGGGCGGAGTGAACCGTGGTTCGCGGGAGGAGTACTGTGCGCTGCCATCAGACCAGGTGTTCGGACCTCCATGGAGGATTGATGAATGCACCCACCCGTGCGTGGAAGCGCTCGGGCGCGCTTGTAGCGGGCGCTGCCTTCGGGCTCGTCGGAGTGGGCCTGAGCGCCGCTCCGGCGTCGGCCCACACGCCCGTCTGGACGGTGACCTGCTCCGAGGTCACGGTCGACCTCAAGGCATACAGCCCCAACGTCACCAACACGGTGTCCGTCACCGTCGACGGCAAGGACCTGCTGCCCACCGAGGCGTTCGGGCGCGAGTTCAGCAAGACGCTGCAGCTGCCCGAGCACAAGGCCGAGGTCCAGGTGCGGCTCGTGGTCAAGGCCGGCGACGGCGACCGGTTCTCGCACGACGAGACCAAGACCGCGCCCGTCTGCGAGACCCCGAAGCCCTCGGAGACCCCGGAGGAGCCGGAGCCCTCGGACACCCCGAGCACGGAGCCGCCCGGCTCCGAGGCTCCGCCGTCGCCGGAGCCGAGCACGCCTCCCCTGGCGGAGACCGGCGGCTCCAGCGCCACGCCCGTGATCGCGGGCGCCGCGGCCGCCGCGGTGGCGGCCGGTGCCGGCATCCTCGTGGTGACCCGCAGGCGCCGCGCCGACCGCGGCTGACCCGCGCCCGGCACAAGGTCCCTTCCGTGCCCCGCGGCCCGCTCGGGCGGCGGGGCACGGTCGTGCGCCGGTGCGTCCGCGGGGGGACCTGGCCCGCTCACGGGCCGCGCCGTGGCTCTCCGCCGTCCACGCGGGAGGCGTGGGGACACCTGCGCGTCGGGCGCATGGCGGGAGCACGCGAACGGACGCCCTCCGGCGGACTGTTCGCGTTCCTGGGTGGTCCGCGCCGCGAAGTCGGCGGTGGAACCGGTGTGTTGCGGAGGACGGGTCGGAACGGACCGGCCGGGCCGGCGCGATGCGGCGGACAGGTCGGCAGGGACCTCCCGGAACCGGCCGGACGAACCGGCCGAACCGGACGTTGAACTCGTCGAGAAGGGACCGGGTGGGAACGGGTTCCGCTGGAGCACGGCGGGAACGGGCGGTCGGCGGTCGCTTGGGCTCGGCCCGCGAGGTCCCGGCAGACGGGTGCGGAAGACCCGCCACCGCCGGGCGGAGGGGCGTGCCATGATCGCGGGCATGACCGTCTCGAGCGTGCGACGTGCCGTGGTCCTCGCGGCGTCGGCCGCGGTGCTGGCCACCGGGTGCGGACTGTCGGCGGAGCTGGACCGCGAGGCGGATCCCGCACGGACCGGAGTGGACGCGCGCCCCGGTCCACCGGCGTCCGACCGCTCCGAACCCCCGGTTTCCGTGCCGCCTGGTTCCCGGCCGTCGTCCGGTGCGCAGGGATCCCCGGGACAGCCACAGCCGGCCGCGGCGAACTGCCCGGCGGCGGGCGTCCGGGTGTCGACCGGCATGGTGACCGCCACCATGGGCCTGCGCGCCATGCCCGTGACACTCACCCACTGCGGCACGGGCGAACGGCGCCTCAACGGCTATCCGGACGTCCGGGTACGCGATGTCCAGCGGCGGCCCATGGACGTCACGGTGCTCAAGGGCGCGGGACCGATCACACAGCTCGACGACCCCGGCCCGCACCCGGTCGCGCTGCGCCCCGGGGAATCGGCACGCAGCGTGTTCGTCTGGCGCTACTCCGCCGTCGACACGTCGACGCTGCGGGGCAGCGGGGTCTACGTGGAGATCGGACCGAGCGCCGGTGCGGGACGGCAGACCGTGGAGCCGGAAGGCGGCCTCGACATCGGCGAGACGGGCCTGCTCGGCACCACGGCATGGCAGAAGGTCACGGACTGAGGCGGAGGGACACGACGGGCGCGCGGCGCGCACGCGCCGAGGGCGCGGCACGAGCGCAGAGCGCCCGCGCCGGGGGCCGTGCGCGGCTCGCCCCGCCTGGGACACAGCGCGTACGCAGGCGCCCGGACCGGGGGCACGGCACATGCGCAGGTCGCCTGGACCGGGGATACAGCAACGTGCGCAGGTCGCTCTGACCCGAGCAGCGGGTGCGCGGAGCGGCCAGGCCACGCGCCCGACGAGCGCGCGGAGCGCCCAGGTCGGGGGACGACGGGGCCCCGTCCCCGTACCCCTCACGTCGGGGATCCCGCGAGCGCACGGGCCCCCGTGCCTGGACACGACGTCCGCGGTCCTCGCGCTCCGGGGACACGGTGAGCGCACACGTCCCCGCGCCGGGGACTCCGCGAGCGCACACGCCCCCGGCCAGTGACACCCGAGCGAACGGCTCCCGCCCGGCGGGGACGGCCGGGCGGGACGCCCCGCTCAGCCGGCGGTCAGCGGCCTTCGCCCTACCCGGCCTGCTCGCCCTACCCGGCCTGCTCGCCCTACCCGGCCTGCTCGCCCTACCCGGTCTGCTCGCCCTTCTCTGCCTTCTCGGCGCGCTTCTCCTTCAGGCGCACGGCCTCCTTGCGCACCTCGGCCTGGGTCGCGCGCTCCCGCTGCAGCCACTCGGGGCTCTCCTGCTTCAGCGCTTCGATCTGCTCCGTGGTCAGGGCCTCCGTGACACCGCCACGGGCCAGGCCGGAGATGGAGACGCCCAGCTTCGCCGCGACGACGGGACGGGGGTGCGGGCCGTTGCGCCGCAGTTCGCTGAGCCACTCGGGCGGGTCGGTCTGGAGTGCGTTGAGCTCGTCGCGCGAGACGACGCCCTCCCGGAACTCCGCAGGGGTGGCTTCGAGGTACACACCCAGCTTCTTCGCCGCCGTGGCGGGCTTCATCGTCTGGGTGCCGTGGTGCGACGTCATGGGTCAAGGATATCGAGCGTGTGCACGAGCTCCGACCACGCCCGATAACCTGGTGCGGTGACAGGCTCCGAAGCTCCCCCCTCGTTCAGGCTCGCCTATGTACCCGGCGTGACCCCCGGCAAATGGGTGCGGATCTGGCAGGAGCGGCTGCCCGACGTGCCGCTGGAGCTCGTCCCGGTGACGGCCGCCGAGGCGCCGGGGCTGATGAACGACGGGGGTGCCGACGCGGGAGTGGTGCGGCTGCCTGTCGACCGCGCCGTCTTCAGTGCCATCCCGCTGTACACGGAGACGACGGTGGTCGTCGTGCCGAAGGACCATGCCGTCGCGGCCGTCGACGAGGTCTCCCTGGAGGACCTGGCCGAGGACGTCGTGTTCCACCCGCTGGACGACCCCCTCGAGTGGCAGGAGCTCCCCGGACGTCCCGCGGTCGAGCGACCCGCCACGACGGCGGACGCGATCGAGCTCGTGGCCGCGGGCGTGGGTGTGCTGGTCGTCCCCCAGTCCCTCGCCCGGCTGCACCACCGCAGGGACCTCACGTACCGCCCGGTCGCCGACGCCCCGCAGTCGAGCGTCGCCCTGTCCTGGCCCGAGGACCGGACCACCGACCTGGTGGACGACTTCATCGGGATCGTCCGCGGCAGGACCGTCAACAGCACACGGGGACGGCGTCCCTCCCCCGCCGAGCAGCCGAAGGACAAGCCCCGTCGCTCCGGCCGCCCGGCGCGCGAGGCGGGCGGCAAGTCCGCGGCCGGCGGGCGACGCGGTGCTGCCACGGGCCGCGGCGGCGGCGCCTCCGCCGGGCGCAAGGGCGCCCGGCCCGGCAAGCCACGCCGCCGGTCCTGATCCACGCGCGGATCGCCATCGCTCCTGATCCACGGGTCCGGGCGGGCTGCGGCCGGACAGGGAAACGCGGGTGCCCCGGGAGATTCTCCCGGGGCACCCGCGATCGGTCGCTCGGCGGCGGTATCCGCCCTACCAGCGGTACCAGCGTCCGCGGCCGCCACCCGGCGCGGCCGGCCGGACGACGAAGCCGAGCAGCCAGACGACGAGGACGACGGCGGCGATCCACCAGAGCGCTTCGAGGGCGAATCCGGCGCCGAAAAGCAGGACGGCGAGTATGAGAACCAGCAGCAACGGGACCATGTTTATCAACCTCCGAAGCCACGGTTGCCCCGGCCCCGCGCATTCACACACGCGGCCTGCCGATTGCTCCCGGCGTCATTTCCCTTGGGTGCGGGGGGTTTGACGACGTGGACTCCGGTTAGTCGACGCGATACACCTGTTGTCGACTACTGGGAAGTGGGAGTCATGGCAGCCGACGAGAAGACCCGAGCCAAGATCGAGCAGGCCAAGGGCAAGGTGAAGGAGACGGTGGGGCGTGCCGTCGGCAACGAGCGGATGACCGCCGAGGGACGCGCCGAACAGTCCAAGGGCGACATGCGCGAGGCGAAGGAAAAGACCAAGGACGCCTTTCACCGCTGACGTCGAACTTTCGGGCACCGGGCCCGGTATCCGCACCGCGGGTACCGGGCCGGCCCATTTCCGCACGGATCACCGGCCGACCGTCGGTGCGGAATACCGATGAATGCGTTGCGGGGCGCGCCTGCGGGTCCTCGCCGTACGGTTCGGCTCCCCGCGGTCGTGGGCCGGGAAATGCCCTCGGAGCAGCCACGGCGGTCATGGTGGGCGTCTGCGCGCCGCCCACGAACAGCGACATTGGCGGGAATCCATCGCCGCGTTCCGGACACACGGCAACCGCGGTCGTGACGTACCCATAACCGGTGCTTCAGATTCCGGTAATCGAACACATCATGGACACCACGTTCGGCCGCCTGTACGGTGCGGCAGCAGGTGGCCGGAACCATCGCGGGCCACGGACCGACGGGCGCACTGTGTGTCGACTTCCGGCGGAGGGGGGCCGTTTTGCGTGTGGCGACATCCGGTGAGGACACTCGATGTGGCTTGAACTCCGCCGATGCGCTCAGCCGTTCCGCACTCGCGGTTCTCCATCTCAATGGCAGATTCACGGCCCTGCTCAACGGGCTGACGCTGGCGGCCGGACTGAGCGCGGCCCAGTGGCAGGTGCTCGACACGATCGGCGCCGGTCCGCAGTCCGTCTCCGGTGCGGCCCGCCTCCTGGGCATCACCCGGCAGAGCGTGCAGCGCATCGCCGATCTGCTCGTGGACCAGGGGCTGGCGGCCTACCGCGACAACCCCGCCCACCGGCGTGCCAAGCTGCTCGAGACCACGGACGCGGGCAAGGCGGTGCTGGCCGGCATCGACCCGGGTCTGGCCGAACTGGCCCGAAGGCTGTGCGGCGAGCTGGGTGGTGAGGATGAATTCCGCAGGATCACCGAAATACTGGGGGAACTCTCGCGGGCGCTGTGCGCCGTCGGCCCGCAGGCGCGTTCCTGAGCGCACGGACGGACGCGCCGGCCGTACCGCGGGGTCGCGAGGGCTCGCGTACGACTGGAAATCGACCTGGCCGCACAGCGGTTGGTGTCTGATATCGCGCAACGTGCATGTTGCGCGGTCAACGGCCTGAATGTGGGTCACGTCGGGGGGACCTCTTGAACCAGCTCGTCTTCAGAATGCTCGGCCCCCTGCTGGTTCAGGCAGACGGGGTGCCGGTCCGGATCAAGGGCAGACGCCAGTCCACCGTCCTCGCGATGCTGCTGCTCTCCGCGGACCGGATCGTGTCGGTCGACACCCTGGTGGACGCCGTCTGGCCGGAAGATCCCCCGGCGACCGCCCGCAACCAGATCGCCATCTGCGTGGCGACCCTGCGCAAGACCTTCAAGGAAGCGGGTGAGAGCGAGCTCCTGCTCACCTCCTCCCCCGGGTACGTGCTGGCCCGCGGCGAACACCGCATCGACGTCGTGGAGTTCCTCCAGCTGGCCGAGCGCGGTCGGGAAGCCGCACGGCACGGTCGCGCCGAGGAGGCCTGCGTCCTGCTGGAGGAGGCCCTCAGCAAGTGGCGGGGAACCGCTCTCGACAAACTCTCGGGCGACCGGATCGAAGCCGAGGCCGCCAGGCTGGAACAGCTGCGGCTCGATCTGATCGAGGAGCGCGCCGGGCTCATGCTGGGCCTGGGGCGGCACCGGGTGCTGACCGGGGAGCTCGGCGAGCTGGTCGCACGCCACCCGTTACGGGAGCAGTCCCGCGAGCATCTGATGCTGGCGCTCTACCGTTCGGGGCAGCGCGCCGAGGCGCTGGAGGTCTTCCGGCTGGGCCGCAGGCTGCTCAACGACGAGCTGGGCATCGAACCGGGGCCCGCCCTGCAGCAGTTGCACGATCTGATCCTGCACGACTCCCCCGAGCTGTCGCGCCCGCCCGCCGCGGCTCCGTCCGCCTCGGTCACCGTGCAGACGGTCCCCGCCCAACTTCCGGCGGACGTCATGCGGTTCACGGGCAGACAGCAGGAGCTGGCCGCCCTCGACCGGCTGCTGAAGGAGCCGTACCAGCCGCACGCACCCGTCCTGGCGACCATCGCCGGGGTGGGCGGGGTGGGCAAGACGGCGCTGGCCGTCCACTGGGCGAGCCAGGCGGCGGACCGCTTCCCCGACGGTCAGCTCTTCGCCGACCTGCGCGGCTACGACGAGGAGAACCCCCCGGTCTCCCCCGCCGCGGTGCTCGACCGCTTCCTCAGGGCGCTGGGGACTCCCGCCCCGCAGATCCCGGAGGAGGCCGACGAGCGCGCTGCCCTCTTCCGCAGCCTCCTCAGCACCCGGCGGATGCTGATCCTCCTCGACAACGTGCGGTGCTTCGCCCAGTTGAGACCGCTGCTCCCGGGCGGCGGCCGCAGTGTCGTCCTGGCCACCGGGCGCGAGGCCCTGGACGACGTGACCGGTGACTACACGGCACTGCGGATCAGATTGCGCGTACTCCCGCCCGCGGAGGCGACCACCCTGCTCACCAAGATCGCCGGCGCCGACCGCTTCGGCAGTGACCCGGTGGGACTCGAACAGCTGAGCGCGCTGTGCGACTGCCTGCCCCTGGCGCTGCGCATCGCCGGGGCACGGCTGGCGAGCAAGCCCGGGCTGACGGTGCGCGGGCTGGTCGAGAGGCTGCGCGACCAGCGGCGGCGGCTGGACGAGCTGAGCCCGGAGGAGGGCGGGGTCCGGGCCGGCTTCCGGCTCACCTACCGGGACCTGGCTCCGGAGGCGGCCCGGATGTACCGCAGGCTCGGCCTGCTGCGCACCCCGGACTTCGCGGCGTGGGCCGCGGCCGCCACGGTGGACACGAGTCTGTGGCGCGCCGAGGAACTGCTCGACCAGCTCGTCGACGCCCAGTTGCTGGAGGCCGTGGAACCGGTACCGGGCAGGCCCGCCCGGTACCGGTTCCAGGACCTGCTCCAGCTCTTCGCCCGTGAGCGTGCCGAGGCCGACGAGACGGAGGAGGAGTGCGACGCCGCACTGGAGCGCGCGTTCGGCGCCTGGCTGTGGCTCGCGGAGGAGGCTCATCGGCGGCTGGACGGCCGGGACTTCCCGGTGGGCCGTCCGGCGCAGCCGGCTCCGGCCTTCCTGCCCGGCGCCACGGACGAGCTGCTGTCCGCGCCGCTGGACTGGTTCGACTCCGAGCGGGCCGCGGTCGCCGACGTGGTGGCGCACGCGGCCGAGTCGGGCCGGGCGCGGTACGCGTGGGCCCTGACCGAGAGCGCCGTGCCCCACTTCGAGACGCGCAACTACCTGGAGGACTGGCAGCGGTGCGCCGACGCGGCCCTGTCGTCCGCCCGGCGCGTCGGCGACCGCGTGGGCGAGGCCACCATGCTGCGCCTGCTGGGTTCGCTCGCCATCTACCAGCGGCGCTACGAGCAGGCCGAGGGCTGGAACATGGCCGCTCTGCGACTTCTGCGGGGCAGCGAGGACGTCCACGGGGCTGCGCTCGCCCAGCGGAACCTGGCGATGTGCGCCCGGCTCCAGGGCGACTGGGACCGGGCGCTGGAGTTCTGCCGGGCGGCGCTGGAAGGCTTCTCCGCGGTGCGCGACACCCGCAACCAGGCCCATCTGCTCGGCTATCTGGCGCAGATCGAGCTGGACCGGGGTCAGGTGGAGGAGGCGCTCCCGCTGGCCGTGGAGGCGGTATCGCTCAGCCGGCGGTCCGGTTCCGTGCGCGCGGAGACGCAGAGCCTCTACCGGCTCGCGGAGGTGCGCCTGTGCGCGGGGGAACTGGACGACGCGGCCCAGTCCTTCAACGAGGTGCTGCAGTTGTCCCGCAAGGAGGGCGACCGGGTCGGCGAGGCCCACGCACTGCGCGGACTCGGCGAGACGCAGTGGAGCCAGGGCCTGCTCCCGGCGGCCGAAAGCACGCTGAGGCAGGCCCTGGAGATCACTGAGGAGCTGTCCGACCGTTTCCTGTACGCACGCGTGGAGACCGACCTCGGCTGTGTGGAGGCGCTCGGCGGCCGGCACGCGGCGGCGGCGGAGAGGTTCGAGCGGGCCCATGCCGCGCTCGGCGAAGTCGGAGCCCAGCCCTGGCGGGAAAGGGTGCTGAGACTGCTCGCCGCACTGCGCGGCGGGCCGGGCGGGGCGGGTGCGGCCGCGGGCCCCGGGACGGAACGGTGCTTCACGCCCCAGGCGTTGCGGCTGCTCCTGGCGGAACGGTCCGACTGAGCCGCTCCCGGAGGGTTCGGAGCGTCAGCCCCAGGGCATGTCGTCGTCGGACGCCGCGGCCGGCCCCAGGGGCCTGACCACGCCCCAGGGCATGTCGTCGGCGTTCGTGACCGTCGTGGAGTGCGCGGTGGAGCCCAGTCCGGCGCCCGCGCCCGTGATGAGCCCTGCCAGTACGAACAGACCGGCCATCGTCGCCCGCTTCGCCGTCCGAGTGCTGCGCATTGCGATTCCCCCTCATCGGTGGACCGTCATTGCCGCTTGCTGCGGTACGAACGGACAGTAGGGACGCCTCCTTTCGATCCTTTGTCCCACCGATTTCGCGCGCCGGGACCCCCGTGAAACCGACACGATATCGAGAAAATAACGCCCCCCTCTAGCGTCGTCCGGAGATTCTTCGCGTGAATCACGAACGGGGCTGCCCATGGAATTCCGAGTGCTCGGGCCGGTCGAGGTCCGCCGGCACGGGAGCAGAGTGCCGCTGTCGGGCACCAAGCTGCACACCGTGCTGGCAGCGCTGCTGCTGGCCCGCGAGGAGGTCGTGTCCGACGACCGGCTGAGCCGGCTGCTCTGGGGCTGGGCGCCGCCCGCCACCGCGAGCGCCCAGCTGTACACCTATGTGTCGAGGCTGCGGAAAATCCTGGGCGACGACATACTCATCGACCGCAGGCCACCTGGGTATGCCATGGCCATAGGCAATTCCTCACTCGATCTCATCGAATTCCAGGAACTCGGCCGCGAGGGCCGGGAAGCGCTCTCCGCACACGATCACGAAAAGGCGGGAGATCTTCTCCGGAGCGCCCTCGCGCGCTGGAACGGCCCGCCGCTCGCGAACACCACGGACCATCTCGCGGCCGCCGAGGCCACCTGCCTGACCGAGGCGCGCGCCGTCACCCTGGAGCACCGGATCGCCGCCGACCTGGCGCTCGGCCGGCACGAGGAGATCACCGTCGAACTCACCGGTCTCGTCGCGGAGTTCCCCCTGAGGGAACGCATCCGCTGCCAGCTGATGACCGCGCTGTGCCGCTGCGGGCGGCAGGCCGACGCGATCCATCTGTACCACCACGGCCGCGCGGTGCTGGCGGAGGAACTCGGCGTCGACCCGGGCGAGGAGCTGCAGGCAACGTACCGGGCGCTGCTGGACGGCTCGCTCGTGCGGCATGCGCAGCGGACCGGGGCGAAGCCGGAGCACACCGGGCGCCGCCAGGCCGACCCGGACTCGCATGGCGTACCGGCCACCCTGCCCCCGGACACGGTGGACTTCACGGGCCGCGAGCGCGAACTGGGACTGCTGTCCCGTGCCCTCGCCCCGGACACCGCCGCTGCCGACCGGCCCCGCAGGGTGCTGGTGACGGGGATGGCCGGCGTCGGCAAGACCGCACTCGCCGTGCACGCGGCGCACCGCTGCAAGCGGCACTTCCCCGACGGGCAGCTGTACGCCGACCTGCGCGCTCCGGACGGCACGGCGCGGCCGGCCGGAGGGGTGCTGCTGCATCTGCTGCGGGCGCTGGGGCTCGCCGTCGGCTCCGGGACTGCCGAGGACACCGACGAACTCGTCCGGCTCTACCGGGAGCGCACCGGCGGCAGGCGGCTCCTCATCCTGCTGGACAACGCCGCGAGCGCGGCGCAGCTCGGGCCGCTGCTCCCCAACACGCCGGAGCCGGCCGTCCTGGTCACGGGACGCACCGCGCTGCCGACCGTGGCCGGGGCGCACACCGTCGCCCTCGATCCGCTGGAGGACGGACCGGCGCTCCAGGTGCTGGCCGCGGCGGCGGGGCCGGACCGGATCGCCGCCGCCCCCGGCGCGGCGGCGGTGATCGTGGAGCACTGCGCCGGGCTGCCGCTGGCCCTGCGGATCGCGGGCACGCGGATAGCGGCCCGGCCGCACTACGCGCCGGACCGGTTCGCCCGGCGGCTGGCGGACCCCGGCACCCGGCTGCGGGAACTCCACTCGGGCGACCTGGACGTCCAGGGTGCGCTGCTCGCCTCGTGGCGGGCCCTGCGACCGGATGCCCGCCGGGCGTTCCCGGTCCTGGGCGGCCTGGGCCCGGAGCCGTTCCCCGCGGTGCAGGCCGCCGAGCTGCTGGGACTGCCCGAGGGGGACGCCGAGCTGCTGCTGGAGGCCATGGCGGACGAGGCGCTGCTGGAGGTGAGCGGCGCCGACGAGTGGGGCCGGCCCTGCTACGTGTTCCACCCGCTGGTGCGGCTCTTCGCCCTCTCCGTACCGGACGGCCGGGCACAGGGCGAGCCGGCAGGACGGTTCCGTGGGGCGTAACCGGTGGCTAACCGGCGCCCCCTACCCTCGCTCCGCCCGGCGGAGCAGCGACGCCCCCGCAGTCCCGGCCCGATGGATTCCCTTTATCGCGAGTGGAGTTGGACCATGACCGAGCTCTTGCACGGCCCCGCCGACAGCGCCGCCCCGTTCCCCATGACCGAGACCCAGCAGGCGCTGATGATCGGGCGCGGAGAGGGTGTCGAGCTGGGCAGCATCGGCTGCTACGGCTACTTCGAATGGGAGCGCGAGGACCTGGATCCGGAACGGTTCGCCGCCGCCTGGCGCCGCGTCGTCGCCCGGCACGACATGCTGCGTGCCGTCGGTGCCTCCGACGGCACGCAGCACGTGCTCGCGGACCCTCCCCCGTACGACACGCCGGTGCTGGACCTGCGAGGGCTCTCCCCCGACGACGCCGAGCAGCGGCTCGCCGGCCTGCGTGAGGAGATGAGCCACCGGGTGTTCCCGGTGGGCAGCTGGCCGCTGTTCGACCTGAGGTTCGTGCTGCTGCCGGGCGAGGGGAACCGGGGCCGGGTCCATCTGGGCATCGATCTGCAGGTGCTGGACGCCTCCAGCGCCTTCCAGGTGCTCTTCCCCGACCTGATCGACCTGTACGAGGACCCCGGCTCCGAACTGCCCGAGCCCGGTCTCACGTTCGCCGAGTACGCGCGCTGGCGGGCCGACGTCATGCCCGGCACGGAGGCGTTCCGATCGGCCCGTGACTACTGGCTGGAGCGGGTGCCGCAGCTCCCGCCGGCGCCCACGCTGCCGAAGGGCGGGGGCGGGGGGACCGAGGTCCGCTTCGCCCGGCACGAGCACCGGCTGCCGCCCGCGGACTGGGAGCGTTTCAGGGAGCTGGCGCGCCGGGCGGAGGTGACCCCGTCGGTGCTGCTCACCGCCGCGTTCGCCGAGGTGGTCCGCTGCTGGGCGGAGGAGACCGACTTCACCCTGAACTACCCGGTCTTCGAACGCCCCCGGGTGCACGAGGACATCGGGTCGGTGCTGGGTGACTTCACCAACGCCGTGCTGCTCGCCGCGGACGGTTCGGGCGCGACGTTCCTCGACCGGACGCACGCCCTGCGCGACCAGCTCCGCCGGGACATGGAGCACGGTGCGTTCAACGGTGTCCGGGTGCTGCGCGAACTGACCCGGCTGCACGGTGCCGGCGCGCAGGCCGGCATGCCGGTGGTCGTCACCAGCCTGCTGGACTACCCGGCCCGGCGACCGGTCACCGACCTGGGGCACGAGGTCTACTCGATCTCGCAGACCCCCCAGGTGTCCCTCGACGTCCAGCTGCGCGAACTCGACGGTGAACTGCGGATCATCTGGGACTACGTCGACGGCGCCTTCGCGCCGGGGTTCACCGGGGCCGCGTTCGGGGCGTACGTCTCCCTCGTCCGGCGCCTGGTGGAGGACCCGGAGAGCCTGCACAGCCCGCGCTTCGACCTGATCCCCCCGGCCGAGCGCGAGCTGCGCCGCCGGGTCAACGACACGGCGGGGCAGATTCCGTACACCACGCTGCACGAGCTGTTCGCCGAGCAGGCCGCCCGCACACCGGACGCCGAGGCCGTCGTGGACACCCGGCGCCGTCTCACGTACGCGGAACTCGCCGCCTACGCCTGGCGGATCGGCCACCGGCTGCGGCAGCACGGCGCGAAGCCGGGCGAGCTCGTCGCCGTCGTGATGGAGAAGGGCTGGGAGCAGTACGCCGCGGTCTACGGGATCCTGGCCTCCGGGGCGGCGTACCTGCCGCTCGACGCCTCCCTGCCGCCCGAGCGGCTGCGCAGGCTCCTGGCCCACGCCGGGGTGGACAAGGTGCTCACCCAGTCCCGGCTCGAGTCGCGGACCGGCTGGCCGGCGAACGTCCACCGCTACCGCGTGGACGAGGACTTCGAACTCGGCGACGCCGCACAGCCCGGGACCGCGCAGACCCCGGCCGACATGGCGTACACGATCTTCACCTCGGGTTCGACGGGCGAGCCCAAGGGCGTCATGGTCGACCACATCGGTGTCGTCAACCTGATCCGTGACGTGGCCCGGCGGTTCGGGGTCGCCGCGGACGACCGGCTGCTGGCCGTCTCCGGGCTGCACTTCGACGCGTCGATCTACGACGTGTTCGGCGTGCTCACGCAGGGGGGCACGGTCGTGGTCCCGCCACCGTTCGAGCACGCCGAGCCCGACGTGTGGGCCGACCTGGTGTCGGCGGAGCGCGTCACGCTGTGGAACTCCGTGCCGGTGCTGATGGAACTCCTCGTCGGCGAGGCGGAGGTGCGCGAGCGGCGCGGCGGCGGACGGCCGCTGGAGTCGCTGCGCCTCTCGGTGCTCTCCGGTGACTGGATCCCGCTGACGCTTCCGGACCGGTTGCGCGCCCAGTGCCCCCGTATCGAGGTGGTGGGCTCGGGCGGACCGACGGAGACGATCTGCTGGTCGCTGTTCCAGCCGATCGGCGAGGTCGACCCGGCCTGGACCAGCATCCCGTACGGCAAGCCCATCACCAACCAGCGGTACTACGTCGTGGACGGCTCCGCCCACGAGCGCCCGATGGGAGTGGTCGGCGAGATGGCCGTGGCCAGCGACGTCGGACTGGCGCTCGGCTACCTGGAGAACGAGGAGCTGACCCGCAGCCGGTTCGTGGCGCTTCCGGAGACCGGTGAACGGGCCTATCTGACGGGGGACCTGGGGCGCTACCTCCCGGACGGAAGCATCGAGATCCTCGGCCGGGACGACTTCCAGGTGAAGGTCCAGGGCCACCGGATCGAGCTCGGCGAGATCGAGGCGGCGCTGCGGCAGGACGAACGCGTCGCGGCGGCCGTGGTGGTCGCTCCCGCCAGCGCCCACGGTGTCCGGCGGCTGCACGCCTACGTCGTCACCGGACCGGAGGGCACGGGCGAGCAGATCCTCGCCCGGCTCTCGGAACAACTGCCCGCGTACATGGTCCCCTCCGCGCTGACCGTGCTGGAGGAGCTGCCGCTCACCCGCAACGGCAAGGTGGACCGGTTGCTGCTCGCGTCCACCGCGGGAAGCCGCCAGGCCGCCGACGACTCCTCCGCGGCCGACGCGGCCGCGGAGCCGGGCGACGCACTGGAGCTGGTGCTGTGCGCGGCCGTGGCCGACATCCTCGGCCTCGACCGCGTCGGCCCCGGCGACAACTTCTTCAAGCTGGGCGGTGATTCGCTCAGCGGAACCCGGCTGGCCGGCCTCCTCCAGGACCTGCTGGGGGTGCCGGTGCCCGTCAAGACCGTGTTCCGCACCCCGCTCCTGGCGGAGCTGGCCGCGCGGATCGCCGCCGACGAGCAGCACGGCGCGGAGGCGCTGGCCGCCGCGGAGGCCCTCGGCGCACTCCCGGACGAGGACGGCGCGGACCTCCCCGCCGGGGCGCCGGACCTGCCCGGGGCCGCTGCCGGCGTCTGACCGACCACAGGAACTCCACGAGGGGACAGCCATGACCTTCACCCTGCCCGCGCCGCTGGGCGCCCCGGCCGAGGACCACCGTGTCCCACCGGCCGCCGGGCCGCGGCCGGAAGCACCCGACATGATCACCTTCGCCGGGCACGCCGCCGCCCGGCTGCGCCGGACCGACGCCGTCCTGTACGACCTGCTGAACGAGGAGGCGGCCCGTCAGAACAACACCCTGATGATGGTCGCCGCCTCGAGCGTCGCCGACCCGTCCGTGCTGGCCTGCGGCGGAAGCACGCTCGGAAACCTCACCGCCGAGGGCTACCCGGGCGGGCGCTACCACGCCGGCTGCTCGGTCGCCGACGAGATCGAGCGGCTGGCGATCGAGCGGGCCCGTGCGGCGTTCTCGGCCCAGGACGCCGTCGTCCAGCCGCACTCGGGGTCGTCCGCGAACCTGGCCGTGCTCACCGCCCTGCTCGCGCCCGGCGACACCCTGCTCGGCCTGGACCTCGACTGCGGGGGTCATCTCACCCACGGATCGCCCGCCTCCGTCAGCGGCCGCTACTACAGGGCGGTGGGTTACCGGCTCACCCCCGAAGGGCTGCTGGACTACGACCGGATCCGCGACCTGGCCCTGGCCCACCGGCCCAAGCTGATCGTCTGCGGTGCGAGCGCCTACCCGCGCACCATCGACTTCGCCCGGTTCCGGGAGATCGCCGACGAGACGAACGCCTACCTGCTCGCCGACATCTCGCACATCGCGGGCCTCGTCGCCGCCGGACTGCACCCCAGCCCCATCGACCACGCCCACATCACCACCACGAGCACCTACAAGCAGCTGTACGGACCGCGCGGCGGGCTGATCCTGCTCGGCCGCGACGCCCGCAGCTCCGGGCCCGAACGCGGGACCCTCGCCTCGACCATGCGCCGCGCCGTGTTCCCTTTCACGCAGGGCACCCCGGACCTCGCGTCCGTCGCGGCCAAGGCCCGGGCCCTGGGCTTCGTGGCGGGGCCCGGGTTCGCCGAGCTGGCCAAGCGGCTGGCGGACGGCGCCCAGGCGATCGCCGAGCGGCTGTCCGAGCGGGGTATGCGCCTGGTCACCGGTGGCACGGACACCCACATGGTGCTCATCGACCTGCGGCCGGCCGGCCTGACCGGGGACATCGCCGAGGAGGCCCTGGAGTCCTGCGGCGTCATCGTCAACCGCAACCGGGTGCCCGGTGACACCACCCCCGTGCGGACCACCGCCGGGCTGCGGCTGGGCAGCAACACCCTGGCGGCACGCGGTATGGACCGCAACGCGGCCGCCGAGTGCGCCGACCTGGTCGCGGACGTCCTCGACGCGCTGCGGGCCGGCTCGGGAGTGCTCCCGGCGGAGGTGCGCGCGACGGCGCGGGCCCGGGTCGACGCGCTGTGCGCCCGCCACCCGCTGCCGGGGTACGGGTCGTGACGTTCAGCGGTTTCCCGCCCTCGGCACCGCGCCTGTACGAGGAACTCGCCGCCGGGAACTCCAAGGAGTCGTGGCGCCTGCGTCATCGCGCGGTGTACGAGAGCGACGTCCGGGCACCCATGGAGGAGCTGGCCGGCGAACTGTCGGCGCACTTCGCCGAGTACGCGGGCGGGGTGCGCCTGCTGGGCCCGGTCCGGGACACCCGGATGTCCCACGACAAGTCCCCGTACAAGACGTACCAGGGCGCGTACCTGGACGTGCTGCCCGCGCTGGGCTTCTGGGTGCACCTGGACCGGGAGGGGCTGTACGCCTCCGGGCGCTGGTACCCGTACGGGGGCGCCGAGGTCGTCCGCTACCGCGCCGCCGTCGAGGAGGAGGACGGCGGCGCGGAGCTGGCCGGGATCACCGCCCGGCTGACCGGCCTGGGTTTCACGATCGGCGGTGAC
Source organism: Streptomyces sp. HUAS CB01 (assembly GCF_030406905.1). Taxonomy (NCBI): domain Bacteria; kingdom Bacillati; phylum Actinomycetota; class Actinomycetes; order Kitasatosporales; family Streptomycetaceae; genus Streptomyces; species Streptomyces chengbuensis. Next base: position 835,469 of record NZ_CP129137.1, read on the forward strand.
CGGCTCGCGACCCGCCCGCGGGGAGTGCCGGCCGGCCACCCCCGGCTGGAACTGCTGCGGCACCGCAAGATCGACGCCGGACGGCGGCTCGGGCCGGGACCCGCTCTCGGGTCGGCCGCCGCCGGCGCCTTCGTCCGGGAGACCTGGGAACTGGTGCGGCCGCTGCTGGACTGGGCCGCGGCCCGCGGGCTGACACCGCGACCGCGAGGCGACCGAGGAGCTGACACACCGTCATGACCGTGGAGACCGTGGATCTGCGCAGCGACACCGTGACCCGTCCGACGCCCGCGATGCGCCGTGCGATGGCCGTCGCCGAGGTCGGGGACGATCTGTTCGGGGAGGACCCCACCGTCCGTGCGCTGGAGGACCGGCTGGCCGGCGTGTTCGGCTTCGGCGGCGCGCTGTTCGTCCCATCGGGTGTGATGGCCAATCAGATCGCCCTGCGTCTGCTCGTGGCCCCGGGCCAGGAGGTCGTCTGCGACGCCGGCGCCCACATCCTGGCCCACGAGGAGGGCTCGCCCGCCCGGTACGGCGGGATCCAGACGCGCACCGTCACCGGTGAGCGGGGCCTGCTCGGGGTGGAGGCGCTGGAGAGCGTCCTGCGACCGGGCAACGCCTACACCGTCGGCACCCGCGCGGTGGCGCTCGAGCAGACCCACACCCGCGCGGGCGGCACCGTGTACCCCCTGGAGACCCTGCGCGCGATCCGGCGGCTGACCGAGCGCGCCGGGATCTCCGTGCACCTCGACGGGGCCCGGATCTGGAACGCGCACACCGCGACCGGCACGCCGCTGCGGGAGTACGGTGCCCCGGTGGCCGACACTCTGTCGGTGTGCCTGTCGAAGGGCCTGGGCGCCCCGGTCGGTTCGGTGCTCCTCACGGCCGCCGAACGCCTTCCCAGGGCACGGTCGTTGCGGCACGGTCTGGGAGGCGGCATGCGGCAGTCGGGGATCCTGGCGGCCGCCGGCCTGCACGCGCTGGACCACCACCTGGAGCGCATGGCCGAGGACCACGCCCACGCGGCCCTGCTCGCCGCGGGGCTGCGGGACGCCGGATGCGCCGTGCGGCCGCAGGAGACCAATGTCGTCCTCGTCGACACCCCCGACGCCGAGGAGGTCGTGGCCGGTGCGGCCCGGGACGGGGTCCTGGTGACCGCGCCCGGTCCACGAGTGGTCCGGCTCGTCACACATCTGGGTGTCGGACGACAGGCGTGCCGTCGTGCCGCGGGGGTCCTGGCGGCCCTCATGGGCGAGGGTCGCCGGACGAGGGGCGGTCCCGCGGCCGCGGGACACGCGCAGCAATGGAAAGAGAGCGAAGAAGCCTGATGAGTTGGGAAGTTCTGCCGGCGACCGCCGAACGATGGGACGACGCGCGTGCGGTCCTGCAGCCGCGCAAGAGCGCGCACACCTGCTGGTGCATGGCCTGGCGGCTGACCACCGGCGACTACGGACGGATGACCGCGGACGAGCGGGGCGCGCACCTGCGCTCCCTCGTCGAGGCGGGCAACCCGGCGCCCGGGGTGCTCGGCTATCTCGACGGGGAGGTGGCCGGCTGGTGCAACGTGGCACCGCGCAAGCATCTGGACCGGCTCACCTCGTCGAAGACGATCACCCCGGTCGACGACCTGCCGGTGTGGTCCGTGACGTGCTTCGTGGTGCGCAAGGAGTTCCGCGGCAAGGGCGTCGCGTCCGGTCTGCTGGAGGGAGCGGTGGAGCACGCCCGGGCCAACGGCGCACCCGCGGTGGAGGGTTACCCCGTGGACCCCGAGGGCGGACGGGTGAACCCGACGCTCGCGTACGTCGGCACGATGGAGATGTTCGAGCGGTCGGGCTTCCGCCGGGTCCGCAGGACCGAGGCCAAGAGCGACAAGCGCTACCGCTGGGTGATGCGGCGCGACCTGGACTGAGCGTCCCGGAGCCGGGTCCGCCGCGCGGCGCACCCGAGCGCAGGGAGCGGTTCGGCCAGGACGGTCCGGAGAAGGGGCTCCCGCACTGCGGGAGCCCCTTCTCCGTCGCTCCGGTTCAGGCGGTGTGCGCGGCGATGTCCCACAGCTGGGTGGGGCGTCCGCAGCGCAGCGCCTCCCAGGCGGCCCGCCGGTAGCACCCGGCCACGAGGCCGTCCCTGACCAGCCCGGAGGCGCCGTGCAGATGGACCGCGTCGCGGGTGACGTCCAGCGCGGTCTCCGCGGTCAGGGCGATCAGCCCTGCGGCGTCCCCGGGGACGAGCCGGTTCTCGTCGAGGTCCTTGGCGGCGTCGCCGACCGCCCAGCGCACCGCGTCGAGACGGGCCAGCAGACCGGCGACCCTCAGCCGCGGCCCCTGGTGCTTCACCAGTGCCTGGCCGAACTGCCGGCGGCTCCTGATGCGGGAGACGACGGCCGTCAGCGCGGCGGCGGTGATGCCGGCGAGCAGCGACGCCTGGTGGACCGCGGCTCGCAGACCCGCCCGGGCCAGGGCCTGTTCGGCCGCGAGCCCCCGCAGGACCACGGACGCCGCGGGAATCCGGGCTCCGTCGAGGACGGCTCCGGAGACCGCGCCGCCGCCGTGGTCGCGCAGCGCACGCAGCTCGACCCCGGGGGCCGGCAGGTCCACGAGGGCGACGCAGGGCCCGTCGGGCCCGGAGGCCAGGACGAGCAGCGAGCCCGGCTCCACACCCGCGGCGAAGGGCCCTCCCGAGCCGGTCAGCACCACCCCGCCGTCGTCACCGTCGGGCTTCCAGGTGACGCCGGGCGGTACGGCACCGCGCGGGTCGGGCAGCCGGCCCGGCACGGCGACGGGGTGCGAACCGTCCCGTACCCGGTCGAGCAGGCCGTCGAGGCCCTCCGGGGCGAGCGGGCCGAGTCCGGACAGCAGGTCCAGCGCGAGGAACGTGTCTGTGAGCGGAACGGACTGCATCGCGTTGCCGCCCTCCTCGCAGACCATGGCGATGACGGCCTGACCGAGGTCGAGGCCGTCCATGCCGATGGGCAGGGCGAACTCCCAGGCGCCCACGCCCGTCAGGGCCTCCCACGCGCTGACGGGAGTGGAGGCGTCGATCTCCAGGCCCTGACGGACGGTGAGCCGGAGCTGCCGGAAGAGGGAGTCCTCGTCCTCGCGCTCCCGCCACCGCTCCACCGGTGGCCTGCCGTCCGCCGTCCGTTGTGCTGCGCTTGTCAAGGCCGTACCTCCGCCCCTGAGTCGAGACGCAGCCGGGCCAGCGTCTCGAGCATCATCTCGGCGGTGCCGCCCGATATCCGCATCCCGGGGGCTTCCCGCAGCGCCGAGTCCAATGGATGTGCCACCCCGTCGGTACCGGGGTCGTCGAGGGTCATGCTGTGGTCGCCGTCCAGTTCGGCGGCCCACCAGGCGACCTCCGCGGCGAGTTCGGTGGTGTACCACTTGGCCGCCGCCGCCTCGTCCTCGTTGAGCTCGCCGCGGTCCAGCCGGGTCAGCACGCGCCGTACGAGCGTGCCCGCGGCCAGGAGGCGGGCGTTGAGCTTGGCGAGGCCGATCTGGTCGTGCTGGCCCGACTGGAGCCGGTCGGTGTGGGCTTCGAGCCGCTCCACGGCGGCGCGGTACCAACGCAGCGCCTTGACGTAGTAGTCGAGTCCGGTGCGTTCGAAGGCGAGCGTCTTGACGACGATCGCCCAGCCCTGGCCGGGCTCGCCGACCACGTCGCCGGCGGCGACGGCCACTCCGTCCAGGGTGACCTCGTGGAAGGCGTCGTCCCCGATGCCGGGGACGGCGGTGATCGTCACGCCCTGCTGGGCCAGGGGCACCAGGAAGAGGGTGAAGGCGTCGTTCTCGGCGCGCGCGAGGCACAGTCCGTAGTCGGCGAGGCCGGCGAACAGCGAGTGGACCTTGGTGCCGTAGAGCTTGTAGCCGCCGTTGCCGTCGGCAACGGCACGGGTGGACAGGATGTTCAGGTCGGAGCCTGCCTGCGGTTCGCTGAAGAGCACGCAGCCGAAGGCGGTGCCGGCGGCGAAGCCCGGCAGGTGACGGGCTTTCATGGCGTCGCTCGCGACGTTGAGGAGGGTTGATCCGACGATCTGGACGGTCAGGGTGTGCAGCAGGTCGGGCACGTCGTGCATCGCCAGTTCCTCGACGAGCACGGCGGCGGCGACCTGGCTGACTCCGCGGCCGCCGTACTCCTCGGGCCACTGCGGGGCGAGCAGTCCCGCGTCGCCGAGGGCCCGGTGCACGGGACGCGGGTCCCTGCTGCGCCGGGCGGCGGCGACGGGCGCGGACACCAGGACGTCATGGATCTCCTCGCGGAGGGCTCGCATGGGCGTGCGGGGCGCACCCTCACCGGAGCGGACGAGGCCGCAGTCGGCGGGTGCCCGGTAGAACTCGGTGGTGAGCAACGGTTACTCCCAGGGGCTGAGCGGTCTTGGAGAGGTCGGGGCGGGTCGATGAGCGGGTCGAGGGCCGAGCCCTGCGAGGCGGCGGTGGGGTCCCCCCGGGCCCCTCGGGGCCGAGGAGAGAGCGCTGGGGCCCCTCCCCCGCCCGGAGGGCTGTGGGGAGGCGCTGCGCGCGACGAGGACGGCGCCGCCGGGCGAGAGTCGTCGGCACGCGACGCCGCCACGATCTCCCCGAGACCGCTCGGGGCCCGTCGTCAGAGGGTGGTCCCGGGGGACGCGGCGGCACGGGCGAGGACGTCCTCGACTCCGCCGAGCAGCGCGGTCACGTCCTCGGGACCGGCGGCCCTGCGGTTGAACTCGGCCGTTCCGCCGATCTCGCCGTCGCGTTCGACCAGGCCGACGCAGGCCAGGGTGGCGGCGGGGTCGGTGCTGTACAGCTCCAGGTGGTGGGCGGGCGGTCCGGGAAGCTGGCCCACCTCGATGCCGGGCAGGCCGAGGGGGACGGCGGGGTAGTTGTGGAGGGCGAACAGGACGCTGTACGGCTGGGTCCCGCCGGTGAAGAGCTCGTCCGCGGGGAGCCGTTGGTGGCTCAGCCCGTCGGCGACCGCCCTGCGGGTGCGGTGCAGCAGCTCCACGAAGGAGGGGCGGCCGGACAGGTCGATCCTGACCGGCACGACGGTGGTGAACTGTCCGACGGCCCCTTCGAGAGGTCCGGCGAAGCGGCCGGCGGCCGGAGTGCCAACGACGGCCTCGGTGGTGCCGTCCCGGCGGGCCAGGACGACCGCCAGGGCCGCGACGAGCGTCATGAAGGGGGTGGCACCCTCCGCGGCGCCGAGGGCCAGCCCGGCTTCGAGCGGGCTGCCCGGCCCGCGGTCGATGCGTACCGGGACGTGGCCCCGCTCGAAGCCGGCGGGTGCCCGCGGCGCCGGCGGGATCCCGGCGAACGCACGGCGCCGCTCGGCCAGTTCGGCGGCGCCGTCCGGGGAGGCGAGCCAGCGCCGCTGCCAGTCGGCGTGATCGGGGAGCTGCAGCTCCGGCGGGGCGAGGCTCTCGGGGCCCTCCCGGTAGCCGGTGGCGAGGTCGTTCAGGAACACCCCCGACGACCAGCCGTCGAACACGCCCAGGTGCGACGCGAGGACGAGGACGTGGTCGTCCGGGCCGAGCGTGAGCAGCCGGAAGGCGCTGGTGCGGCCGCTCTCCAGGGACAGCGGTGTCGCGGCGCTCTCGGCGAGCTGGGCACGTACGGCGTCCCGCCGCGCCGCGGGCGTGCGGTGCGTCAGGTCCGTGCGGGTCAGCCGCAGGCACGGCTCCTCGGCCACCGTCAGCAGCGGTCGGCCGCCGTCCTCGGGCTCCGTGATCCGGCAGCGCAGGGCCTCGTGGCGGGCCAGTACGCCGGTGAGCGCCCCACGCAGCCGCCCCGTGTCGAGTCGTCCGGTGAGCCGCACGGCGTGCGAGCCGGTGCCGCTGCCGCCCGCGGTGCCCAGACGTTCGCGGCGCAGGAGCCGCGCCTGGAGTGCGGTGGCCGGGACCGGCCCCGCGCCGGAGCGCGGGGCGGGTCGGGCGGGGACGGGGGTCCGGGCGGCGAGCAGCATCCGGGCGAGCTCCCGCTTGGCCTCCGGCAGGGCGGCGAGGGCCCGGTCGACCCCGGTGCCGGCGGTCATCGCCCGCCGTCCGGCTTCTGCAGCGAGTCGAGCAGCGCGGCCGCTTCCTCGTCGCTCATGTTCTCGATCTGGTCGAAGACCGCCAGCAGCCGGTCCTGTTCGCCGGCCGCCTCGGCCCGGGCGGTGCGGACGAGGTCGGCGAGTCCGGCGACGGTCGGGCGGCTGAAGAAGTCGGCCAGCGCGATGTCGATGCCGAAGACGGCGCGGACCCGTGAGACGACGATGGTCGCCTGGAGCGAGCTGCCGCCGAGGGCGAAGAAGTCGCCCTCCACGTCCGGGCTCGTCCACTCCAGCAGCGGGGTGAGGATGTCGCGGCAGATCTGCTCCTCGACGTCGTCGCGCGGGGCGGTGCCGCCGGCTGCCTGGTCCACGGGCAGCGGCAGCGCCGCGACGTCGGCCTTGCCGTGCGGGGTGAGGGGCAGCTCGTCCAGCACGACGACCACCGGCACCATGTAGCCGGGCAGCCGGGAGGCGGCGTAGGCGCGCAGCCCCTCGGCGTCGGCGACCTCGGAGGCGTACCCGCCGGCCTGTTCGACCGTGACGTAGGCGGCGAGGACCGGCTCGCCCCCGGCGCCGGGCCGGGCGACGGCGACGGCCTGCTGCACGGAGGGGTGGCCGAGGAGCACGGCCTCGACCTCACCCGGCTCGATGCGGTGGCCGCGCAGCTTGAGCTGCCGGTCGGTGCGGCCGAGGAACTCCAGGTTCCCCCCGGGGAGCCAGCGCACGAGGTCACCGGTGCGGTAGAGCCGCTCGGTCTCGGGACCGTCGGCCCAGGGGTTGGTGACGAACCGTTCCGCCGTCAGTTCGGGCCGCCCGAGGTAGCCGCGGGCGACGCCGGGGCCGGCGACGCACAGTTCGGCCGGAACGCCGGGCGGCACGGGACGCAGCCGCTCGTCGAGGACGAACGCCTGGTGGCCGGGCATCGGGCGGCCGATCGGCGGATTGCGGTCGTAGCTGCCGGTGCAGTCCATGAGGGTGACGGCGACGGTGGCCTCGGTCGGGCCGTAGCCGTTGACGAAGCGTCGCTCCCCCGCCGTCCATTCGGCGACCAGCTTGCCCGGGAACGCCTCGCCGCCGACGGACACCAACCGCAGGGCGGGCAGGCGGGACTGGTCGAGCAGGGGCAGCAGGGCGGGCGGCAGCTCGGCCACGGTCACGGCGTCGTCGCGCATCCGGGCCTCGAGGAGGGCCGGGTCGCGGCGCTCCTCGTCGGTGGCGATGACGAGTTCCCCGCCGGCCAGCAGGGTGGTGAAGACCTCGAAGACGGAGACGTCGAAGGTGAGCGGGGCGAAGTGCAGGACGCGGTCGCCGGTGCCGATCTCGTACGCCCGGGCGATGGTGCGGGAGAAGTGGGTGACCGAGCGGTGCTCGATCATGACGCCCTTCGGGGTGCCGCTGCTGCCGGAGGTGTAGAGCACGTAGGCGAGGTCGGCGGGCGTCGACGTCGGTGCCAGGGAGGGCACTTCGCGCACCGGGGCCGTGGTGCCGGCCGTGACGAGCTCCAGCGGGACGGGCAGGTCGGCCGTGTCGTCGACGAGGGCGTGCCGGACGCCGGCGTCGGCCAGCACGGTCCTGGTGCGCTCGGCAGGGGCGGCCGGGTCGACGGGGATGTAGTGGGCACCGGCCTTGAGGGTGCCCAGCAGTGCCGCGACGGCCGCCGGGCCGCGCCCGAGGCAGACGGCGACCGGGTCGCCGTGCCGCACGCCCCGGTCGCGCAGCCGGTGGGCGATGGCCTCGGACCAGCGGTCCAGGGCCGCGTAGTCCAGTGTGGTGGCGCCGTGCCGGACGGCGACGGCGTCGGGCTGGATGGTGGCGCGCTCGCGGAAGGCGCGGTCGAGCGTGGTGGTCCAGGCGGCCTCGTCGACCGGTCCGCCGCGGGACAGCTCGCGGGCGTGCCGGGACGCGGCGGGCTCCTCGACGAGGCTGATCTCGCCGACGGGCAGGTCGGGGTCGGCGGCGACCTGCTCGATGACCCGGCGGAAGGCGGTGAGCAGCGCGGAGGCGGTGCCGTGCCGGTAGAGCGAGGTGTTGTACTCCAGGGACAGCTCCAGCCCGTCGTTCTCCCCGACGAGGAAGCTCATGTCGAACTTGGCGGCACCGTCGTGCAGTTGCTCGACGGCGAACTCCACGTCGGCGGAACGGGCGGAGTGGGCGCCCCAGTGGCCGAGGGAGGTGAACTCGATCTGGAACAGGGGGTGCCGCAGCGGGTCGCGGGCCGGCCGTACGGCGTCGACGACCTGCTCGAAGGGGAGCTCGCTGTTGGTGAAGGCGTCCATGACGGTGCCTGCCGTGCGCGCGACGAGCTCGCGGAAGGTGAGGCCGTCCCCGACCTCCGTGCGCAGGGTGATCATCTGGACGAAGCAGCCGATGACCCGTTCCAGGTCGGGGTGCGGGCGGGAGGCGCTGGCCGTGCCGACGACGACGTCCTCGGTGTGGGTCCAGTGCCGCAGCAGGGCGTTGAAGGCGGCGAGCAGGGTGGTGAAGACGGTGGTGTCGGAACTCTCGGCCACCGCCTTGAGGCGGTCCAGCAGGTCCTGTTCCAGCCGCAGGCTCAGTCCGCGGCCGTCGCCGCGGGTCTCGGGGCTGCGCGGATGGTCGGGCATGACCTCGGTGGCCTCGGCCCCGGCGAGCAGTTGCCGCCACTTGTCGGCGAGCGCCCTGCGGTGCTCGGCGTTGTCGAGCTTGGCGCGCTGCCAGGCGGCGAAGTCGGCGTACTCGACGGGCGGGGCGGCCGGCTCCGGGCGCCGGCCCCGGGCCGCCTGGGCGTAGCAGGAGGTGAGCTCCTCGGTGAAGATGCGGGTGGAACCCGGGTCCCAGACGACGTGGTGGACGACCCACAGCAGGACGTGCCGCTCGTTGGCGAGCCGCACCAGGTGGGCCCGTACGGGAGGGGCGGCGGCCAGGTCGAAGGGAGCCGACGCGCAGGAGGCGGTGAGTTCCGCGAGCTCCCGGTCCTGCTCCCCGCTCGCGCTGAGGTCGCTGGTCTGGACGCCGAGGACGAAGGCGGGCACGGGCTCCTGCCAGGGCACCCCGTCGACCTCGACGAGCCTGCTGTGCAGGACCTGGTGGCTTGCGACGACGGCGTTGACCGCCTCGTGCAGCGCGGCCCGGTCGAGCGGGCCGTCCAGCCGGACGGCGAGGGCTATGTTGTTGCGCGCCTTGCCCGCGCCCAGCCGATCGACGAACCACATCTGCTCCTGCTGGAAGGAGGCGCGGGAGCGCGGTCCGTGGTCGGCACGCTTGAGTTCGACGCGGTGGCCGACGCCGGCGGTCATCTGGTTGCGCATCCGGCCCAGCAGCCGGGAGCGCTGCCCCTGGGGCAGCCGGCCGAGCCGTTCGGCGAGGTCAGACATGGGTTCCTCCGTTGCGGTGCAGATCGGCCAGCAGCGCGGCGAGCCGGTCGGGCAGATGCTTGGCGAAGTAGTGGCGGCCGCCGGGGATCACGGCGAGCCGCAGGTCACGGGCGTACCGGCCCCACGCGCGATGGCCCTGCTCGTATCCCTGGGTGGCGTCGTCCGCGTCCCCGACGACGCAGGTGAGCGGGGTGGCGAGCGGCCGTTCGTAGCCCTGGGGCGTGCGGGCGAAGAACCGGGCGGCCTCGGTCATGTCGTGCCGGACCATCCGCATGACGGCGGTCAGGTCGCTGTCGTCGAGGACGCCGTCGAAGCCGTCCATGGCGGTGAGGTAGGTGACGAGGTCGTCGTCGCTGGAAGTGCGTTCCATCTCCAGGGCGAAGTCGGGGTCGTCCTCCGGGAGTGCGGCGGCCAGGTGGAGCGCCACGGGCCGCAGCCCGTCGCGTTCCAGCACCCGTGTGGTCTCCAGGGCGGCGACGACGCCGGCGCAGTGGCCGTAGACCGCGAACGGGCCGGTGACGGTGCGGGCGATCTCGCGGGCGGCGAGTTCGGCGAACTCGGAGACCGGGAGCATGGGGCCCGGGGCGAGGGGGTCGTGTCCGGGCGGGGACACGGCCAGCAGCTCGATGTGCGGGGGCAGTTCGGCGGCCAGCGGCTGGTAGGCGATGGCGTCGCCGCCGCCGTGGGGGAAGCACACCAGGGTCAGGGCGGCGGCACGGTCGCCCTCGGCCCGGGTGGACAGCCGGTGCAGCAGCCGGTGGGGTCCCGTCCCGTCGCCGCTGCCGCCGCCCAGTTCGGCGGCGCGGGCGGCCAGGCCGGCCGGGGTCGGGTTGCTGAACAGGTCGACCACGCGCAGTTCGTGCGCCTCCGGCAGGGCCTCGGCGACGGCGCGGACCGCGCGTACGGCGGCGAACGAGTCGCCGCCGAGGGCGAAGAAGTCGTCGTCGGCGCCGATGTCGGCGAGTCCGAGGACGTCGGCCCAGACGGCGGCGATCCGGCGGGCCGCGGGTGTCCCCCGGGCCGGGGCCGCCGTCGCGGCGGGGGATCCGGCCGAGGGAGCGGCGACGGCCCGCGGATCGGGCAGGGCCTTGCGGTCGACCTTGCCGTTGGGACTGAGCGGCAGCCGCTCCAGGACGACGAGTTCGGCGGGCACGCAGTGCGGGGGCAGCACCGTGCCGAGGGCGGTGCGCAGGGCGGCGGTGTCCGGGACCGCGCCGTCCTCCGGCACGATGTGGCCCACGAGGCGTGCCGAGTCCGCCTCCTGCCGGGCGACGACGACGGCCTCACGGACGCCGGGCAGGTCGCGCAGGGCGCCCTCCACCTCGCCGGGTTCGATGCGCAGCCCGTTGAGCTTGATGCGGAAGTCGGTGCGGCCGAGCAGTTCGACGGTGCCGTCGGGCAGATAGCGGGCGAGGTCCCCGGTCCGGTACAGCCGTTCGGTGCGCCCCGGTTCGAGCTCGACGTGGACGAACTTCTCCGCGGTCAGCTCCGGCCGGTTGAGGTAGCCGCGGGCCAGCCCGGTCCCGCCGAGGTGGAGTTCGCCGGGCACGCCGACCGGCACGAGCCGGTCCTCGGGGTCGAGGATGTACGTGCGCTGGTTGGCCATCGGCCGGCCGTACGGCAGTTTCGTCCAGCCCGGCTCGACGCGGCCCACCCGGTGCTCGACGGAGTGGATGGACGCCTCGGTCGCCCCGCCGAGCGCGGCGAACCGCAGCCCGGGGGCGAAGGCCCGGATCCGGTCGGGCTGGGTGACGGGGATCCAGTCGCCGCCGAGGAAGGCGGCCCGCAGGCCGGGCAGCGCAGGTCCGGAAGCGTGCTCCAGCTGGTCGAGGAGCAGCCCGAGCAGCGCGGGCGCGGAGTTCCACACGGTCACGCCGTGGCGCTCGATCAGCTCGGCCCAGTGGGCCGGGTCCTTGGCGGCCGCGGGATCCGGCAGGACGACCGTGCCGCCGGCCGCGAGCATGCCGAGCGTCTCGTACACGCTCATGTCGAAGCTGGGCGAGGAGAGGGCGAGGACGGCGTCGCCGGGGCCGATGCCGTAGGACCGGTTGAGGTCGAGCAGGTTGTTGACCACTCCGCGGTGTTCCAGGGCGATGCCCTTGGGCGTGCCGGTGGAGCCCGAGGTGAAGATGACGTACGCGAGGTCGCGGGAGGTGACGGGGACGGCGGGCCGGGTCGCGGGCAGCGTCTCCAGCAGCCGCCGGTCGGCGTCCAGGAGGACCCGGGCGGTGCCGGGGCCGAGCGGCAGCCGGCCCACGAGCTCCGCGTCGGAGACCACGATCGGCGGTGCCGCGTCCTCGATCAGCAGGCGCAGGCGCTCCTGCGGGTACTCGGGGTCGAGCGGCACGTAGGCCGCCCCGGCCTTGAGGACGGCGAGGATCGCGGTGATCAGTCCGGGACCGCGGCGCAGGCACAGGGCGACGGTCCGGTCGGGGCCCGCGCCCGCCTCGGTGAGCCGGTGGGCGAGCCGGTTCGCGCGCTCCTCGAGCTCCCGGTAGCTGACCGTCCAGCCGCCCAGGCCGCCGCAGACGACCGCCGCGGCGTCCGGCCGGCGGTCGGCGTGCTCCTCGAACAGCTGGTGGAGGCACGCGTCCTGGGGGAACGGGGCCCGGGTGGCGTTCCAGTCGTCGAGCGCGGCGCGGCGCTCGGCCTCGGTCAGCAGCGGGAGGTCGCGGAGCGGCGTCCCCGGGCGGTCGACGGCTCCTTCGAGGGTGGTGAGGAAGTGGCCGAGGAGCCGGTCGACGGTGGCGGCGTCGAAGAGGTCGGTGGGGTACTCCACCAGGGCGCGGACGGTGCTGCCGGTGTCGTGGACGCTGATCATCAGGTCGTACTTGGTGGCGCGGGAGGCGAAGTCGAGGGGCTCGGTGGTGAGTCCGGCGAGCGCGGGCGCGGTGTCGGGGGTCTCGTCGAGCAGGAACATCACGGAGGTGAGCGGCGGCCGGCTGGGGTCGCGCGGCAGTCCGGCCGTGTCCACGATCAGGTCGAAGGGCAGTTCCTGGTGGGCGTAGGCCTGCAGGGTGGTCTGCCGGGTGGCGCGGACGAGTCCGGCGAACGAGAGGTCTCCGGGCGCGCCGATGCGCAGCGGCAGGGTGTTGACGAAGAAGCCGACGAGGTCGCTGAAAGCGGGATGGTCGCGGCCGGACACGGACGTGCCGACGACGATGTCGTCCTGGCCGGTCCAGCGGCGCAGGGTGGCGGCGAACCCGGCCAGCAGCGTCATGTAGAGGGTGGCGCCCTCGGACTTGCCGAAGTCCCTCAGCCGGGCGATGAGCCGCGGCGGCAGCTCGATGTAGCGGGACGCTCCGGAGTGGCCGAACACGGCCGGCCGGGGCCGGTCGGTGGGCAGGTCCACGGGGCTCGCGCCGGCGAGTTCCTCGCGCCAGAAGCCGGTGAGTCGTTCCAGCCGGTCGCCGCTGATGCGGCGGCGCTGCCAGGCGGCGAAGTCCGCGTACTGGAGGGCGAGCGGGGGCAGTGGTGGGGCGTCCGCTCCGGTCCGCGCCGCGTAGGCGCACTCCAGTTCGGTGGTCAGCAGCCGCATGGACCAGCCGTCGGTGACGATGTGGTGCAGGTTGAGGACGAGGACGTGGTCGTCGGCGGCGATCCGGGCGAGCGAGGCGCGCAGCGGGATGTCCCCCGCCAGGTCGAAGGGCGCGGAGGCGTCCGCGTCGTAGAAGGCGCGCACCGCGTCCTCGTCGGGGAGTTCGGTCACCGGCAGCGGCAGCCGGTGCCCCTGCAGCACCCGGGGCACTGCCTCGGCCGCGCCCGGGACGTCCTCGTGGACGGTGCGCAGGATCTCGTGACGGTCCACGAGGTCCTGCAGCGCCCCGTGGAGGGCGGGGACGTCGAGGGGGCCGCGGATGCGGGTGGCGACCGGCACGTTGTAGGCCGGGCTGCCGGGCTGGAGCTGGTCGACGAACCACAGCCGGCGCTGGGCGAAGGAGAGCACCGGCGGCTCGGCGGGGTCCCGCGGCGCGGGCTCCGGGTCCTCCCGTACGGCGGCACGTCCCCCGTTGCGGCCCGCGAGGGCCTGGAACAGTGCCCGGCGGGACTTCGGCAGTGCGGCTATGCGTTCGGCGAGGGACTCGCTCACCTTGTGCCTCCGTGCGTGTGGTCGAGAGGAAGACGGCGGGGCGCGGCGGGGCTGTCGCCGGCCTGACGTGCGGCTGCGGAGCGGGTGCCGGCCGGGGCCGGCGCCCGCTCCGGTGCGCGGGGAGACCTACGCGCGGATCTTCGCGTCGTCCCCGGCGGACGCCGCGGGCTCGGCGCCCGGGGTGTCCTGCGCCTCGGGGCTGTCGCCGCCGGGCATCTCCTTGATGGCCGCGACGGGACCGCCGAGGAGCGTCAGACCGCCGATGGCGGTGATCGCTCCGGCGACTGCCAGGGCGCCGGTCAGGCCGAGTGCCTCGCCCAGCGCGCCGCCTGCCAGGTAGCCGAGGGACAGGGCGCCGTAGACCGCCGAGAGGGCGGTGCCGCTGACGCGTCCCATCTGCTCGTTGGGCGTGACGCCCTGGACCAGGCTGAGGACGTGGATGTCGAACATCGGGGACACGAAGCCGATGACGGCCTGGACCACGATCAGTCCGACGAAGCCGGCGACGGCGCCGCCGGTCGGGACGAGGATGTAGCCGGCGCCCAGGACGACCGCCGTCAGGACCAGGGTGCGGCCGAGCGTGAGTGCCTTGGAGACCTGCTCGGACAGCACCGCGCCGACGATCACGAAGACCGACATCACGGCGAAGGCCGCGCCCACCTGGCCGGGGCTGAGGTCGAGGACCTTGTACGCGTACACGATCAGCAGCGCGTCACCCATCGCGGCACCGAGGTTGACGACGACGTTGGCGGTGAACAGGCTGCGCAGGACGGGGGTTCCGAAGAGGGTCTTGAGGCCCTCCTTCATCTCGGCCTTGGCCGAGGCCTTCGTCTCCTCCACCTTGGAGCGGGTTTCACGGTGCCGGATGAGGAGCAGGGCGACCAGCGAGACGAGGAAGGTGAGCGCGTCCGCCGTGATCGCACGGGCGGCGCCGAGGAACTGGATCAGCGCGCCACCGGCGCCGGCGCCGACCGCCTCGGCGACGCTGCGGCTGATCTGGAGCTTGGTGTTGCCCTCGACGAGGTTGTCGGTGCCGATCAGCTGCGGCAGCCAGGACTGGTACGAGACCTCGAAGAAGGTGGTCAGGATGCCGGTGGCGCAGGCCACGACGTAGACGTGCGTCATCGTGACGGAGTCGAGTGCGAAGGCCAGCGGGATCGTGCCGAGCGCCAGGAAGCGGCCCAGGTCGGCCACGATCATGACCATGCGGCGCGAGACCCGGTCGGCGACGAGCCCGGCGACCGGGGCGAGCAGGAGGAACGGCAGGAAGCGCAGCGCGCCGAGCACGCCGACCTCGAACGCTCCCCCGTCGAGAAAGACGACCGCGAGGGTCGGCAGCGCGAGCAGCGAGATCTTGTCACCGAAGTTGCTGACGGTCTGCCCGAACCACAGGCGGTTGAAATCGGAATGCCGACCGAGTGCCATGTCGACGCCCTTTTCTGATCGGGGACGGAATTGTCGGACGGCACTGAAGCTACGGACCGGCGGTTAGTGTCCGGTTACGAATCCGGGCGGTTGGAGACCTGGCGTAGAGAGCGTATGAGAAGCGTTGTAGAACCGTGCGAGATCGGCGCTCTCGCGGGCGATCCCGGCCTCGATCCCCTCCCTCGCGACCTCGTCCGTCGCCACCGCCTCCGGCGGCTCGCCGCCGGCGAAGGGCTCGACGACGGGCGCACCGCCGTTCCGGCCTCCGGACCAGGTGCCCACCGCCCAGCCGTCGACCATGACGGTCGCGCGGATGATGCCGCCGCCCGGCCAGACGCGGCGCTCGTGGGCTGCGGGCACCGACAGGTCCCTGCGCCGGTATCCGACAAGGTAGTTGTCGAAGGCCGGCAGCAACCGCACATCGCCGCGGGGAATTTCCTCCGCGCATTCCCGCGGGGCTTCTCCGACGGCCGCCCAGGCCCTTTTGCAGACGGTGGCGCGCAATCCTGACCAGTGCGCGAAATCGGCCGCGTCCGAGGGTCCGTGTGCCCGCCGGTAGCGGCGGGCGAGTTCGTTCTCCGCGGCCTCCCCGGTCGGGGGCTGCGGGCCGCCGGCCGGCAGCCAGTCGTCGAGGAGGACGAAGGTGGCCTCGCCGTCGCGCTGAGGGCCGTGGCAGATCAGTCCGGAGAGTGCCGCGCGCCGGATGAGGTGGAACGCGGACTGGCCCGTGGACTCGACTCCCAGGGTGGTGAGGCGTGCGGTGAGTTCGGCGCGGGTGAGCGGCCCTTCGCCGTCGACGGCCTTCACGATCAGCCGGGACGCACGGTCGCACAGGGCCTCGTCCAGACCGAGTTCCCTCAGCCGGCGGGCACCGAGGGCCAGCTGGACGGGCCCGAGGAGACCGAGCAGCCAGCGGGCGTCGGCGGCCGGGACGAGCTGGAGCGTGCCGCGCATGAACCAGCCGCGTACGGCGGTCCGTTCGGAGTCCGTGGCTCGACGTACGTCCTCGGCGGTCAGCCCGTCGACGCGGGTGCGCAGGCCGAGGGCGGCGGCGCCGAGGTCCTGCGCCTGGACGGCGACGACCCGCTCCAGGGCGCCGGCGACCGTCCTCTCACGGGCCCGGCCCCCGATCGCCTGTGCGTGTGCCCTCAGCAGCCGGTCGGCGGTTCGTCGTTCCACAGTTCCTCAGTCTTTCACCGGAGTGGTCCGTGCGGACCGTCGGACACCGTCCGCGGCCGCACCTGTTCACGGCTGCCCGGCACCCACCTGGCGGCGGGCCGGCAGCCCCGTCGGCGGGCCGAGCCCGCGCCGCGCACGGGCAGGCCGGTGGGGCCCGCCCGTCGGGGACGGGCGCACCGGCCGTGACCGGCGGTTCCTTGCGCACCCGCCGGCGCAGGAAGGTGCGCCCGTGGGGTGGGGCGTCCCCCGGCCCCGATGTACCGCGGTTCCGCTGTCCCGCCCGGCCCCGCGGTTCCGCTGTCCCGCCCGGCCCGCGGGCGGACCACCGGGCATGGCTGTCGCAGCCCGGCGCGGTCCCACGCCGGCCACCGCCCAGCGCTCGCCTTCCGGCCGGCCGGCCCGACGTCGGCCTCGGCGCCGAGACCCACCGGCCCGCGTGGGGGCGAGGGCCACCGGCCAGTGCGAGAACCACCGGCCGCGGGCGACCGCGGGTCCCGCCCCGCATGGGGCGACTCCCGTCGGCGCGTGCATGGGCCCGGCTCGCGTGCGGGTGATGCCCGTTGCCCGCCCCGGCGCATCCGGCGGTCTCGGGCTCGCCGTACGGGCGCTCCCACCGTCCGCGCTCGCCACGACCGTCAGGACCCGAGCCGGAAGCCGGAGGCGCCCCGCAGCCCCGGAAACCCCAAGGTGCCCGAGAACCCCCGAGCAGCCCGGCGGCGCGGACCCTGACCGGCGCGTGCGGGGCGGCGCCAGGCGCGGTCGGTGGCGAGCCGAGGGGCGCCCGCCCGGGCCCGTTCCGTCCGGGCCCGTTCCGGGCCGGGGCTCGCCGGGCGTCACCGAGCCGGCCACCCGGCCCGGCGCCCAGGCGGCCCGTCACTGCCTGCGGCGGAGCACCGCGTAGTAGCCGGGGAGCAGCAGCGCCTCGGAGTCCGACTCGGGGTCGACGGCGTGCAGTTGCACCGCCTGGTCGTGCACGACCTCCCAGTCGTCCGCCGGGAAGGCCGCGGCGAGTTCGGGACGGGTGAAGCGGTGGGAGTGCCGTACGCCGGCCGCCTCGAGCGGGCCCACCAGGTCCTCGGCCCGGCCGCGCTTGCCGCCGACGAAGCCGAGGTAGCCGAAGGAGTTGCTGGAGTAGTCGGGTTCGTGGACGATCAGCACCCCGTCGCGGCCGAGCAACCGGCCCGCGACGGACGCGAGCCGTGCCCGGGCCGCGTCGTCGAGGACGTGGAAGACGCCACGGACGAAGATGTTGTAGGGGCCTTCGCCCAGGGCGGCGGCCTGGGCCGCGTCGGTCATGTCGACGGCGAGGTGGTCGACGTTGGCCACCCCTTCCTCGCGTGCCTCCCGGACGGCGTGCTCGATCGCGCTGGTGGACACGTCCACACCGACGACGCGCGGGTAGTGCGCGGCGAGTTCACGGCTGTAGCGGCCGTTGCCGCAGCCGAGGTCGACGACCGGCATGTCGTCCCGGAAGTGCCGCTTCGCCTGGTCGAGCAGCCAGGAGAACTCCTCGCCGCTGTCGGCGTCCCAGATGACGTCCCCGCCGCGGCCCGTGCGCTCGATGCCCGCCCAGTAGCGTTCCCAGGCGTCTCCGGTGTCCCGTTCCCCGGCGGCTTCGGCGAGGGCCGCCTCCTCGCCGGGCGGCGGCGAGTGCCGCTCCCAGGCGTCCTCCTCGCCCAGTGACTCGATGAGCGCGACGAAGTCCTCGAACATGCCCTCGATCAGCCCGTCCGGGTACACCGCGGGGAGGTGGTCCCAGTTGAAGGTGAGACCGCCCGCCTTCTCGAACACCTGGAAGTCCAGCGAGACCTGCGGGGTCTGGGAGATGCCGTAGACGGGCACTCCGAGTTCGTTCTGCTCGTAGTTGGGCGGGTGGCCGGCGAGGCTGGTCATCACGACGGGCATCGCCGGGGCGAGGGTGCCGCGCAGTTTCGTCAGCTCCCGGAGGACCTGGACGCCGCTGAAGTAGCGGTGCTCCAGGTCGGCCCACAGGCGCCGCTGGAGGTCCTGGGCGCGGCCGGCGAAGGTCGAGGCCCGGTGTTCGACGGCCAGCAGCAGGGTCGTCGTGGTGTCCGCCAGCAGGGAGTTGACCTGCGGATGCAGCGGAAGCCGGTTGAAGAGCGGGAAGTTGACGGTGAACCGGGCCTGCCCGGAGGCCCTGCCGAGGATCTCGGCGTAGGCGGCGGCGAGCACTCCCGACGGGGTGACCTTGCGGTCACCGGCCCGCTCCTGGATGCGGTTCCACAGGTCGGTGGGGACGACGTGGCTGAGCCGCTCGAAGCGCACCGGGAGCTCCGGGGCGTCGGCCGGGCGCTCGGGGAGCTCCGGCGCGGGCGGCAGCCCGGCGAGGCGGTCCCGCCAGTACCACTCCGAGCGGCGGTAGAGCTCGCTGTCCCGCAGGGAGTTGCCGACGGCCAGCACGTAGTCGCGGAACGTCAGCTCCAGCGGAGGGAGTTGGGCCGACGGGTCGGCGTAGTAGGCGACGAGGTCCGGCACGAGGACCTGGAAGTAGCTCCAGGCGTCGGCGACCAGGAAGTCGAGGCAGAGGTGGATCCGGGCGCGACCGTCGCCGAGCAGGCTGATCCGTACGTCGAACAGGGGCCAGCTGTCGGCGTCGAGGACCTGGTGGGCCAGCCGTTCGCGCAGGGCGGCGAGTTCGGCCTCGCGGGCGTCCGCGTCCAGCGCGCCGAGGTCGGTGACGGGGATGTCGTGGTCGGGCACCTCCTCGTACACCTGCTGGGTGCCGTCGGGGAGGATGCGGGTGCGCAGGGCGTCGTGGCGCTCGACGAGGCGGCGCCACGCGGTCTCGAAGCGGGGTACGTCGAGGCGCTCGCTGTCCCACTCGAAGTAGCCGTGGCAGCCGACGTTGCCGAGGTCGACGAGTCCGCCGCGGCCGATCCACAGCGCCTGCTGGCTCTCCGTCAGCGGGAAGGGCGCGAAGCGGGCGGCCGGATCGGGCACGATGGCGGGCAGTCCGCCGAAGCCGTCCCGTCCGCCCTCGCGCCGGGTCACGACGATCTCGCCCAGTTCGGCGACGGTCGGGCGGGAGGACAGGTCGGACAGGCTGAGTTCGACGCCGTAGCGCCGGCGGATCTCGTCGATCAGCTGGAAGGCGAGCAGCGAATGGCCGCCGAGGTCGAAGAAGTTGTCGTGGATGCCGACGACCTCGGTACGGAACGCCCCGGCCCACAGCCGGACCAGCCCGTCCTCGATCTCGTTGCGCGGGGGCTCGTAGCCGGTGCTGACGCCGTCGTGGGGCTCGGGCGGCTCGGGAAGGGCGCGCCGGTCGACCTTGCCGTTGGCCAGGCGGGGCAGGGCGGACAGGACGACGACGCCGGACGGCACCATGTAGTAGGGCAGGGTGCGGGCCACGGCGGCCCGGATGTCGGCGGGACGGGGGTCCGTGCCGGGTTCCGCTGCGACGTACGCCACCAGCCGCCGGTCGTCGGCGGCGCGCTCCTGGACGACCACCACGGCCTCGGTGACGCCGTCGACACGGGCCACATGGGTCTCGACCTCGCCCAGTTCCACCCGGAAACCGCGGATCTTCACCTGGGCGTCGGAGCGGCCGAGGAGTTCGACGGCGCCGTCCTCGCGGCGGCGCGCCAGGTCCCCGGTGTCGTACAGCACCGGATGCGGGTCGCCGTCGACGACGACGCCGGTGCGGAACTTCGCGGCGGTGAGGTCGGGGCGGCCGTGGTAGCCGGCGGCCACGCCGGCACCGGAGACGTGGAGCCGTCCCACCTCGCCGTCGGCGACCGGGCGGTCGTGCTCGTCCAGCAGGTGCACCCGCATGTTGGCGATGGGAACGCCGACGGGGACCTGACGGGCGGCACGGATCGCCTCGGGCGTGGCCTGGCTGGTGAAGTCGACGCCCGCGCCGAGGTCGAGGCAGGTCAGGACGTTGGTCGTCTCCGTGGTTCCATACGTCATCACGACCCGGAACGGTGTGTCGGTGGGCGGCCAGGAGTGCACGCGCTCCGCCGTCGTCACCAGGACGCGCAGCGCGGAGTCCGCGGGCCAGTCGAGTGCCCAGACGGGCTCGGCGAGAGCGGCGACCAGCATGGTGTGGGTGATGCGCTCGGCGACGAGCCAGTCGCGGATCTGCTCCGGTGTCTGCGCCCGGCCCGCCTCGGGAATGTGGACGGCGGCGCCGAGGGGCAGATAGGGCAGCCATTCCATGATCTGCACGGCGAAGCCCGGTGTCGACATCCAGGACGCCCGGTCCCCGGGGCGCACCCCGTAGGCGCGGGCGGTCCAGTGCACCAGGTTGGTGAGCGCGCCGTGCCGCTCCAGGACGGCCTTGGGGGTTCCGGTGGACCCGGAGGTGTAGATGAGGTGGCTGACGGTGTCGGGTCCGGTGGCCACCCCGACCGGGGTGCCCGGCCGGTCGAGACCGGCGGTGGCGACCTCGGCACGGGCCGTGTCCCCGGGCAGGCGTGCGGCGGTCTCGGGGGGCGCGAGCACCAGCAGGGGCCCGGCGTCGGCGATCATCGCGGTGAGCCGCTCGTCGGGGTTGACCGGGTCGAGCGCCACGATCGCGGAGCCCGTCTTCAGGATCGCGAGGGATCCGACGACGTAGTCGGCGCCGCGCGGATAGCACAGGCCGATCCGCTCACCGGGTCCGGCGCCCCGGGCGATCAGGGCGTGCGCGAGCCGGTTGGTGGCGGTCTCCAGCTCCTCGAACGTCCAGACCCGGCCGCCGTGCACGAGGGCCGGGGCCGCCGGGGTACGGGCGGCCTGTGCGGCGAGGAGCTCCGCATAGCCGGTGCGGGGGAAGTCCGTGTCGGTGCGGTTGAAGTCGGTCAGTGCGGTGGTCACAGCGCGGCCCTTTCTCGGGGTGCGGGGACTCGGCTGCGCAGCAGCCGCACCGGGAGGCTCCTGATGCCCCAGGTGAAGTTGGACGAGTTGAAGAGCGCGGGCCCGGTCAGTTCGAACCCGTCGAGCGTGCCGAGCATCTCGGTGAGCAGGGCGCCGAGTTCGAAGCGGGCGAGGCGGGCCCCGAGGCAGAGGTGCCGTCCGTGGCCGAAGGCGACGTGCCGGTTCGGCCGCCGGTCGACGCGGAAGGAGTGCGGGTCGGTGAAGACGTCCTCGTCGCGGTTGGCGGAGACGTTCCACAGCGTGACGCGGTCGCCGGCGGCGATGCGCGTCCCGTTGACCTCCGTGTCGCGCAGGGCGGTCCGCAGGGCGTGCACACCCGGTGTGGTCCAGCGCAGGATCTCCTCGACGGCCGGGGCGATCCCGGCGGGCCCCAGGCTCCGCAGCAGCTCCCACTGTTCCGGCAGCTGCGCGAACATGTGCACCGCACCGGCGGCCGAGTAGCGCGTGGTCTCGTTGGCACCGGAGAGCACGCCGTTGCAGTTGAAGACGATCTCCTCGTCGCTGAGGGGCCGTTCGGTGCCGTCGCCCTCGTCGACGAGGGTGTCGTGGGCGATCTGGCTGACCAGGTCGTCACCCGGGCGGGCCCGCCTCTCGGCCAGCAGTTCCATGAAGTACAGGAAGATCTCCGAGTGGGCGTTGCTGCGCACGGAGTCGTCCGGGGAGTCGAACGCGTCGGTGGTGAGCGCCCCGATCCAGGACCAGTCGGCGCGGGGGATGCCCATCATGGCGCAGACCACCCTGTTGGGGAGCTGCTTGGCCAGGTCGATGAAGTCCAGTTCGTCCAGTTCGGTGGCCTCGGCGACGAGTTCGGCGACGACACGCGTGACGAGGGCTTCCAGCCGGGGCATCTGCTGGGGCCCGAACGCCTGGTAGAGGGCCCGCTTCAGCCGGGTGTGGTGGGGGGCGTCGGAGACGATCAGCATGCGCTGGCTGACGGCGGTGACGGCGGCGGGGTCGCTGCCGAGCCGCATGCCCTGTGCGGAGCTGAACGTGTCGCTGTCGGCGTACACCCGCACGATGTCGCGGTGCTTGCTGAGCACCCAGAAGTGATCCCCGCCGTCGGGTCCGGGGTGCCGGTGGACGGGGTCGTTGGCGCGCAGCCAGGTGAACACGGGCCAGAAGTCGTTGCGTCCGAAGGGCCCCGGGTCGAGCAGGTCGATGTGCATCTCAGGCTCCTTCGCCCGCGGCCGTGGCGGCGCGGGCGGCGGCGGTCGCGTCGCGGACGCTGCGGGGGCGGGTGTCGGTCCAGCGCGTGTCCACATGGGCCACGCACTCGTCCTCGCTGCCGCTGAACCCGGCCGGCGTCCAGCCGTCGGGCACCTCGCGTGCCGCGGGGTAAAGGGCGTACTGCTCCTCGTCGTTGACGAGGACCTGATGGGTCGTGGGCACGGCGTCCTCCGGGCTCGGGCGGTGCTGCGGGAAGCTGCGGGAAGCGGACTGCGCTGTCGGCGGATCACCCGCCGGTCACGCGGTGGTGACGGCCGCGGTCGTGTCGTCCCGCAGCAGTGAGGCGAGGTGTTCCAGGACCGCCGCGGGGCGCCGCAGCACGGCGTGGTGGCCGCCCTCGACGCGGTGCACCCGGAAGCCGGCCGTGGTGACGGCTGCCCAGCCGGCCAGGTCCCCGACGGTGACGGTCTCGTCGCCGGCCGCGCTCCAGGCGTGCACCGGCACGCGCAGCGGGTCGCCGGGCGTGTGGGTGTAACTCAGCGACAGCACGGCGTCCTTGCGGAGCATCGCGACCATCAGGGCCCGGGTGTCCTCGTCGAGGAACGCCGGGTCGAGCCCGGCCGTGTCGAAGAGCTTGTCCAGTTCCTCGTCGTCCTCGACGATGCCCCGCCCGGCGCCGTCCCAGTGCCCGGGCGCGCGGCAGGCGCTGACCACGAGGACGTCGGGCGTCACCCGGCGGGCGATCTCGTAGCCGAGGAGACCGCCGAAGCTGTGGCCGAAGACCACCAGCCGGCGGCCGCCCGCGACGATCGGGCGCAGCTCGCCGGTGATCGCCTCGACGGCCTCGCCGAAGGTCTCCGGCATCGGCTCGCGCCAGCGGTTCTCGCGTCCGGGCAGTTGCACGCCGTGGACCTGGCCGACTCCGGCGAGGGCCTTGGCCCAGGCACGGAACTGCTGGCAGCCCGCGCCGGCCTGCGGCAGGCAGAGCAGTGCGGGAAGGTTCCCGTCGTCCGGGCCGGTGGGCCAGGTGGAGATCCAGCTTCCCATGGCTCAGGCCCCCTCGGCGGTGCGCAGCGTGGTGTCCGGTGCCCCGGACTCCGCGGCGAGGCGGTCGAGTTCGGCGGCGACATCGGCGACGGTGGGCCGGGTGAGGAGCGTTCCGAGCGTGAGGCGCAGCCCGGTCGTCCGCCGCAGGTCCGCGACGACGCGGGCCGCGGCGAGCGAGTGTCCGCCCAGTTCGAAGAAGTCGGCGTCCGGTCCGGGGATCTCGCGCTCCAGGGCCTCGGCCCAGACCGCCATGACGTCGCGCTCCCGCGCGGTGGCGCTGTCCGTCCCCTCCTCCTGGGCGGGCGCGGCGAGCAGGCGGGCGAGCTCGCCGCGGTCGGCCTTGCCCGTGGCCAGGGTGGGGACACGGTCGACGACCCGGACCGTCGTGGGCACCGCCGCGTCCGGCAGCAGCTTGGCGCAGTGCCCGGTCACGGAGCCCGCCAGGTCCCCGCCCGCTCCGGGGGCGGCGACCACCGCGAGCCCCAGGGTGCCGCCCGGGCCGAGGACGCAAGCGGCGGCGGCGACCACCTCGGGGAGTTCGGCGGCGACCCGCTCGACCTCGCCCAGTTCGATGCGGTGGCCGCGGATCTTCACCTGGTCGTCGCGCCGGCCGCGGTACTCCAGTTCGCCGCCGGGCCGGCGGAGCACGACGTCCCCGGTGCGGTACATCCGGGCGCCGCCGCCCTGGAACGGGTCGGGCAGGAACCGGGCGGCGGTGAGCCCCGGCCGGTTGCGGTAGCCGCGGGCCACGGCGGGTCCGCCGAGGTAGAGCTCGCCCTCCGTGCCTTCCGCGACCGGGATCAGGTCGTCGTCGAGCACATAGGCGCGGTAGTCCGGCAGTGGCCGTCCGATGGCGCTCACGTCGTCACCCCGCTCGCTGTCGGCCCAGGTGGCCGCGATGGTCACCTCCGTCGGGCCGTACACGTTGAGCAGCCGCCGGCCGCGGGAGAAGCGCTCGGCGAGAGCGGCCGGGCACTGCTCACCGGCGACCACGACGGCCTCGGCCCCGGTCAGCGCCCCGCCGTGGGCGGCGAGCAGCGACGGGGTGAGGGAGGCGGTGCGCAGTCCGGCGGGGATCGGTTCGCGGCCGGCGTCGGCGGCCCGCCGCAGCCCGTCGAGGGACAGGTCCACCAGGGCGACGCCCTGGCCGTGCACGAGGTACAGCAGGGTGCACCACAACCAGCCGTCGAAGGCGGGCGAGACGGCGTTCAGGCCCAGTCCGCCGGGCGGCAGGCCGAGTCCGGCGAGGGCGCGCACGAAGACGTCGAGGCCGCGGTAGGTGACCTCGACACCCTTGGGGCGGCCGGTGGTGCCCGAGGTGTAGATGACGTACGCGCAGGTGTCCGGCCCCGGCGTCGCCACGTCGAGCGGGCCGGTCGCGGCGCTCACCCGGCAGGCGGGGCCCACCGGGTCGAGGGTGCGGACGCCGGTGACGTCCAGCCCGGCGGGCACCTCCGTGGCGACCAGGACGGCGACGCCGGAGTCGCGCAGTACGGACGCGAGCCGTTCGACGGGGTGCCCGGGGTCCAGCGGCACGGCCGTGGCGCCGAGGCTCCACACGGCCAGCAGCGCGGGCACGCTGTCCCGGGACCGTCCGAGGAGCAGGCCGACGGCGGTCTCGGGACCGGCCCCGGCGCCGGACAGCGCGGCGGCGATGGCCGCGGTGCGTGCGGTGAGTCCGGCGTGGCTCAGCTCGCCGTCCTCGGCGCTGACCGCAGGGTCGCCGGGCCGTTCGCGGGTCCAGCGCTCCAGTGCCGCGAACAGGGGCGGCGGGGTGGTGTCCGGCCGCGTGGGGGCGGGGTGGGCGGTCATGCGTCGTTCCTCTCCTGGCCGTTGTCGACGGCCGGCGCGGTGGCACGCAGACGCGGGCCGACCACCTGGCCGCCGGACGCCTGGGGCAGCTGCATCGACTTGGTCTCGAGGAAGGCCTCCAGTCCGGCGGCGCCGCACTCGCGGCCGATGCCGGACTGCTTGAACCCGCCGAACGGGGCGGCGGGGTTGAACGAGCCGCCGTTGACGTCGACGAGGCCGGTACGGAACCGGCGTGCCACGCGCTCGGCCCGGGCGTCGTCGCCCGACCAGACCGCGCCGTGCAGTCCGTAGCGCGTCCCGTTGACGATCCGTACGGCCTGGTCCTCGTCGTCGTAGGGGATGACGCACAGCACCGGCCCGAAGATCTCCTCCTGCGCGACGGTGGTCAGCGGGTCGACGTCGGCGAAGATCGTGGGGCGGACGTAGTAGCCGGTGTGCAGGCCGTCGGGCCGGCCGGCGCCGCCGTGGACCAGCCGGGCGCCGCCCTCCGTCACGCCGCGGCGTATGTACTCGGCCACGCGGGCGTGCGCGGCGGCGGACACCAGCGGGCCCAGGTCCGTCGCGGGGTCGCGGGGGTCGCCGGTCACGTAGCCGTCCATGATCCGGCCGGCGAGTTCCACGGCTTCGTCCTGGCGCTCCCGGGGCACGAGCAGCCGGCTCCACTGCAGGCAGGTCTGGCCGGTGTTGAACAGCACCTGGTCGACCGTGGCGCCGACGGCGGCGCCGAGATCGGCGTCGTCCAGGACGAGGCTCGCGTTCTTGCCGCCGAGCTCCAGGTGGATCCGCTTGACCCCGTCGGCGCCCAGGGCCGACACCTGACGCCCGGCGCGGGTGGACCCGGTCAGGGACACCACGTCGACGAGGGGATGGGAGACGAGCGCGGTACCGAGGGTGTCACCGGTGCCCACGACCATGTTCACCACACCGGGCGGCAGGTCGGCCTCGGCGAACACCTCGGCGAGGAGCCGGGCGTGCAGCGGAGTGAGTTCGCTGGGCTTGTGCACGACGGTGCAGCCTGCCGCGAGGGCGGGCAGCAGCTTCTGCACCGTGAGCAGCAGCGGCACGTTCCACGGGGTGATGCAGGCGGCGACACCGGCCGCCTCACGCACCACCAGAGAGTGGCCCACCCTCTCCTCGAAGCCGTAGGAGGCGGCGGTCTCCACGCAGTGCGCGGCCATGCCCACGGCCAGCCCGACCTGGGTCTGCAGCGCCACGCGGGTGGGAGCACCCACCTCGGCGGTGATGATCCGGGCGAACTCCTCGGCGCGGCGCTCCAGTCCCTCCACCACGCGGCGCAGCAGTCCGGCCCGTTCCCGCACGGGCGTGGCGGCCCAGCCGGGAAAGGCGCGGGCGGCGGCGCGTACGGCGAGGTCGGCGTCGCGCGGGGTGCCCGCGGGCACGGTGGCGAGGGGTCGTTCGGTGCCGGGGTCGGTGACGACGAGGCGGCCGTCGGCGTCGGAGGCCGTCCAGCGGCCGCCGATCCACTGGTCGTCGTGGCGGGGCGGCAGGGCGGGTGCGGGCGGCTCGGCCGATGGTGAGGCGGAGTCCTGCGGCACGGTCAGCACGGTCACGGTGGATTCCTCACTGGGATGGCTCGGTCACTGGGTTCGCGCGGGCGGGACGAGTCCCGGGGCAGCCGTGGGGGGCAGGGGCCCGGCCCGGAGGCCGGCCGTGGGGGCGGCAAGGCCCAGGGCGGCTGCCCGGGCGTCGGGCCGGGCCCGCCGTACGGCCCGCGGGCGGAGCCCCGGGAGCGCCGCGGCCGTCATCGGTGCGGTGTGCGGCGGGGGGACGGCGGCCCGGGCGGGCAGCATCGCGTGCAGCAGCCGGTCGGTCTCCCGGGACGGGGCCACCGCGAGGTCGTCCCGCAGCCGGCGGGCGCACAGCTCGTACCAGCGGCGCACGCAGGCGTGTTCGCCGCGCACGCCGTGCGCCGCCATGAGGGCCCGGTACGTCTCCTCGTGGTGACGGTCGATGCCGAGGGTGCGGCGGCAGACCTCGATGAGGTCCGGGAAGTCCTCGCGCTCGGCGGCGTCGGCGCGCAGCACGTCCAGGGCTCGCAGGGCCAGCGACCGCAGGTACTCGCGGTGTTCGGCGACCCAGTCGGCGCACTCGCCGCGGAGGAACTCGCCGCCGTACAGGGCGACGGCGGACCGCAGCCGCTCGCGGGCGAGGGCCCGGTCGCCGGACGCGGCGGCCCGCAGACCGGTGTGGGCGAGCTCCTGGAAGCGGTCCACGTCCGACCAGAGGTCGGCGATGTCGAGGGCGTAGCCGAAGTCGCGGTAGTGCAGCCGGATTCCGGACTCGCCGGGTCCGTCGGGGTGGGCGTCGAGGACCCGGCGCAGTGCGTGCGCCGCGACCTTCAGCGAGCTGTCGCCGGCCGCCCCGTCGGAGCCGGGCCACAGTGCCTCGTACAGCCGGTCGCGGGTGAGGGTCTGGCCGCGGTGGATGACGAGGTACTGGAAGAGGCCCCGCGCCTTTCCGGCGCGCCAGCGGCGCACCGGGTCGCCGTTCACGGTCAGCTCGAAGTCGCCGAGGAAGCGGATGCGTACCGCATGCCGTGCGATTCCGGTCACCGCGGTGGTCATCGCTTCCTCCTGGGGTCCGCCGCACGCCGTTCTGCCTGCGGCGATTGTGTTCCCGGGGTCTACATCCGGCCTATACCGGCCGGATAGCGCCTCTGTAGTTCCGTCATAGAGCGGCCGCGCACACTGAGGCCTCGACGGTCCCGGCCGGCGCCGGAGTTCAGGCCCTGCCCGGTCGGTCGAGCCGCGTCCGGCCCGCCTCTCCGCCGGCTCCCGGGCGCCCGACCGCGACACCCGACTCCGAAATGAGGGCTGCTCCATGACCAGCACCGACACCCGACTGAAGAAGGTCGTCATCCTGGGCGGCGGCACGGCCGGCTGGATGACGGCCGCGTATCTCGGCAAGGCTCTCCAGGGAACGGTCGACATCACGGTGCTGGAGGCGCCGACGATTCCGCGGATCGGGGTCGGCGAGGCGACCGTGCCCAACCTGCAGCGCGCGTTCTTCGACTACCTCGGCATCCCCGAGGACGAGTGGATGCGGGAGTGCAACGCCAGCTTCAAGATGGCCGTGCGGTTCGTGAACTGGCGGACCGAGGGCCAGGGCGAGTCGACGGCCAGGACACTGCCCGACGGCCGGCCCGACCACTTCTACCACCCGTTCGGTCTGCTGCCCGACTACGACCAGACGCCGCTGTCGCACTACTGGTTCAAGCGCAAGTACGAGGGCCGCACCACGGAGCCGTTCGACTACGCCTGCTTCCGCGAGCCCCCGATCATGGACGCGATGAAGGCGCCGCGCTGGCTCGACGGGCGCTCGGCCACCCGCTACGCCTGGCACTTCGACGCCCAGCTCGTGGCCGACTTCCTGCGCCGCTTCGCCATCGAGAAGCAGAGCGTCCGCCACGTCGAGGACGAGATGACCGAAGTGGTCCAGGACGAGCGGGGCTTCGTCACCTCGCTGCGGACGAAGGGCGGCAAGGACCTGGACGCCGACCTCTTCGTGGACTGCTCCGGCTTCCGCGGGCTGCTGATCAACAAGGCGATGGCCGAGCCGTTCATCGACATGAGCGACCACCTGCTGTGCGACAGCGCGGTCGCCACCGCCGTCCCGCACGACGACGAGGCCGGCGGCGTGGAGCCGTACACCTCGGCGATCGCGATGTCCTCGGGCTGGGCGTGGAAGATCCCGATGCTGGGCCGATTCGGCACCGGCTACGTGTACTCCGGCAAGTTCACCGACCAGGACGAGGCGACGGCCGAGTTCGCCGCGATGTGGGGTCTGGACCCGGAGAAGACGGCGTTCAACCACATCCGTTTCCGGGTGGGGCGCAACCGCCGGGCCTGGGTGAAGAACGTGGTCAGCATCGGGCTGTCCTCGTGCTTCCTGGAGCCGCTCGAGTCCACCGGCATCTACTTCATCACCGCGGCCATCTACCAGCTCGCCAAGCACTTCCCCGACGCGACCTTCAACGAGGGTCTGATCGACGCCTTCAACCGCGAGATCGAGGTGATGTTCGACGACACCCGCGACTTCATCCAGGCGCACTTCTTCTACGCCCCGCGCAACGACACGCCCTTCTGGCAGGCGAACAAGAAGCTGACCCTGCCCGACAACATCCAGCAGAAGATAGCGGCGTACCGCGCCGGGCTGCCCATCAACTCCCCCATCACCGACGAGTCGACGTACTACGGCAACTTCGAGGCCGAGTTCCGCAACTTCTGGACCAACGGCAGCTACTACTGCATCTTCGCCGGCCTGGGCCTGGAGCCGGACGCGCCGCTCCCGGCGCTGGCCTACAAGCCGGAGTCCGTGGCGGGCGCCGAACCGCTGTTCGAGACGGTCAAGCGTCAGCAGCAGAACCTGCTGGAGACGCTGCCGAGCGCCTACGAGTACCTGACGCGACTGCACTCGTAGGCCGACCGGGGGCGGGGGCTCCACTCCCCCGGCCCCCGCCCCGACCCCCTCCAGGCTCCGCAAGCACCCCGGCACGGACCCGGGCCGATCCAGGGCCCGGTCCGGCGCCGCTCCCACGGCCCGGTGCCCGGCGCACGTCCGCCGGGCACCGGGCCGCACTGCTTCGTCATCCACAGGGAGTCAGACATGCCCACTTTCTCTCCCCATCCGGAGATACCGGATCAAGACGCAGCCGCAGGGACATCGGCGGAGGATCCCGTCGTCCTCCGCGAGGCGGACCTCCGCCCCTTCATGGCCGCCTTCCCCTCGGGCGTATCCGTCGTCACCACCCTCGACGCCGACGGCCTGCCCCGCGGCCTGACGTGCAGCTCGCTGGCGAGCGTCGCCCTGGCCCCGCCCACCCTGGTGGTGTGCATCCGGACGGCGAGCCCGACCCTGGAAGCACTGCTCGCGCAGGGCCAGTTCGCGCTCAACCTGCTGCACGAGCGGGCCCGGGCCACCTCGGACCTGTTCGCCTCCGGGGATCCGGCACGCTTCGAACGCACCGAGTGGCGGCTTCCGCTGGGGGCGAGTGGTCCGCACCTGACCGCGTCCGCCCACGCCGTCGCCGACTGCGCGGTCGTGAAGACCGCGGACTTCGGGGACCACACGGCGGTCTTCGCCGAGGCGCACCGGGTCACCGTCCGCCCGTCGGCGCAGCCGCTGCTGTACGGGCTGCGCCGCTACGCGGGGTGGTCAGCCGCCGCGGCCGCTCCGCCGCCGGCCGCGTCCCCCCTCCCGCCCTCCGCCGTGCCTCCCGAAGGAGCCGCCCGTGTCCGCAGCTGAGATCATGCCGGCGGTGCTCGTGGCCGTACCGGCGGCGATCCTCGCGTGCCAGGCCGGCGCCGCGCTCCTGCGGAGGTTCGGCCAGCCGCCCGTGATCGGCGAGATCGCGATGGGCATCGTCCTCGGCCCGTCGCTGCTCGGCTGGCTGTGGCCGGAGGCGCAGCACTGGCTGTTCCCGGAGTCGGTCCTGCCATACACCTCGGTGCTCGGACAGCTCGGCCTGCTGGGCTTCATGTTCCTCGTCGGGCTGGAGCTGGACCTCGGCGCGCTGCGCGGCAGTTCACGCACGGCGGTGGCCGTCAGCCAGGCGGGCATGCTCGTGCCGCTGGGCCTCGGCGCGCTGCTGGCCCTCCCCTTGTATAGCCGGCTGGCCCCGGACGGGGTGGGGTTCGTGCCCTTCGCCCTGTTCATGGCGGTGGCCATGAGTGTCACGGCGTTCCCGGTGCTGGCCCGGATCCTGGTCGACCGGGGCTTGTACGGGACGCCGCTCGGCGCGCTCGCGATGGCGTGCGCGGCGGTGGACGACGTGGCTGCCTGGTGCCTGCTGGCGCTGGTGGTGGCGCTCACCGCGGCCGGGTCGCCGTTCGACGCCCTGTCGGCGGCCGGGCTCACGGTCGCCTTCGGCGTCGCGATGGTGCTGGTGGTCCGTCCCCTGCTCGCCCGTTGGGCGGCGCGGGGGCGTGCGGACCGGGCCAACGACGGGGTGGTCCTGGTCCTGCTGTTCAGCGGTCTGTGCCTGTCCGCGCTGGCCACGGACCTGATCGGGGTGCACACGCTGTTCGGCGCGTTCCTCTTCGGCGTGGCCACGCCGCGCGGCCACCGCCGTGTCGAGGCGTCGGCCGCGCGGCTGCGCGCGGTGGTGGTGCCGGTGCTGCTGCCGCTCTTCTTCGTGCACACCGGGCTGAGCACGGAGATCGGCGCCCTGGCGGCGGACCCGGCGCAATGGCTGTGGACCGGCGCGCTGCTCGCGGTGGCCGTGCTCGGCAAATGGGGCGGAGCGGCCGGCGCGGCCCGGATGTGCGGGCAGCCCTGGAGGGAGGCGATGTCGATCGGGGCCCTGATGAACTGCCGGGGCCTGACGGAGCTGGTGGTGCTGACCATCGGCCTCGAACTGGGCGTGATCGGCCCGGACCTCTTCACCATGCTCGTCCTGGTGGCACTGATCACCACGGCTCTCACCGCCCCGGCCGTCAGTCACTTCCGGCGCGGGAAGAGGCAGGTGGCCACGGAGCCGACGGCGAGGACCCCGGCGGACACCGCCGCGCCGTCGGGCTGAGCGGCACGCCCCGGGCGGCGCCCGGCCCGGCGCCCCGCCGATGGGCAACCGCTCACCGGCAGGCCGCCCGTCCGGACGGGAGGTCACGGCCCGGGGCGGGAGTCCGCCCGTACCCGTGTCCGCGCGAGGGATGCCGGGGTCTGCCCGTACCCCGTGCGGCGGCTACCGGGACCGGCCCGTGCCCGTGTCCGCGCGAGCGATGCCGGAGCCCGTCCAGCTCCGCACGCCGGTGCCGGGGTCTGCCCGTACCCCGTGCGGCGGCTGCCGGGGCCGGGCCGCACCCGGAACGCGGGGCGATCACGGGGCGCACACCCGGGGGTCCGTGAGGCACCGGCGCGCGGCGACCGCGCCGCGCGCCGACGCCCGTGCGGATACGGCTCGGCGCCGCGGGCCCGTCTCCGTGCCGACACGGCCCCGCCCGCAGGACGCGGTCAGCGATCGAGCGTGCGCAGGTACTTCGCGAACTTCTCCAGGCCGTCGACGTTCCGCGGCCCGCTGATGCCCTCGTTGTAGTCGAGGACGAAGAAGTTGTTCTTCTTCACCGCGGGAAGTTCCTTCGTGTGGGGGGACTTCCTCAGAAACTCGATCTTCTTCCGGGCGGGCTGGTCACCGTAGTCCAGGATCATGATCACTTCGGGCTCGGCCTCGGCCACGGCCTCCCAGTTCACCTGGGTCCACCGCTGCTCCAGTCCGGCGAAGACGTTCCTGCCGCCCGCGGTGCCGATGATGTCCGTGGGCGGTACCTGGCTGCCCGCGGTGAACGGCTGGTCGGTGCCCGAGTCGTAGAGGAACACGGGCACCGGATCGCCCTTCGGCGCCTGGGCCCTGACCGCCTCCACGCGCTGCTTCAGGCCGTCGACGACCTCGTCCGCCCGGTCCTCGACCCGGAAGATCCTGCCGAGCCGGCGAAGGTCGGTGTACAGCGCCTCGAACGGGGTGACCTTCTGCGGGTAGCGGGGGTAGTTGAAGCAGCTCTCCGTGTGCATGAAGCTCTGGACGCCGAGCTTGTCCAGGATCTCGGGGGTGATGCCCCGCTCGTCCTTGAAGCCGGAGTTCCAGCCCGCCACGACCAGGTCGGCCCTGGCCTCCACGACGACCTCCTTGTTGAGGAGGTCGTCGCTGAGCATCTTCACCCTGGCGTACTCGGACGCCCACGGGGACTCGCTCACGGGCGGGTTCGCGGGCGGCATCACATAGCCGTGGACGTGCTCGGTGAGGCCGAGGCTGAACAGCTTGTCGGCACTTCCGCCCTCGTACGCGACGGCGCGCTTCGGGATCGTGTACGGGACCGGCTCGCCGCAGCGCTCGACGGTGACCTTGCCGGACGTCCCGGCGTCAGGTTCGACCTCGGCACCGCAGCCGCCGAGCAGGAGGGCGCCGGCGAGGGAGGAGGCGAGGGCGGCACGGCGCCGCACCGAGCCGGGAGATCGGGTGGTACGCATGTCGTGGATGTGCCTTTCAGGGAGAGGGGTTGAGCGAGTAGAGGAGTTGGGGGCCGCCCGTCAGCGGATGGGGGACGACGACGGCCCTGACGCCGAAGACCTCTTCGACCAGTTCGGTGGTGAGGACGTCCGCGGGCGGACCGGCCGCCACCAGGCGCCCCCGGGACAGCACGCCGAGGCGGTCGCAGGCGGCCGCGGCGAGGTTGAGGTCGTGCAGCACGACCAGGACGGTGAGCCCGCAGCCGCGAAGGAGCGAGAGCAGCTCGACCTGGTGGCGGACGTCGAGATGGTTGGTCGGCTCGTCCAGCACCAGGACCTGCGGCTCCTGGACCAGCGCCCGCGCCAGCAGGACGCGCTGGCGCTCCCCGCCCGACAGGGTCAGCACACCCCGGCGGGCGAGATGGCGGATGTCCAGCCGCTCCATCGTCCGCTCGCACAGGTCCCGTTCCCGCCGGCCGAGTGCCTGGATGCCCCGGAGGTGCGGGGTGCGTCCGAGCGCGACGACCTCCTCGACCGTGAAGTCGAGGTCGAGGGTGCCGTCCTGGGTCATGGCGGCGACGACCTGCGCGCTGCGGCGCAAGGTCATGCGGGAGAGGTCGTCCTCGCCTACCCGGACCGTGCCGGACGTGGGCCTGAGCGCGCGGTACACGCACCGCAGGGCGGTGGACTTCCCGCTGCCGTTCGGACCGACCAGGCCCACGACCCGGCCGCTCTCCACCTCCAGGGACAGCTCGCGCACCAGGCTCCGGCCGTCGGTCACCACCGAGAGCCCGTCGAGGGTCAGGTCCATCTCAACGGCCCCCGAACATGTAGCCCTTGCGGCGCATCAGGGTGATGAACACCGGCACGCCGACGAGAGCGGTGATGACGCCGAGCGGCAGTTCACGCGGCGCGACCAGCGTCCGGGACACCAGGTCGACCCACACCATGAACACCGCCCCGGCCAGGGGCGCGACGGCCAGCACGCGGGCGTGGGTGGCCCCGACGGCCATGCGCACCACATGCGGCATGACCAGGCCGACGAACGCGATGGCACCGCTGACGGCGACCATCGCGCCCGTCACGAGCGAGACGAGCACGAGAAGGCCCTTGCGGTGCCGGTCCGGGCTGACGCCCAGGCTCGCGGCGGTCTCGTCCCCGAGGGCCAGGACGTCCAGCGCCCGGCCGTGCCGGTACAGCAGGACCAGCCCCGCGAGCACGACCGCGGACACGGCCGGCAGGGCGCCCCAGGTCGCCGCACCGAAGCTGCCCATCGTCCAGTACAGGACCATGCTCGTCGCCTCGCTGTCCGGGGCGGAGTAGACGATCAGGCTCATGACCGCCTGGAACCCGAGCGACATGGCGACCCCCGTCAGCACCAGGCGCAGCGGCGACAGCGTGCCTCGGCCCGCGGAGGCCGCGTACACGAGGAGCGACGCCGCCAGTGCGCCGATGAAGGCGCCGGCGGAGACCGCGTGGATGCCGAGCGCCGCAAGGCCCCCGGTCACGGAGACGCCGACGGCACCGACGGAGGCACCCGACGAGACGCCGAGGACGAACGGATCGGCGAGGGCGTTGCGCACCATGGCCTGGATGGCGACGCCGATCGCGCTCAGCCCGGCGCCGACCAGCGCCGCGAGCAGGACCCGGGGCGTACGGATCTGCCAGACGATCTGATACGTGGTCAACTCGTTCGCGGCGATGCTCCCACCACTGACGGCCGCCCACAGGTACCGGGCGGTCTCCCCCGGCGTGATCACGGCCGAGCCCAGGCCGACGGCCACGACGACGGAGGCCAGGAGAGCGGTGGACAGGACGGCGCAGATCGCCACGAGTCCGGTGCGGGTGGCGAGCCGGCCCTTCGCGCCGGTGGCGGGTCCGGCGGGCACGGCACCTGCCGGCCCGGCCGCGCCGGTGGTGGTCGTCGGGGTGGGGATCGTGGGCGGGGACATGGTGCCGGCCTTTCGCATCGGTCGTGGAACGTGGTGCATGCAGAACGGGGTGCATGCGGCGGGGGTACGGGCGCCCCCTGGCGTGCCGCCCGCTCACGGCGGCGGTCGGGCGGCACGTCGCGCGTCGGTTACTCCGCGCCCGGCGCCTCTGGTTCCCGCTTCCCCGCGCCGCGCCGGGACACCAGGAGGGCGGCACCGAGCGCCACGAGGACGAGAGCGCCGAAGACGGCGGCGACGCCCGGGAAGCCGGCCAGTCCGAGCCCGGCGCCGCCCAGGGCCGCGCCGATGAAGACCCCGAGGCTCTGGCCCGCGGAGTTGAGGCTCAGGGCCGTGCCGCGCAGAGAGCCGCAGCGCCGCACGAGGAGGCTGACGGAGCACGCGGCCACGACCGCGTGGGCGGCCGCGTGGAGCGAGGTCAGTGTGAGGGCGAGCGGCAGCCAGTGGGTGAAGTAGAAGCCCACGACCGAGGCCAGGGCGGCGACCAGACCGACGGCCAGCAGGCTCTCGGTACGGAGCCGGGGTGCGGCGGAGTTGGTGATCCGCCCGGTGAGGAGATTGCTCACGAAGTACGACGCGCCGCTCAGCGTCCAGACGAACGCGAAGAGTCCCGGGGCGAGGTGGAAACGGCCGTCGTAGAAGGCGGCCAGGTAGGCGAGGTAGCCCATGAACACCGCGGTGCGGAGGAGGGAGACGAGCAGCAGCGGCACGGCCCCTCGCACAGCCGCCAGGGCCCGGAACGACGCGGCGTAGCCGAGGTGCCGTTCGCCGCCTGCGCGCACCGGCCCGCTCCGCCCGCCCCGTGCGAGGAAGACGACCGCGAGGAGGACCGAGGCGCCGGCCACGGCGATCAGGTCGCCCTCCCACCCCCAGAGGAGCGCGGGCAGGGCCACGACCGGCGCCGCGAGCATCGCCGTCATCGACTGTGTGGCCGTGACGAGCGTCGCTGCCCGGCCGGCCGCCTTGCCCGTTCCGTAGCGGTCGGCGGCCGCCGCGGTGAGAGCCGGGTTCAGCACGGACGTACTCGCGCCGACCAGCAGACAGAACACCGCCAGCGGGACGAAGTCCCCGCTCGCGCCCAGCGCCGCCGAGACACCGAGGGCGGCGAGTCCGCCCGCGATCGCCCACTCCTTGCGCGCCCGGTCGATGAAGGGCGCAAGGGCGGCGCCCACCAACAGGGCGGCCAGGCCGCCGAGTCCGCGCAGGCCGCCCACGGCGGCGACGCTGCTCCCGGCGTCGTCGGCGATGGGCACCAGGTAGGTGCTGAAGACGGTGAACGGCAGCAGGCCGACGGCCGAGGCGAGCAGGACGGGCCACAGGGCACGGACCATCCTCGGATCGCTCGGCAGTGCCTCCTCCGGCTCGGCGGCCTCGCGGTCCGTCACCTCGCGGTCCGTGTCCCGGCCGGTCGCCCCGCGGAACGATGCCCCAGGGGCCGCCGCCTCGCGGTCCGGCCTCTCGCGAACCGCCGCCTCGCGGTCCGGCCCGGGCTTCTCGGCGTGGGTGCTCACGATCCGTCCACCCTCTCGCGCGCCGGCACGCCGGCGCGGTAGCGGTACATGAGCGTCGGATCGGCGCTGAACTGCGAGAAGGGGAAGGGTTCGGCGTTCAGGGCGGTGACTCCGCCGGACAGGAACGCACGGGCGACCGCGCTGCCGGTCTGCGCGTAGACGACCAGTGGAACGCCCTGTTCCCGGCAGTGCTCGAGGATGAGGTCGAACGTGCCGTTGCTGAGGGTCATTCCGGTGGCCACGACGGCGTCGGCTTCCCTGAGCACCTCGGTCATGTCGTCGGCGACCTGCTCGCCCCACTGCGTGGTGCGAAGGTTCAGATCACAGGGCAGACAGACGCCGCCCCGCTCGCGTATCGCCGCCACCAGCGGATTGACCACACCGATGAGCGCGACCTTCGTCCCCGGCTCGATGTCGAGGAGACCGGCGATGGACGCGTCACGGGCGCGGGCACGGGCCTCCGGCGTTCCGCCCGGCAGCGCGACCGGCTCGGCCCCGTCCGCCTCCCGGTGCGGCCGCGCCCGGGAGAGGTACGCGTCCAGGGCGGCGACGCGGACCGGCGTCGCGTCGTGCCGCAGCAGTGTGTCGAGGGTGTGGCCGGAGGCGTTCTCGCAGAAGTCGGGGGCGAGTTCACCGGCCTCGAAGGAGCAGGCGCCGAAGGAGTGTCCGACCCGGAGCACGAGGTAGTGGTTGTGGTAGGTCACCTCGCTCCCGGCGAGCCGGGTGGTGTGGTAGAGCCAGAACGCGCTGGTGACGGCCAGGTCCTCGGGGTCGGGGCCGTAGGCGCCCGACAGCACGGCGTCGGTCAGTTCGGCGACCGTCTGCGGTTGGGGGTGTGGCATTTCGGGTTCCCTCGTCGGAGT
The DNA here is from genome assembly GCF_030406905.1 of Streptomyces sp. HUAS CB01. Lineage (NCBI taxonomy): Bacteria > Bacillati > Actinomycetota > Actinomycetes > Kitasatosporales > Streptomycetaceae > Streptomyces > Streptomyces chengbuensis. The sequence goes on from NZ_CP129137.1 coordinate 872,708, forward strand.
CGTGGGTGCTGCTGGGGCGGGGTCGTCCGGTCAACCGCCGGCGCGGTTGACGGACTTGCCGGCGGGCCTCGGCCCCGCGCTGCGGTGGCCGCCGGACCAGGAGGTGGTCGACCAGGGGAGTCTCAGCTCGTCGAGCGAGGCGATCTCGTGCGGTTTCAGGGCGTCGACGGGTTCGGCCTCCGCGTGCCGGGCGTAGGCGCTCTCGACGTAGCGGTGGCCCGTGTCGGCCGCGATGAAGACGTAGGTGCGGGAGGCGTCCCGAGCGCGTTCCCACCGGGTGGCCAGATAGGCGGCGCCGGTCGACAGACCCGCGAAGATGCCGCTGCTCCGGAGGAGTTCGACCGCGCCGGACAGCGCGCAGTCGAAGTTGACCCAGTGGATCCTGTCGTAGAGCTCGTGCCGGACGTTCCGGAACTCGATGGCGCTGCCGATCCCCGCGATGATCATGTCGGGATCCGGCACCTGCTCCGATCCGAAGGTGACACTGCCGAAGGGCTGTACACCGACGAGCGCCACGTCGCGGCCGGCGTCGCGCAGATAGGTGGCGATGGCGCCGGTGGAGGCTCCCGAGCCCACGCCGCCCACCAGCGCCAGGGGGCCGTCGGGCACCTCCCGGGCGATGGTGTCGGCCACGTCGCGGTAGCCGTGGTAGTGGATGCCGTCGTGGTACTGCCGCATCCAGTGGTACGAGGGGTTCTCCTTCAGGATCTCGGCGATGCGCCGTACGCGGAGCTCCTGGTCGAGGCGCAGGTCCTGCGACGGCCGGACCTGCTCCAGCGTGACGCCGAGGATCTCCAGCTGGGCGCGGAGCGTGCGGTCGACGGTCGTGGAGCCCACGATGTGGCACTTCATTCCGTAGCGGTGACAGGCCAGTGCCAGGGCCTGCGCGTAGATCCCGCTCGAGCTGTCGACGAGCGTGTCGCCGGGTTGGACGGTGCCCGACTCCAGGAGGTGGCGGACCGCCCCCAGTGCCGAGTAGATCTTCATCGTCTCGAACCGCAGACAGACCAGGTCCGGCTGCAGGGATATGAGATCGGGTCTCTTGACCGCTTCTGCTATGTGCGCGTACATCCCCTTCTCCTGTCAGAAGGCCGCACTGCGGCCCGGACCGGTCCGGCGGTTCCGTCGGGCGTCCGGACCCCCGGCACGCCGGTACGACGCCGGTTCGGCCACCCCCTCCGGAATGCCCGAACCGGCGGCCGTCCGGGCCTCGTTCCGTTCGTCCATGCGCCCTCCTCGTGCTGGATACCGACGGGATCGAGCCGAGAGCATCACACTAAATGAAAATGATTGTCAACTTCGACTGACCAGCCGTCATCGACCCCCTTCCGGCTTGCCTTCCCGAGCCCCGCTCATATAGAAATGATTATCAGTTTCATCTGATGGCTCGGCAGGAGGAGTTCCGTGAAGTCGTCCCAGAAGGCCGCGCCTCGACGCGGGCTGCCGGCGGGGGCACCGGCGGGAACGGGGGTGGGTACCGCCTTCGGGACCTTCGGTGAACTGCTCCAGGGCGTACTGCCGGAGGAGAACGGGGACTTCCTCGTCACCCTGCCCGTCGCCAGGTGGACGAGGGCGGCCTTCCGGCCGGACCCCGGCATGGACGAGCTGATGGTCCGGCCGCACCGGAAGCAGAAGGCGCTCCGGCTGGCACGCATGATCGTCGGCGAGGCGCCGCAGCCGACCGGTGGGGTGCTGACCCTCAACAGCGTCATCCCGGAAGGCAAGGGGCTGGCCAGTTCCTCGGCCGACCTGGTCGCGACCGCGCGGGCGGTGGGGCAGGCGCTCGGCCTCGCGATGCCCGCCTCCCGGATCGAGCGCCTGCTGGCGCGTATCGAACCCACGGACGGCGTGCTCTACCCGGGCATCGTCGCCTTCCACCATCGCAGCGTTCGCCTGCGCGCGGTCCTGGGTTCCCTGCCGGCCATGACCGTGGTCGGCGTCGACGAGGGCGGGGCGGTCGACACGGTCGACTTCAACCGCATCCCCAAGCCGTTCACCGTGGCCGACCGGCACGAGTACGCGCGCCTGCTGGACCGGCTCGCCGACGCCATACGGTCCCGCGACCTCACGGAGGTGGGCAGGATCGCGACGCGCAGCGCGCTGATGAACCAACCCCTCCGGCACAAATGGTCCTTGGACCGCATGCGGGAGATCTGCCGCGAGGTCGGCGGGCTGGGCATCGCCGTCGGCCACAGCGGCACGACCCTGGGAGTGCTGCTGGACGCCACGGACCCCGCATGCCCGCACCGCGCCACCGCGGCGGCACAGGCGTGCACGGAACTGACGGGAGGCGTGGCGGTCTACCGCACGCTCAGCTTCCCGAACACCCTGCGAACGGATCCGGGCCTGCGCGTACGGGTGTGACCCCCGGCGTCCGGCCCGCTTCCACGGCACCGTCGGCGCCTGCTGCCGTTTCCGGAACCGCCACTGCCGCCACTGCCGCCACTGCCGCCACCGAAGAGGGTGGGCACGGGCGGGCTCCGACAGTGACACGACCGCGAGCAGACGACATCCGATGCAAGATCGTGCACATGCCATTCGTCGTGCTCATGGTGGTCTCGCGCACAGCTGAGGACAGAACTATGGTGTCCCACCACATGTGACGGTGACGTGCCGCTTTCTACGTTGTGCCGACACGAAAACGTCCCCGCCAACGCCTGGAAGTGGTGTTCATGGCCGCCTCGGCAACCGCTCCACCCGAGCCCTCGAACCTGCGCCGCATCGTCGCGGCGAGCCTCATCGGCACGACCATCGAGTGGTACGACTTCTTCCTCTACGGATCAGCCGCGGCGCTGGTCTTCAACAAGCTGTTCTTCCCCGAGTCCGATCCGCTCGTGGGAACCCTGCTGTCGTTCCTGACGTACGCGGTCGGGTTCGCCGCGCGGCCGCTCGGGGCGCTGGTGTTCGGGCACTACGGGGACCGACTGGGGCGCAAGAAGCTGCTGGTGCTGAGTCTCCTGCTGATGGGCGGCGCGACGTTCGCGATCGGTCTGCTGCCGACGCACGCCACCATCGGGAGCGCCGCCCCCGTGCTGCTCACGGTCCTGCGGCTGGTCCAGGGATTCGCCCTCGGTGGTGAGTGGGGCGGCGCCGTCCTGCTCGTGTCGGAGCACGGAGACGCGCGCCGGCGCGGCTTCTGGGCCTCCTGGCCGCAGACCGGGGCGCCGGCCGGGCAGTTGCTCGCCACCGGTGTGCTGTCGGCGCTGACCGCCCTCCTGTCGGAGAGCGCCTTCACGTCATGGGGCTGGCGCATACCGTTCCTGCTGTCCGGTGTGCTGGTCATCGTCGGCCTCTGGATCCGCCTCTCCGTCGACGAGTCGCCGGTGTTCAAGGCCGCGCTGGCGCAGGCCGAGCAGCGCAAGGCCGCGACCGACCAGGTGGAGAAGATGCCCCTCGTCGCGGTGCTGCGGCACCACTGGCGGGACGTCCTGATCGCCATGGGCGCCCGGATGGCGGAGAACATCAGCTACTACGTGATCACCGCCTTCATCCTCGTCTACGCGACCACCTCGACGGGGCTGAGCAAGCAGACCGCGCTGAACGCCGTACTCATCGCGTCGGCCGTGCACTTCGCGGTGATCCCGCTCTGGGGTGCGCTGTCGGACCGGATCGGACGGCGTCCCGTGTATCTGATCGGTGCGGTCGGCGTGGGCGCGTGGATGTTCCCCTTCTTCGCGCTCATCGACTCCAAGTCGTTCGGCAGTCTGCTGCTCGCCGTGACCGTCGGCCTCGTACTGCACGGCGCGATGTACGCACCGCAGGCGGCCTTCTTCTCGGAGATGTTCGCGACGCGCGTGCGGTACTCGGGGGCTTCCATCGGTGCCCAGTTCTCCTCGGTGGCCGCCGGTGCGCCCGCGCCGCTGATCGCCACCGCGCTGCTCGCCGACTACGGCAGCTCCACGCCGATCTCGCTGTACGTCATCGCCGCCGCGCTGCTCACGGTCGTGGCCGTGGCGTGCGCCCGGGAGACCCGCGACCGCGACCTGGCCTCGGTCGAGGCGGGCGGCCAGGGCGCCGACGCCGTCCCGGGCGCCCGGGAATCGAGCGCCGCGGACGCTCCTGCGTCCGCCTGATCCCTCTCCGCAGCGGCAGGGCCGTGTGGACCGTGGCAACGGTCCACACGGCCCTTCGCGTGGAAGGCTGCCGGGCGGACGCGGCACCCGACGCCCGTGATCTGACCGAGGCGGTGCGGTCCCGGTGCGGTGCCGATGCGATGCGGTGACGGGCCTGCCCCGTGCAGTGTGGTGCGGTTCAACACGGTGCGGTGCGGGGCGGTTCAGCACGGTGCGGTACGGCGCGGAGTCGTCAGGGCGCCGGGCCGTGCGGTGCGGTTCAGCAGGGTGCGGTACGGCGCGGAGTCGTCCGGGCGCCGGGCCGTGCGGTGCGGTTCAGCACGGTGCGGTACGGCGCGGAGTCGTCCGGGCGCCGGGCCGTGCGGGAACGGCGTCCGTCCGGTGGGCCGGGCGACCACGTACCGCCCGGTGGCACGGGCAGCCGCCCGCCCCCGAGCACGGGCCTGGGCTCGCTCGGTGCGCCCCGGCCCGCGGATGCGCCCGTCAGCGCGCCACTGCCCCCGATATCGCGTGCAGCCGCAGCGCCAGCTGGATCTCCAGGGCGCGGGCCGGCGACTGCCAGTCCTCGCCGAGGAGTCTGCCTATGCGTTCCAGCCGCTGGGCCACCGTGTTCACATGCACGTGCAGCTCGTCCTTGGTGCGGGCCGGGCTCATCCCGCTGGCGAAGTAGGCGTCGAGGGTGCGCACCAGGTCGGTGCCCCGGCGCTCGTCGTAGTCGGCGACCGTGCCGATCGTGCGGTGGACGAAGCCCTCGATGTCCCCGGTGTCGGCGAGCAGGAGGCCGAGGAACCCCAGGTCCGGTGCCGCGGCTCCTTCCCCGGAGCGGCCCAGCAGCCGCAGGGCCTCCACGCAGCGCCGGGCCTCGGCGTAGGCCGCCGGCACCGAGCCGGGTGCGCCGGCGGGCGCCTCGACCGGTGCCGAGGCGCCGACGGTGACGGGCTCGCGGAGGGTGGAGCCGAGGTGCTTGGCGGTCTGGCGGGCCAGCTCGGGCGCGCTGTCACCGGGTCCCAGCGGCAGCAGGAGGACCGTGCCGCCGTCACGGGTCGCCGCCAGCCCGTGGCGGGTGGCCGCCAGATGCGAGGCCGCGGACCACAGGCGCTGGCGGTCGGCGGTGGCGCGGTCGCTGCCGCCCGTGCCCGGCGGGGCGTCGATCCGGGCGGCCAGCACGACGTGCGGGGCGTCCAGATCGGCCCGGAGACGCGCGGCGCGCTCGCGCAGCAGGCGGGGGTCGCGTCCCGGTGCGTCCAGCAGGTCGTCCAGCAGTTCCCCGCGCACCCGTTGCTCGGCTTCACCGGCGGAGCGGCGGGCGAGCAACAGCAGGGAGGTCACCATCGCGGCCCGCTCGAGGGTGCGCCGGTCGACGGGATCCAGGGCGGGGTGGCCCCGCAGCACGAGCGCTCCGAGGAGTTCCCCGCCCGCGGAGACGGCGACGACCCAGTCCTCCGCGTGCCGCACGGCGTGGCCGTCGGCGCCGGTGAGCTCGACGCCGGTCAGGGAGGGCGCGTCCGGTTCGGCGAACTCCACTGTCCCGTCGAGCACTTCGGACACGGCTCCGGCAACGTCGTGGACCCCGCCGCCGTGCAGGACCAGTTCGGTGAGCCGGTCGTGGACCTCGGAGGCCCGCTCGATCACGGCGCTGTGGTCGCGGATGATCGCGTTGGCCCGCTCCAGCTCCGCCAGCGCGCTCCGCGTCTCGGCCAGCAGGTTCGCGGTGTCGATGGCGACCGCGGCGTGGGCGGCGAAGGAGCCGAGGAGCGCGACCTGCTCCCGCTCGAAGACGCGGGCGCGCCGGTCGGCGGCGAAGAGCACACCGATGACCTGGCTGCCCAGCATCAGCGGGACGCCGAGGATCGCGACGAGCCCCTCGTCGCGGACGCCCGAGTCGATGGCGCGGGTGTGCTGGAAGCGCTCGTCGTCGAAGTAGCTGTCGGTCACGTACGGCCGGGCGGTCTGGGCGACGAGTCCGCCGAGCCCCTCCCCCATGCCGAGCCGGAGCTGCTGGAAACGTGCCGAGACCGAGCCCTCGGTGACCCGCATGTAGGTGTCCCCGGCCGCCGGGTCGTTGAGGCTGAGATAGGCGACCTCCGTGCCGAGGAGGGACCGGGCGCGCTGCACGATGGCGCGCAGCACCGCGTCGAGGTCCCGCAGCCCGGCCAGGTCGTGCGCGGTCTCGAAGAGCGCGGACAGCTCCGCCTCTCGGCGGCGTCTGCCTTCGAGTTCGGCGCGCACACGCAGGGCGAGCTGCTTGGCGTGCTCCAGGGCCGAGAGCGTCTCGGGACCGGCGCCGCCCGCACGGGCGAGCAGTGCGGGCCGGTCGTACGCCTCGGCGGGCGCGCCGCGTGCGAGGAGCTCCAGGTAGGAGGCCTGATCGTGGGACATGGTCACAGGGATACCTGCCGTGCCGGGGGTCCCGCCAGCCCTGTGGACGACGGGGCCCGTGTGGACAACTCCGTCACCCGCTGCCTCGGGGTGCCCAGGCCGGTTTCAGTGCGCGGTCCAGCCGCCGTCCAGGACGAGCGAGGCACCGGTGACGAAGGACGCCTGCGGGGTGCAGAGGTACGCGACCGCCTCCGCGACCTCCTCCGGTTCGACGAGCCGCTTCAGGGCCGAGTCCTTCAGCAGGACCTCGGTGAGCACCCGCTCCTCCGGGATCCCGTGGGCGGCGGCCTGGTCCGCGATCTGCTTCTCGACGAGGGGGGTGCGCACATAGCCGGGGTTCACACAGTTGGAGGTGACTCCGTGGCCCGCACCTTCCAGGGCCGCGGTCTTGGACAGTCCCTCCAGCCCATGTTTGGCGGCCACATAGGCGGACTTGAAAGCCGAGGCCCGGAGCCCGTGCACGGAGGAGAGGTTGACGACGCGTCCCCACCCCTGGGCGTACATGTGCGGGAGCGCTCCTCTGATCAGCCGGAACGGGGCCTCGAGCATCACGGTGAGCACGGTGTGGAAGACGTCCGGCGGGAACTCCTCGATGGGACGGACGAGCTGCAGGCCCGCGTTGTTCACGAGCACGTCGGTGCCCGCCGCCGCGTCCTCCGCGGCGCCGAGGTCGGTGAGGTCCAGGACGAGGGGTTCCACGACGCCCGCGAGACCGTGGTCCTGGGCCTGCGCGACGAGCGCGTCCAGCCCTTCCGCGTCCCGGTCGACGGCCCTGACCTTGGCTCCGGCCGCCGCGAGCCGCAGGGCGCAGGCGCGCCCGATCCCGCCCGCGGCCCCGGTGACCAGGGCGGTACGGCCGCCGAGGTCGAGGGAGACGGACGGCTGTCCGGTGGAGGGAACGGCGTGGGGGGCGGGACCCGGGTTCATGGTCATGTTCCGCACCCTAGGGACAGCGAAGACACCGACCGATGTGGTCAGCGCCCATAGTTCACTCAGTCACCGTGGCGTCGAACCACGTCGGTCCGTCGGTGAGCGCCTGCTTGATCCGGAACAGCGCGAACTCCTGGAGTTCGGGCAGCGCGTCGACGGGGAACCACCCCACCTCCAGCGACTCCTCGTCGTTGACGCGTGCCTCACCGCCGACCGCCCGGCAGCGCAGGCACACGTCCATGAACTGGCACTGGTCGCCGTTGGGGTAGGTCACCGGCTGCGCGAGCGTCTGCACGAGCACGACGCGCTCGGGGACGCAGCGCACGGCGGTCTCCTCGTACACCTCCCGCACCGCTGCCGTCGCCGGCTGCTCACCCGGTTCGGGGATGCCGCCGATGATCGACCACTTGCCTGTGTCGGCGCGTCTTCCCAGGAGCACCCGTCCGTCGTCGTCGAGGACCACGGCGCTGACCCCCGGCAGGAAGAGCAGCTGGTGACCGGCGGTGGTCCGGATGTCGCGGATGAAATCGGGGATGCCCATGAACCGACCCTAACGGGCTACGGCCCGGCGCTCCTTCGCACGGGCGCGGGCCACCCAGCCGAGGGCTCCGAGCGCGAGGGCCGCGAGGACGCCCTCGGGCAGGGTGCCCAGGCGGGTCGCGGGGGTCAGGGAGGAGCGCAGCGGCACCTCGGCGACCAGGGCGTCCGGGGTGAACATCCGGGACTGCTGGACGATCGTCCCGTCGGGGCGGATGATCGCGCTGACACCGCTGGTGACGGGCACGACGACGGCCCTGCTGTGCTCGACCGCACGCACCCGGGACATCGCCAGCTGCTGGTAGGTCATCTCGCTGCGGCCGAAGGTCGCGTTGTTGCTGGGTACGGAGATCAGCCGGCCACCGTGGGTGACGGTGTCCCGCACCGCCCAGTCGAAGGCCGCCTCGTAGCAGGTGGCGAGGCCGACCTTGGTTCCGGCCAGGTCGAAGACGCCCACCTTGTCGCCGGGGCCGAAGTCGCGGCGCACCCGGTCCACGTCGGAACTGAAGAGGCGCACGAACGGCCGCATCGGGATGTACTCGCCGAACGGCTGGACGTGGCGCTTGTCGTAGGTGGCCACGGGCCCCTTGTCGGGGTCCCAGGTGATCAGGGTGTTGCGCAGCGGCCCGGTGTCGGGGGTGAGGACGGCCCCGATCACGGTCGGTGCCCCGATGGCGCCGACGGCCCGGTCGATGACGAGCCGTGCGTCGCTGTTGCGGTAGGGGTCGAGGTCCGAGGAGTTCTCCGGCCAGAGCACGAAGTCCGGCTTCGGCACCTTGCCCGCGGCCACGTCGCGGGCGAGCTGCTCGGTGCGGTTGGCGTGGTTGTCGAGGACGGCGCGCCGCTGTGCGTTGAAGTCGAGGCCGAGCCTCGGCACATTGCCCTGGATGGCCGCGACGGTCGCCGTGCCCTCCTCGGCGGAGTCGTCGACGAGGGGCAGCGCGGCGAGGGCCGCGGTGACGGGCACCAGGACGGTGAGCGCCGCGGCGGCGAGCGGCCCTCGCGGGAGCCGGCCGGTCCTGCGGTGGTCACGGACGCGACGGGCCGTCTCGTAGAGTCCGAAGCCGCAGAGCGCGACCGCGAAGCCCAGCACAGGGGTGCCGCCCACGGCTGCGAGCGGCAGGAAGACACCGTCCGCCTGCCCGAAGGCGATCTTGCCCCACGGGAATCCGCCGAACGGGACGCGCGCGCGCACGCCCTCGCCGAGGACCCATACGGCGGCTGCCCACACGGGCCACAACGGCAGCCGGGACACGGCGGCGATGCCGACGCCGGCCGCGGCGACGAACAGCGCCTCGACGGCGGCCAGGGCCAGCCACGGGACGGCGCCGACCTCCTCTCCCGTCCAGACGAGCAGCGGCAGCAGGAAGCCGAGGCCGGCGAGGTAGCCGAGCCCGAACGCGGCCCGCGGCCGCCGCCCGTACAGGGTCCGGCCGAGCAGCGCGAAAGCGGGGAGCGCCAGCCACCACAGCGGTCGCGGCGGGAAGGACAGGAACAGCATGACCCCGGACAGCGCGGCGGCGGCCGGCCTGGCGAACCGCCGCAGCAGCCGGCCGGCCCGGTCGGAGGGGGCGGGTACGGGCGGCCGGGTACCGGCGGGAGTGATGGTGGCGCTCACGTGCCGGAGTCTACGGCGGAGCGGCCCGCTCCCGTCCGCACGGCCCGATCCGCCCGGCCTCGGCGAAGCCCCCCGCCCGTGCCCACCCCGCACACGGAAAGGGCCCGCACGCACGGCCCGCTCACCTCCGTCCGGCCTGCTCTCCTCCGTCCGGCCCGGTCCGCCCGGCCGCGGGAAGGAGCCCGACCCCGGGCTGGAACCCGACCTCGGCACCGGGCGGGCAGGGGGTCCCACCCCGGCGGGGCAGGGCTCGGCCCGGATGGAAGAACGGAACCAGGAACGGAACGAGAGCGCTCGCCCAGCCCGCGGGTCGAGCACTCGCGCGCGGGTGGGGCGACCGGGCTCCGCCGTCCGTCAGACGGCGCTCGTCGTCCCCGTGGACGCTCCCGGACGGAGGTGGTCGCGGATCACCCGCACCGCCGTCTCGGCGTCGTCCACCGTGACCGTGAAGGTGCGGCCGTCGCCGAGGGTGAGCGCGATGCCCTCGCCCCGGCGGACGATGACGGCGGTGCCCTGCTCCGGGCGCCAGCGGCAGCCCCAGCCGCCCCAGTGGCAGGGCGTGACCTTGGGGACGAATTCGGCGCCGACGACCTGGGCGAGCGGGATCCTGCGTCGTGGCAGTCCCATGTGGCCGCAGCGCACTTCCATCGCGTCCTCGTCGACCTTCACCGCCACGTGGACGAAGGCGAGGGTCCCGAAGAGCATCAGCAGCCCGGCCGCGACGCAGCCGATGACCGACATCAGGAGCGGGACGATGCCGGACGTCCACGGCGCGTCGACGGCGAGTTCGATTCCGAGGGCCATGCAGGCCGCACCGGCAGCGGCCAGTACCCACTGGAGGCGGTTGGTCGCGCGACCGGTCCAGAGGGCGGGCAGTGGCTCTCCGGCCTGCCCCTTGTCACGGGGGTGGTCCGTCATGCCTCGCACAGTACTCACCTTCCGGTTCGGGAGCACTGCCTCGTGCGGATGTTGTCGGGGCCGCGGGAACGGCTCCCCCGAGGCTCTGCTGATGCGCTTCTGCCCAGGTCATCGCGGACGAACCGGCTCCGCGGCCGCGCCGCCGCTCAGTGTGCGGGCGTGACCCGTTTCACCGCTTCGAGCAGCTTGCCCTCGGCGTACGCGCGGGCCGCCGCGGGAAGCTCCGACTCACGGCCGCTGAGCAGTACCGTCAGCCCGCCGTCGGGTGCGGCCGACGGCGCGGGACGTGCACCGAGGCGCCGCAGCGCCTGGGCGGCGACGGCCCCGGCGGAGCCGTGCAGGACGACCGGCGGGAGTCCTTCCGCGCGGCCCTCCGCGACGGCGGCGCGAATCTGTTCGGCGACGAGCTCGTAGTGGGTGCAGCCGAGGACCACGGCGCGTACGTCCGAAGGGGTGAGTGCGGCCGCGGCGGCCACGGCGCGGGCCACGGCCCCCGCGTCCGCCCCTTGCACGGCGTCGGCGAGGCCCGGGCACGGCACCTCGGTGACCTGGGCTCCGTCGGCGAAGTCCGCTATGAGCCTGCGCTGGTAGGGGCTGCCGGTGGTGGCCGGGGTGGCCCAGATGGCGACGCGGCCGCCGCCGGCGGCCGCGGGCTTGATCGCCGGTACCGTGCCGACGACCGGGAGGCCGGGCTCCAGTGCGGCGCGCAGCGCGGGCAGGGCGTGGACGGAAGCGGTGTTGCAGGCGACGATCAGCGCGTCGGGGCGGTGGGCGGCCGCTGCCGCGGCGACGGTGAGGGCGCGCTCGGTGACGTCGTCGGGAGTGCGCGGGCCCCAGGGCATGCCGTCGGGGTCGGAGGAGAGGACGAGATCCGCGTCGGGCCGCAGCCGGCGCACCGCGGCGGCCGCCGCGAGGAGGCCGATTCCGGAGTCCATGAGCGCGATCTTCACCCGGTCACCCTAGCCGACCCCCCTTGCGGTCCCCGCGATGTGGTGCACACTGCGGCGAATGAGCCCCCTTGCGTGGATCGCCCTGACTTCCCTGACCGCGTGGTTGTGGCTGCTCCTCGGGCAGGGCTTCTTCTGGCGGACGGACCAGCGGCTGCCGCGGCGGACGGCGCCGGCGGACTGGCCGTCGGTGGTGATCGTCGTCCCGGCCCGGGACGAGGCCGACGTACTGCCGGAGAGTCTGCCGTCACTGCTGCGGCAGACCTACCCGGGCAGGGCCGCGGTGGTGCTGGTCGACGACGGCAGTACGGACGGCACGGGCGAACTGGCCCGCAAGCTGGGCGAGCAGTGCGACGGGCTGCCGCTGACGGTGACCTCGCCGGGCGAGCCGGAGCCGGGGTGGACCGGCAAGCTGTGGGCGCTGCGGCACGGCATCGCCCTGGCGCGCACCCTCCGGCCCGAGTACCTGCTGCTCACCGACGCGGACATCGCACACGAGCCGGACAGCCTGAGCGAGCTGGTCGCGGCGGCGAGGAGCAACGGCCTGGACCTGGTGTCGCAGATGGCGCGGCTGCGGGTGGCGACGGGCTGGGAGCGCCTGGTCGTGCCCGCCTTCGTCTACTTCTTCGCCCAGCTCTACCCGTTCCGCTGGATCAACCGGGAGCCGGCCCGGGCCACGGCGGCGGCGGGCGGGTGCGTGCTGCTGCGGACGGAGGCGGCGGTGCGCGCCGGGATCCCGGAGTCCGTGCGGCAGGCGGTGATCGACGACGTCGCGGTGGCGCGGGCGGTGCGCCGGGCCGGCGGACGGGTCTGGCTGGGGCTGGCCGAGCGGGTGGACAGCATCCGCCCCTATCCGCGGCTCGCGGATCTGTGGCGGATGGTGTCCCGGAGTGCCTACGCCCAGCTCCGGCACAGTCCGCTGCTTCTGATGGGGACGGTCCTGGGTCTCGCGGTCCTCTATCTCGCACCGCCCGTCGCGGTCTGCGCCGCCACGGTCCCTGGAGTTCACGGATCCGCCGTGGCCGGCTGGGCGGGGCTCCTGGCGTGGGCGGTGATGACCGCGACGTACGTCCCGATGCTCCGCTACTACCGGCAGACCCTGTGGCTCGCCCCGCTGCTGCCGTTCACGGCCCTGCTCTACCTGCTGATGACGGTGGACTCGGCCGTGCAGCACCACCGGGGCCGGGGCGCGGCCTGGAAGGGTCGTACGTACTCCCGTCCCGAGGCCGCACCCGACCGTTGACGTCCGGCGGAGGTCATTTCCTGCCGGGCGTCCAGTTCATCCCCCACCCGTAGGCGTGATCGACGGTGCGCTGGGGGCTCACTCCGCGTTCCGGCACCAGGTAGCGGGCCTCGCGCTGGACGACGAGGTCCCCGCCCTGGTTGGTGATCAGGGCGAGGGCGCAGACGGTGGACGGGACGGTGCACTCGTCCAGGGAGAACTCGACGGGGGCGCCGTGCTGCGGCTGGAGGGTGACGGTGGCGTGCAGATCGGCGAAGCTGCGGGCGCCCTCGTAGATGGTGACGAAGATGACCACGCGGCGGAGCTTGTCCCGGTGGTCGAGGTTGACGGTGAGGTTCTCGCCGGTGGTCACCGCGCCGGTGCGGTCGTCGCCGTCGAGGTGGATGTACGGGGGCTGGTGGAGGGAGCCGAACGCGTTCCCGAGGGCCTGGACGACTCCCTTGCGGCCGTCGGCGAGTTCGAAGAGGGCGCACAGGTCGAGGTCGAGGTCCGCGTGCATGGCCACGGCCCGGCCGAGCTTGGCCCCCCAGCCCTTGAACTGCTTGCGCACCTCCCAGTTGAGGTTGACCCGCAGGGCGCCGGACGTACCGCCCTGCTTGCTCAGCGAGACGGTCGGCGACTCCTTGGTCAGGGTGACCTTGGTGAGGCGCACGGGCACGGTGGGCGGCGCGGGCGCCGGCACGGGCGCCGGCGCGGCGACGGGCGCCGGGGTGTGCGCCGGTGCGACGGACGGGGGAGGCACCACGGGGGTCGGTGTCCGCGGTGCCGCGGGCGGGGCGGGGGGCGCCGCCTGCCGGGGTTCGTCGACCGAGATGCCGAAGTCGGTGGCGAGGCCCTCCAGTCCGCTGTCGTACCCCTGCCCCACCGCACGGAACTTCCAGGCGCCCTGCCGCCGGTAGAGCTCGCCGAGGATGAAGGCCGTCTCGACCGTCGCGTCCTCGCTCTCGTAGCGCGCGATCTCGGTGCCCGCCGCGGCGTCCAGGACCCGCACGTACAGTCCCGGCACCTGTCCGAAGCTTCCTCCGTCGGCGGAGGCGGCGAGCACGATGCGCTCGACGGCGGGCTCGACGCGCCCCAGGTCGACCGTCAGCCGGTCGGTCGTGGCGCCGCCGGCGACGTGCTTGCCCTCGTGGCGGACCGCGCCCGAGGCGTGCGTCGGCTGGTTGTAGAAGACGAAGTCCGCGTCGGAGCGGACCTTTCCCGATCCGGAGTCGAGCAGCAGTGCCGACGCGTCCACGTCCGGGACCCCGGTTCCCGAACTCCAGCCCAATTCGACCTGAACGCTCAGCGCGGCCACCGGAACATTGGCTCCTTTGAGCATGGACATCCTCGCCCCCATCGCGGTTCCTCGTGCCCGGAGAAGTGTGTGCGGACAAAGTAGCCGCGGTGCCGCCCGAGCACCCCCCGCGACCCGTGGGTAACCCCTTCTCAGCTTGCCCTTTACACGACCCAGACGCCGCGGGGCGACCGTTTTTGCCAGGTTCGCTCTGATTGGGGAATACCGATCACAGGTAACTCGTCAAACAACCCTCTTATCGGGCTCCCCAACCAGCACATCGTGGGCTTAACTTATGTGCCATGACCTCCCCCCGCTCCACCTACGGTGGCGGTTACTACTCCGCGCCGTCGTTCCCCGACACCCCGATCTACGACTCCCTGGTCGCTGAGCGGGGCACGCCTCAGATCGCGCCGATCCGAGTGCCCTCCGCGTACGACACCGGCAACAGCTACCTGCCGGCGCTGCCCGCGGCCCTCCCCGCCCTCCCGGCGGGCCCCTCCCAGCCCGGCCCTGCCTACGGCTACCCCCAGCCCATGCCGCAACCGGTCCCGCTGCAGCAGGCGGCGGCCCCGTACATCCCCCAGCAGCCCACCGGCCCGCGCGGCTACCCGGGCGGCCAGCAGCAGCCCATGGCCCGTCCGATGGCGGGCGGGTACGAGGCGATGCGGCCGGCGGCGGCACCCCGGCCGATGCCCACGCCCGCGCCGTACGACGACCCGTACAACCGGCCGTACCAGGGCGGTGGCTACTGACAGCGCCCTGACGGCGTGACCGGCGGAAGGTGCGGGCCACCTGGCAGGATGGCCGTATGGCCACTCCCGTGCTCCGTTCCCTCCACATCCACCCGGTCAAGTCCGTCGCCGGGCACACGCCGGCCGAGGCCGCCGTGGAGCCCTGGGGTCTCGCGGGCGACCGTCGGTGGATGCTGGTCGACGCGGCGGGCCGTGCCGTCACCCAACGCCAGCAGCCGCGCCTGGCGTTGGCCGCGGCGGCGCCCCTCGCCGACGGCGGCGTCCGGCTGACCGCGCCCGGCTCGGCACCACTGGCCGTGGCGGTGCCCGAGCCGTCCGGCACCGCCGCCGTGGAGCTCTTCGGGGAGAAGGTGGAGGCGGTGCCCGCGGGTGCCGCCTCCGACCAGTGGTTCAGCGCGTACCTGGGCGCGCCGGTCCGGCTGATGCACCTCGACGACCCCGCGTACCGCCGCCCCATCGACCCGGAGTACGCGCTGCCGGGCGAGACCGTGTCGTTCGCCGACGGTTTCCCGCTGCTGGTCACCTCCGTCGCCTCGCTCGACGCGCTCAACTCGCTGATCGCCCAGGGCGACCACGCGGACGAGGGCCCGCTGCCCATGAACCGCTTCCGGCCCAACCTCGTCGTGGACGGCACGGCCCCCTGGGCCGAGGACGGCTGGAGGCGCGTCGCGGTCGGCGGCGTGTCCTTCCGGGTGGCCAAGCCCTGCGGCCGTTGCGTCGTCACGACCACCGACCAGACCACCGCGGAGCGCGGCAAGGAACCGCTGCGCACCCTCGCCCGGCACCGCCGCTTCGGGGACCGGCTGGTCTTCGGCCAGAACCTGGTGCCCGAGCACACCGGCACCCTCCGCGTCGGCGACCCGGTGCGCGTCCTCGCCTGAGCCGCCCGGGCCGAACCCGCATCAACCGCCTCTTCCGGGGGAACCCGCCGCAGAGGCACGCTCGTTGGGAGAGCGACGACGTGTGATTGCTCTCTCTTCGCCCAGGACGCGCGCGAGCCGTGCCCCAGGAGGTTACGACTGACGCGGAAGGGGGTGCGGAACGGTGCGAGCGGTCTCGGGTCTCTGGCGCTGGCGGCACAATCCTCTGCGCCGCACGACCGATCTCGTCGAGGCGTGGGTGGCGTGCGCCGCCGTCCTGCTGCTCGTCCTCGCCGTGCCCACGGCCGGCTGGGGGCTGGGCGGGATGGCCGAGGAGGCGCTGCGCGAGTCGGTTCGGGAGCAGGCGGCGGAGCGCCGTCCGGCGGTCGCCCGGGTGCTGCGTGCCGCGCCGGCGCCGGGGCACACCACCGCCGATCCCGACTCGGCGGTGGACCAGCGCATCCGCAGGCCGGTGGTCGCCGAGTGGAGGGCACCGGACGGCACCCGGCGCAGCGGCACGGTGGCCGCGGCGGTCCGCACGGCCCGGCCCGGGGACACCTTCCGGATCTGGACGGACGCGCGGGGCGACCCGGTGGCCCGCCCTATGGACCCCGGCACCGCGCGTGCCCACTCCGTGCTGGCGGGCCTCGGTGCCGCCACCGCGGCGGCGGGACTGGTCGAGGCCGTCCGGCGGCTGGTCGTACGGGGTCTGATGCAGCGGCGGTACGAGGAACTCGACCGCGAGTGGGCGAAAGCCGGTCCCGACTGGGGCCGCACGGGTGCGGGAAGCTGACCGGTCAACCCCCGGTTCCCACGCACGCTACGGTGGTGCGACGCGCGGCACGGGCGCGACCAACGCACGAGGTGGGGGCAGAGCAGCACCATGGCACAGGGCACGGTCCAGGTGACGCACACCGGCACGTCGCGGTGGCGGCGCCGCACGGGTGAGTACGCCTCCCTCGCCGCGGCCCTGGAGGCGGCGGCCGACGGCGACATCCTCACCGTCTCCCCCGGCACGTACCGGGAGAATCTCGTACTCCGCCGTGCCGTGACCCTGCGCGGGGCGGACGGCTCGGCCGGCTCGGTGCGGATCGCCCCCTCCGACGGGGTGCCGCTCACGGTCCGCGCGTCGGCGACCGTACAGGACCTGCACGTCGAGGGGCAGGACGCCACCGCGCCGGCGCTGCTCGTCGAGGACGGCGCCCCGGAACTGACGGATCTGCGGATCGTGACGCGCTCGGCGGCGGGCATCGAGGTCCGCGGGGCGGCCCGGCCGACGGTCCGGCGGTGCACGGTGGACAACCCGGCCGGTGTCGGAATCGGCGTACTGGACGGCGCGGGCGGGGTGTTCGAGGAGTGCGAGGTCGTCGCCGCCGGACAGGCCGGGGTGTCGGTCCGCGGCGGCGGGCACCCCCGACTGGAGCGCTGCCGGGTGCACCACGCCTCCGGCACCGGGCTGAGCGTCACCGGCGAGGGCAGCTCGCTCGAGGCGCTCGGCTGCGAGGTGTACGAGATCAAGGGCGCGGGCATGCAGGTCACCTCGCGGGCGACGGCCCAGCTGACGGACTCCCGTGTGCACCGCACCTCCTCCGACGGCATCACGCTCGACACCGACGCGGTGCTCACCCTCGCCGACTGCGACATCCACGACGTGCCGGAGAACGCGGTGGACCTCCGGTCGCGTTCGGTGCTCACGCTCACCCGCTCCACGGTGCGGCGGTTCGGCCGCAACGGCCTTTCGGTGTGGGACCCGGGGACCCGGGTGGACGCCAACCAGTGCGAGATCCACGACAGCACGGGCGACTACCCCGCGGTCTGGGTCAGCGACGGGGCGACCGCGGTGCTCGACTCCTGCCGGGTGCACGACGTTCCGGACGCCCTGTTCGTCCTGGACCGCGGCTCCCGCGCCGACGTGGTCGACAGCGATCTGACCCAGGTGCGGAACACGGCCGTGTCCGTCAGCGACGGGGCCACGGCCCAGCTCGACGACTGCCGCATCCGGGAGGCTTCCACGGGCGCCTGGTTCCGTGACCACGGCAGCGGCGGCACGCTCGCCAACTGCACCATCGACGGCGCCCAGACGGGGGTCATCGTCACCAAGGGCGCGGACCCGTCGATCGAGCGGTGCACGGTGACCAACCCGGCCGAGGCCGGGTTCTACGTCTCCGCCGAGGGCCGGGGCACCTTCCTCGGCTGCCGCGTCTCGGGCAGCGGAGGCTACGGCTTCCATGTGATGGACGGCTGCCGCACGACGCTGACCCGCTGCCGCACGGAGCGGTGCGCACGCGGCGGTTACGAGTACCCCGAGGACGGCACGACCGTGGAGGACTGCACCAGCGACGAGAGCGGTGTCCGCTCGACGCCGCCCCTGACGACCCCGGCCGTGGCCACCGCCACCCAGCCCCCCGGGCTGCTGTCCATGATCCCCGGCCAGCGGACGGCCGAACCGGAACCCGCCGCCGTCCCGGCACCCGCTGCGGCGGCCGCGGCCAGGACGTCCGACGCGGTCCTCGGTGAACTGGACGCGCTGGTGGGCCTGGAGAGCGTCAAGCGCGAGGTCCGGACGCTCACGAACATGATCGAGGTGGGCCGGCGCCGGCAGGAGGCGGGGCTGAAGGCCGCCTCGGTCCGCCGCCATCTGGTGTTCACCGGCTCCCCCGGCACCGGCAAGACGACGGTGGCACGGCTGTACGGCGAGATCCTGGCGTCCCTCGGCGTGCTGGAGCGCGGCCATCTCGTGGAGGTGTCCCGCGTCGACCTGGTCGGCGAGCACATCGGATCCACCGCGATCCGTACCCAGGAGGCCTTCGAACGGGCCCGCGGCGGCGTGCTGTTCATCGACGAGGCGTACGCCCTC
Source organism: Streptomyces sp. HUAS CB01 (assembly GCF_030406905.1). Classification (NCBI taxonomy): domain Bacteria; kingdom Bacillati; phylum Actinomycetota; class Actinomycetes; order Kitasatosporales; family Streptomycetaceae; genus Streptomyces; species Streptomyces chengbuensis. Next base: position 891,101 of record NZ_CP129137.1, read on the forward strand.
TCCCCGGAGGACTCCGGGCGCGACTTCGGGCGTGAGGCCATCGACACGCTGGTCAAGCTGATGGAGGACCACCGGGACGCCGTGGTCGTGATCGTCGCCGGGTACACCGCCGAGATGGAGCGGTTCCTGTCGGTCAACCCCGGTGTGGCGTCCCGTTTCTCACGGACCATCACCTTCAGCGACTACGTGCCCGACGAGCTGCTTCGCATCGTGGAGCAACAGGCCGAGGAGCACGAGTACCGGCTGGCCGAGGGCACGGCCGAGGCGTTGCAGAAGTACTTCACGGCACTGCCGAAGGGCCCGGCGTTCGGCAACGGCCGGACCGCGCGCCAGACCTTCGAGTCGATGGTCGAGCGGCACGCGGGCCGGGTCGCCGAACTCTCCGAGCCGAGCACGGACGACCTGTCGCTGCTCTACCCGGAGGACCTGCCCGAACTGCCGTGAACCGGGGCGGTCTCGTCGCGCTGACGGGGCAGCGCGGGCGGCAGACGTTCCAGCAGTACCCGGCGCTCCCCGGCGAACGCCGGGTCGGCCTGGTAGTCGGAGTGTCCGAGGACGGGCTCCGGCAGGGGGTGGGTGTCCGTGCGCCCGTACACCACGGGGTCCCTGAGTGCTTCCCGGTCGACCGCGGGCTTGCCGTCCTCGGCGGGGAGCCGGACCGGCCCTCCGATCGGGTCGGTGTGCCGCCACAGATTCCGCCAGCAGTGCAGCTCCCGGTGCAGACCGCGCAGCTGCGCGGCACCGAAGTAGGCGGGGAACCAGCGCCCGTACAGCCGCTCCAGCGGTGAGCCGTAGGTGAGCAGGGCGACGCGACGGCGGGTGGCCGAGGGGAGCTGCCAGACCGCGGCGGCGGCCAGCACACTGCCCTGCGAGTGGCCGGAGATCACGAGCCGTCCGCCGGTGGTCGACGTCCAGGACGCCATGCGCCAGGTGAGGTCGGGAACGGCCCGTTCGGCGTAGCAGGGCGGTGCGAACGGGTGGGCGGCACGTGGCCAGAACGTGCCGACGTCCCACAGGATGCCGATGGTGCGGCGGGCGGAGGCGTCCCGGTAGGCGCGCCGGCCCCAGGTGACGAAGAGGATGAAGCCCAGTCCGATCAGCCAGGAGCCGAGGGCCTGCGCGACGTCGGCCGCCGCCTCGACGACCGGATGGGCCCGGTCGAAGGCTTCGCCCGGTACCTCAGCGCTCAGCCACGCCCCCGCGACCGCACCCGCACCGAGCAGCAGTGTCGCGATGCACACGATGCCGAGGACGGCGGGCGCGGCGTCGGTGAGACCCGCCCGGGCGCGGGTGCCCGCGATCCGGCGGGTGCGCACCTCGTCGGGCTGCTCGTCCGGATAGTCCTGCTCGACACGGTCCCCGAGGGCCCGCGCGGTCCGCCAGGTCCGTACGCCGAGGACGCACAGCGGCACCAGGAGCAGGAGCAGCAGTACGGGGATGACGGACGCCTGCCAGCTGAGCAGCACCGGCGGACCCGGAATCGCGCCTTCCCCCTCCCCGGGGGTGCCCGACCCGTCGAGCCAGTCGGCGACCCGCTGGGCGAGACCGCCGGTCATCACTCCCCCGAGGGCGCAGGCGAGAAGGGCGACCGCGGGACCGCCCAGGCCCCGCATGACCGTACGGCCGTGCCGGGCACGGCGGTGCAGCAGATGCGCGGCGACGGCGAGCACGACGACGAGCGCCCCCTGGGCGAGGGTGATCACCCGGAAGGCGACATCGCCGGGGAGCGTGCCCTGGGAGGCCCAGCCGGGACGGGACCAGGACGCGTACACCGTCGCGACGGCGAGCAGGGCGAGGGAGGCACACGGCAGCCATCTGACGACGGCGCGGTCGATGCGGTTGTCGAGGACCTTCTCACTGCGTCCGCGCCGGAGGACGACGGCGACGGCGAAGACCCCGGCGAGCACCAGTACCGCCTCGAGGACCCAGCCGATGATCTCCAGTGCGCGCACGTCGGCGCTCCGGTCGTGGCGCGCGGCGGCGCCCGTCACGGCGGCCGCGATGGCCAGGAACCCGGCGGCGGTGTGCGCCGCGCGGAGCCGGGCGACCAGCCGGCGGCCGTACCAGAACCCGGGCCGCCCGAGCGCGGGCCGGACGGTGCTGCCGGTGGGGACGGGGCCGTCGCCGGACGCGGGGCCGGCGGGGCTGTCATCGGAGGCCGGGCCGACGCGGTCGTCGTCGTCAGCGGGCGCGACGGGACTTCCGTGGTGCGCGGGGCCGGCAGGGCTGTCGCCGGACGCGGAACCGGCGGGGGTGCCGGTGCCCTCGGGACCGGCGGGCGTGCCGCTGTGCCCGGAAGCGGCGGGACCGCCGTCGTACGCGCCGGTGGGACCGTGACCGGGCCCGGAGACGACCGGCCCGGCGACGAGGGGGGGTCCGCCGGGGGCCGGGGCCTCGGAGTCCTCGATCCGCGCGGGAGCGGTGCTCCCGGCCGGCGTGGGCAGGGTGGTGACGTTCGGCGGGCGCTGGGCCTCGTACGCACTCCAGGTGCGGTTGGACAGGTACCAGAGCAGCCCCACCAGTGCGGCCGGCAGCAGGGCGGCCAGGGAGAGCCGGCGACCGGGCTGCGACCACCAGCCGTCGTTCGCGGCGGAGAGGAAGCCGATCCAGGAGCTGTCCCCGGAGCAGCGGGCCGACCCCGCGCACTGCCAGGCCGTCAGGTCGAGGGCGACCTCGCAGGCGGCCGCGGTGAGGAGCACCGTCAGGCTGAGGGCGATGAGCCGCACGAGCGTTCCGTAGAGCCGTAAGGTCCGCGGCCTGCCCGTGGTCGCGGGCCGCATCCAGTGGGCCAGGTTGACGACCATGAACGGCAGGAGGAGCAGCCACAGCGCCCGGGCCCCGTTGCCCGAGGTGAGGTTGGACCAGCAGTACGCCTCGGGGATCGGTTCGTCCCGGTCCCGGTCGCGGTCGGGCTCGCGGCCCGGGCGGTGCTCGGCGTCGGCGTCGTCGGTGCGCCGGTACACGGCGGCGGTCGCGTCGCCGGTGATCCGGACCGTACGGGGGTCACCCAGCATGTCCTGCGGAGTGGCTCCGCCGACGCCGTGGACCAGCAGCTCCAGTGCGGCTCCGCCGCGCCGCGGCACGGGGTCCGGTGTGGCAGGGGACACTTCTGCGGCTCGCTCTCTGCCGACGGGATCACGGCGGTGGAAGGATCTGCGGCGCGCCCAGAATCCCGGATCACGGCGCGCCGCCGCATGCTCCTCCACGTAATCTCCCCGCCCCCGGGGCGAAGCCACCGTGGGAGGATGAGAATCCTCGGTGAACAGCGGCGACACGACGACAACGCGTCAGACAGCGCACCCGGCAACGAAACGGAAGGACCGGCCACGGCGGTGAGCGACAATCAGAACCTCCTCGCGGAGCAGCGTCGTGCTCTGATCCTCGACGAGGTACGGCGACGCGGCGGTGTACGGGTCAACGAACTGACCCGCCGGCTGAACGTTTCCGACATGACCGTGCGCCGCGACCTGGACGCGCTCGCCCGGCAGGGCGTCCTGGAGAAGGTGCACGGCGGCGCCGTGCCGGTCGCGGAGGCGAGTACGCACGAGCCCGGTTTCGAGGCCAAGTCGTCGCTGGAACTGACGGCCAAGGAGGACATCGCCCGTGCCGCGGCGGCGATGGTCGCCCCGGGCAGCGCCGTCGCCCTGTCGGGCGGTACGACGACGTTCGCGCTGGCGCACCACCTCCTCGACGTGGCCGATCTGACGGTGGTGACCAATTCGGTGCGGGTCGCCGACGTGTTCCACACGGCGCAACGGTCGGGTGGGGCGTCGGGACGGCGTCCGGGTGCCCCGACGGTGGTCCTCACGGGCGGGGTACGCACTCCGTCGGACTCGCTCGTGGGCCCGGTCGCCGACCAGGCGATCCGCTCCCTCCACTTCGACGTGCTGTTCCTGGGGGTGCACGGCATCTCCGTGGAGGCGGGGCTCTCGACGCCCAATCTGGCGGAGGCCGAGACCAATCGGCGGCTGGTGCGCTCGGCCCGCCGGGTCGTGGTCGTGGCTGACCACACCAAGTGGGGCACGGTCGGGCTGAGTTCGTTCGCCCGGCTGGACGAGGTGGACACGCTCGTGACGGACTCGGGGCTGCCGGACGGGGCGCGCGCGGAGATCGCCGAGCACCTGCCGAACCTCGTGGTCGCCGGAGAGCTCGCCGAAACGGCCGAGCCGTCGGAGCCCGACGAGCCGACCGAGCTCGACGAGCCGTCGCCATGACCGTCTTCCGGGTGGTGCGGACGACGCCGCTGCCCGCCGGGGAGGCATGGCGTCGGCTCACGGACTGGCCGGCCCATGCCGCGCAGGTGCCCCTGACCCGAATCTCCGTGGTGACGGACGGCCCGAGCGGCGAGGGCACGCTCTTCGTCGCCCGCACGGGTGTGGGCCCGGCCCACTTCGACGACCCGATGGAGATCGTGCGCTGGGAGCCGCCGGCGGCCGGGCGTCCCGGGCGCTGCCGGCTGGAGAAGCGCGGCCGGATCGTGCTGGGCTGGGCCGAGATCGAGGTACGGGACTCCCCGGCCGGGTCGGTGGTGACCTGGACGGAGGATCTGCGGGTACGCGGGCTGCCCGGTGCGGCAGCACCGGTTCTGGCACGGGCCGGCCGGCGGGTCTTCGGCCGCGCGGTGGACGGCCTGCTGCGCCGGGGTCCGGAGGCGCGGGCGTAGTGTCCGTCTGACGGGTTGCCAGTTATCGTGTGCGGGCCCTCGTCCGACCGCGCCCGCTCCTGTCCGACCGCACGCCCGCTCCTGTCCGGCCGACCGCCGGCCATGGCCGACCCCGGCGTCCCGCCCCGGTTCCTGGTCGCCCGGTCCGCCCATCCCTCGTCCGCCCCTGCCCTGCTGCCCCGGAGGTACGGTTCATGGCTCATCGACTCAGGCCCGTGGAGCTGGACTTCATCGAGTCGGCACCGGTCCGGCTCGTGTTCACGGCCGAGGTACGGGCCGATCCCGCCGCCGTGTACCGCGCGCTCGCGGAGGACGTGGAGGGCTGGCCCGGCTGGTTCACGGCCATCACGTCCGCCCGGCCCACCCGGAACGGCGGCGGCCGGGAGGTCCGGCTGCGCGGCGGTACGCGCTTCCGGGAGACGATCATGAGCACGGAGCCGGGTGAACGCTATGCGTACCGGATCGACGAGACCAACGCCCCGGGCATACGGGCGATGCTGGAGGAGTGGCGGCTGATGCCCGCGGGCTCCGGGACCCGGGTGCGGTGGACGATGGCGGTCGACGGCACCGCTCCGCTGCGCCTGCTGATGCGGCTCGCGCAACCAGGAGTGGGCCGCGCCTTCCGCGACGCCGTGCGCAATCTGGACCGCCGGCTCACCTCGACGGCGGCGTAGCCGCCTTCCGCCCGGTCCCTGTGGCGCGTCGGCAGTGGGTGCGGTGTCTACGGCGTGGCGCGCCGGCCCTCCGCGGGCCGGTGGCCGGCCCGCCCTCCGTCGACCGACGCCGCTCGGCAGGCCCCCGTCGGGCGGGCCCGGTTCGGCAGGGCCCGGCCCCTCGCGCCGGCCGGCCGCTCAGCCGCTCGGCTGGTCAGCAGGTCAGCAGGTCAGCAGGTCAGCAGGGCCAGACTCCCGTGTCCAGGAACGCCTCGATGGCCCCGGTGTACGGGGCGATGTCGAGCCCCTGCCCCGCCAGCCAGTCGTCGGAGTAGTACTTGTCCAGGTAGCGGTCGCCCGGGTCGCAGATCAGGGTCACGACGCTCCCCTGCTCCCCCGCCTCCACCATCTCGGCGACGATCTTCAGCGCGCTCCACAGTCCCGTTCCGGTGGAGCCGCCCGCCTTGCGGCCGATGGCGTTCTCCAGGGCCCGTACGGCCGCGACGGTCGCCGCGTCGGGCACCTTCATCATCCGGTCGACGGCCCCGGGCACGAAGCTCGGCTCCATACGGGGCCGCCCGATGCCCTCGATGCGGGAGCCGCAGTCGCTCGTGGCCAGCGCGTCGCCCCGGGTCCAGCCGTCGAAGAAGCAGGAGTTCTCGGGGTCGGGGACGCAGATCCTGGTGTCGTACTGCATGTAGTGGACGTACCGGGCGATGGTCGCCGAGGTGCCGCCCGTACCGGCGGTGGCCACGATCCACGCCGGCTCGGGGAAGCGCTCCAACTTCAGCTGCTGGTAGATCGATTCGGCGATGTTGTTGTTGCCGCGCCAGTCGGTGGCCCGCTCGGCGTAGGTGAACTGGTCCATGTAGTGCCCGCCCGTGCGGGCGGCGAGCGTCGCGGACTCCTCGTACATCTTCCGGGAGTCGTCCACGAAGTGACACCGACCGCCGTGGAATTCGATGAGACGGCACTTCTCCGCGCTGGTGGTGCGCGGCATCACGGCGATGAAGGGAACGCCGATGAGTTTCGCGAAGTACGCCTCGGAGACGGCGGTCGAACCGCTGGAGGCCTCGATGACCGGCTTGCCCGGCCGGATCCAGCCGTTGCACAGCCCGTAGAGGAACAGCGAACGCGCCAGCCGGTGCTTGAGGCTGCCGGTCGGATGGGTGGACTCGTCCTTGAGGTAGAGGTCGATGCCCCAAGCCTCGGGCAGCGGGAAGCGCAGCAGATGCGTGTCCGCCGAGCGGTTGGCGTCGGCCTGGACCTTCCGTACGGCCTCTTTGAGCCATGCCCGGTATTCGGGATCGCTGCGGTCCACATCGACGGTGGTCATCGCCTCGTAGGTGGTCATGCGCCCCGCTCCTCACTCTCAGACCGACGCTCCCCACTGCCCACAATAAGCCCCTCACCTGCACAAACGTTGACTTTGGGGTTCCATAGGGGTTGCTTGTGGAAGCGGCGGGGACGCGCTCTGGTGCCCGTGCGGATGCCTGTGCAGACTGAGGTGCAGGAGCGGGCGTGAAGGGGGCGGCCATGTCGGAGGCGGAGTTCACGGCGGCCATGCCGGAGCCGGACACCGTGCCGGAACCGGAGTTCAGCGCCACGGGCGTGCGGATCGAGCGGTGGCCCCGCTCGCTCACGACGGCCGGTCAGGTGCTGGTCGAGGGCGGCACACTCGCCCTGCTGACCAGTTACGGACGGGTCATCGACAGCGCGCCCGTGCAGGCGGTCCGGGTGGGCAGGCCCTGGTTCGCGGGGAGCGGCGACAGCGCGGTCGCGACGGTCAACGGCACCCGCTACCGCCTGACACTGAACGGCGCCCGCCGGGGGCTCGACGACGGGGCACTGACGGGCCGCCTTCTGGAGGTGCTCCGCAAGGCCGGGGGCTCCCCCGGCTGATCCGCCGGACCGTCCCCCACCTGCGCCGTGTGTGCGCGGAGTTGCGCAGCAGTCACGCCGGGTTCACTCTTGACTCATCACTCAGGGTTCACCGGCGGTGACACTGTGACCCAGTCCCGCCGGCAACAGACAGCAGGCAGCAGCCCACTGCTGGATCCGATCCTTCGTCTTCTTCCGGACCTATTTCGGGGAGTCGCAGCCGTGATCAGCGAGGCAAGCAGGCATTGCACGGTCGAGCTCCAGGCTCTTCCGTCGCGGATCGGTCAGGTCCGCAGAATCGTGTCGGCGCAATTGCGCTACTGGCAGCTCGATCGCTTGATCGACCAGGCGGCTCTCGGCGTGACGGAGCTCCTGACCAACGTCCACCGGCACGCACAGCCCGACAAGCTGTGCACCGTGGAGATGGAGCTGCTCTTCGACCGGCTCACCGTTTCGGTGCACGACCACGACCCCCGGATACCGTTGCCCGGATCCGCGGGACCGCTCGAGACCACCGGCCGTGGACTCGCGCTGATCGAGGCCGTCAGCGAGAGCTGGGGGGTGCTGCCCAAGGGCGATGCGGGAAAGGTCGTCTGGTTCACGCTCCCCACGGCGCTCCCGGCACCGGCGGCACCCACGCCGTACGCGGTCACCGCGGTGTTCGGTGCGGCCACCACCCCCTTCCCCGTCGTCGAGGCCGAACCGCGGGAGCGAACCCCGGTGCGAGCCGCCGTGGCGACCTGACGCGACCGTCATCGACCCGCGACGACATCTCATCGGCCAACGGCCCGACCGGCCGTCCCGGACTCCGGGGCGGCCGGTCGGCGTGCGGGCGTCAGACCGGCCCGTCCTTCGCGGGCGGTCCGAACTGCTCGTCCAGCACCGACAACCGCCGCCAGTACTCCTCCTCGTCGATCTCCCCGGCGGCGAACCGCCGGGTCACGTCCGTTGGAGTGGTGTATCGACGGCCACTCGGCGATCTCGGTTTGAGGCTATGCGGTGAGTTCGGTGGGCAGGAGGGTGTCGTTGTTTTCTGACTCGATCGGGTGGAGTCGGGCCTTGGCCAGCAGGTCGCGGCCCATGTAGCGGCGGGCTTCGGTCCACTCGTCGTTCTGCTCGGCCAGGACCGCCCCGACCAGCCGGATGACGGCTGTGCGGTCGGGGAAGATGCCGACCACGTCTGTGCGGCGGCGGATCTCCTTGTTCAGCCGCTCCTGCGGGTTGTTCGACCAGATCTGTCGCCAGATCTCACGCGGGAAGGCCGTGAAGGCCAGCAGGTCATGCTGGACAGCGTCCAAGTGGGCTGCGGCTTTCGGGAACTTGGCCTCCAGCGCGTCCAGGACGTGCCGCATCTGTGCTTGGACCGCGTCGGTGTCGGGCTGTTCGAAGACGGTCCGCAGCAGCGTGGCCACCCAGGGCTGGGCCGATTTCGGAACCTGGCTCAGCAAGTTCCTCGCATAGTGGGTGCGGCAGCGCTGCCACGACGCGCCGGGCAGAACGGCACCGATGGCGTCGACGAGGCCGGCATGGGCGTCGGAGATGACGAGCTGGACGCCGGTTAGGCCGCGAGCGATGAGTGAGCGCAGGAAGGCGAGCCAGCCGGCGCCGTCTTCGGCGGTGGCGACGTCGATGCCGAGGATCTCGCGGTGTCCGTCGGCGTTGACGCCAACCGCGATCAGCGCGTGGACGTTGATGATGCGGCC